>DAHUXW010000065.1 GCA_027306925.1 Acidimicrobiaceae bacterium | reverse complement strand
TGTTTGAGCGCCCCGACCGACACGTTCGCCTGCTCCGCAAGCTCGGCCTGGGTGAGTCGCCGGGCGGACCGCAGCGCTCGGACGCGTTCCCCCAGCCTCTGCCCGAGCTCATCGTTGCGCATGTCCTGACCTCCATCAGCCACTATAGTGACCCCACTCCCCAATAGTGCTTCTGAAGTACGGACCAGTACGACGATATTTATGGTTGTTATGCCTTCCAAGGCATGTTACAGACATAAATATGGTTCGCAGCTTCGGAGGTGGTCGCGGGAACGCGGGCGCGCGACGGGTCTGCCGCCGGCGCGGCAACCCACGCCCGCGCCGCGTGCGCGCACGAGGTGCGCGATGCTCGGTCGATGTCGACCGGCGCGCCCCCCGGCGCCCCCGGCGAGCTGCTCCTTCCCGACCTCGTCGGGCCCCGCGTCACGGTGCTGCTGTGCGGGACGAATCCCGGGCTCACGTCCGCGCGCGTCGGCCACCACTTCGCCCGCCCGGGGAACCGGTTCTGGCCGGTGCTCCATGCGGCGGGCTTCACCGACCGGGTGCTGCGGCCGAGCGAGCAGGGGCTCCTCGTCGACCTCGGCGTCGGGCTCACGAACCTGGTCCGACGGTGCTCGGCGAGCGCGGCAGAGCTCTCGGCCGGCGAGCTGCGCGCGGGTGCGCGTGCGCTCGAGGAGACCGTCGCTGCGTGCTCCCCGCCACACGTCGCGGTGCTCGGCGTCCAGGCTTACCGGGTCGCGTTCGGCCGTCCGCGTGCCGTCGTCGGCCGGCAGGACGAGGAGCTCGCCGGCGCGACGCTCTGGGTGCTGCCGAACCCGAGCGGGCTCCAGGCGCACTACCAGCTGCCCCAGCTCGCGGCCCTCTACGGTGAGCTGCGCCGCGCGGCGGGCATCGAGCCCGGCGCAAGGGAATCCGAAGCGCCCGCGCCGCGCAGGCGTGGCGCCGCTCCGCCGGATCGCCGGGAGGTCGGGAGGGGCGGTCGGCTAGCGGTCCGGGCCGGTCGCGACCGCACGGCGCGCGTCGCGGCTCCACTGGGACCACGAGCCGGGGAACAAGCGGCCCCGGCCGACGCCCGCCCACTCGAGGACGAGCAGGTCGTGGCACGCGGTGACGCCCGACCCGCAGGTCGCGATCACGGGCGTCCCGGCGCGGATCCCGACCGCGGCGGCGTGCGCGACGATCTCGTCGCGGGCGAGCAGCGCTCCTGACCCGTCGAGCTGCTCGCGGCACGGCAGGCTGCGCGCGCCCGGAATGTGGCCCGCGCGAGGGTCGAGCGTGTCGGGCGCGCCTTCGAAGCGGTCTCGCGGGCGCGCGTCGACGACGACCGCGCCGTCGGGCGGCGACGCGACGTCCTCGATCGACGCGAGGAGCTCCTCGGGCCACGGGCGCGCGGCGAACGACGCGGGTGCCCGGCTGCGCACGCCGCGCTCGAGCGGACCGGGCCACGCGCCGACGCCGCCGTCGAGGAGCGCCGCGTCGTGTCCGGTCGCACGGAGCATCCAGACGAGGCGCGCCGCGATGACGCCACCCGCGTCGTCGCAGCCGACGACGACGTCGCCGTCGCCGATGCCGGCCGCGGCCATCGAGCGGGCGAAGTCGTCGGGCGGCGGGAGCGGGTGGCGGCCGGCCGAGTCCGACGGAGCGGCGGCGAGCGCGCGGTCGAGGTCGACGCGGACCGCTCCGGGGATGTGGCCGTCGCGGTAGGAGTGCGCTGCCGACCGCCCGTCGGAGTACCAGCGGACGTCGACGACGACGACCGAGGCCCGGTGTGCGCCGAGCCACTCGCAGTCGACGACCGGCGGGAGCTCCTGTCGTGCGCCCACGTCGCTACGCGCCCAGCCGCGCGGCCGCCTCGGCGGGCGGCGCCTCGTGCCCGCCGCCGGCCGGCCACCGCCGCGACGCGACGTGGCGCCTGAGCGTGACCGCGGTCGCTGCGGCGGCGAGGCTCGCGAGCCCGGACGCGAGGAAGTCGACGCGGCTGCCGAAGTGCTGGACCACGATCCCGCCCGCGGCCGACCCCGTGGCGGCGCCGACGAGGATGCCGCTCGAGACCCAGCTGAACGCCTCGACGACCGCGCCGGGGAGCGCGAGGCGTCCCGCGAGCCCGTAGATGCAGCCCAGGCTCGGAGCGATGACGAGCCCGGCGACGAACAGCAGCGCGTAGAGGGCCGCGACGCCGGGAGTCCCCGCGAGCAGCGCGAAGCCCCCCGCGCACGCCACGAGGAGCCCGGGAAGCACGCGGGCGCCGCCGGCGGTCGCGCGCGTGCCGAACAGCGCGCCACCGAGCAGCGATCCGGCGCTCCACACGCCGAGCAACAAGCCCGCCTGGCCGGCGGCGTGTCTCGCGCCGGCGAACGCGACGACGCCGATCTCGAGCGAGCCGAACGCGAGCACGAGCAGCGTGATCGCTCCGATGAGCACGAGGAGCGGGCGGCTCAGCACCCGCGCGTCACGGTGCGGCCGGTGCTCGGCGCCGGTCGTGATGACCGGGTGGCTCACGAGCGCGACGGTCCCGACGAGCCCGAACGCGCCGCTCGCGACGAGCGGCGCGGACACGCCGAACGCGCTGCCGATGATCGCGACGAGCGCGGGGCCGACGACGAACGTGAGCTCTTGCAGGGTCGAGTCGACCGCGTAGAGGGCGTCACGCCGCGCGGCCTCCACGAGCGCCGGCCAGAGCGACCGGACCGACGCGGCGACCGGAGGGGAGCTCGCGCCGGCGAGCGCTGCGACGGCGAGGATCGTCCCGGTGTCGTGCGTCGGCACACGGCTCAGCGCGACGAGGCCGGCGGTGTTCGCGACCGATGCGGCGAGCAGGACCGGGCGGCGGCCGAGGCGGTCCGCGAGGCGGCCGAGCACGGGGCCGACGAGGGCCGCGCCGACGACGAACGCGGCGGTGACCGCGCCGGCTTTCGCGTAGGAGCCGGTCCCGTGCGAGACGCGCAGGATGATCGCGAGGCCGGCCATCGCCGCGGGGAGGCGGGCGACGAGCGAGGTAGCCATGAGCCAGCGGACTCCCGGCGCGCCGAGCACGGAGCGGTAGCCGGCGCGCGTCATCCCACCAGTCTCGCGGGCCGGCGCCCTCGCCGCGCCCGCCGCCGAGCGCGATCATTACGGCCGGCGGGACGACGCGGTGCCCGCCGGCGAGGAGCGGGACGTGACGGCCACCGGTGGAGACGAGGCGGCGATCGCTCAGCAGCGCAGGCTCGTCACCGAGATCCCGGGTCCGAGGTCGCGCGCGCTCGAGGAGCGGCGCCGGACCACGGTTGCCGCGGGCGTCTCGAGCACGCTCCCGGTCTACGTCGAGCGGGCGTCGGGCGCCGTCCTCGTCGACGTCGACGGGAACTCGCTCATCGATCTCGGCGCGGGCATCGCGGTCCTAAGCGTCGGCCACGCGGCCGGTGAGGTCGTCGAGCGCGTCCGCGCTCAGGCCGCGCGTTTCACACATACCTGCTTCATGGTCACGCCGTACGAGGGGTACGTCGAGGTCTGCGAGGAGCTCGCCGCGCTCACCCCCGGCTCCCACGAGAAGCGCTCGGCGCTGTTCAACTCCGGGGCCGAAGCCGTCGAGAACGCCGTGAAGATCGCCCGTCACGTGACGCGGCGCCAGGCCGTGGTCGTGTTCGACCACGCGTACCACGGGCGCACGAACCTCACGATGGCCCTCACGGCCAAGAACATGCCGTACAAGGACCGGTTCGGCCCATTTGCCCCCGAGGTGTACCGCGTGCCGATGTCCTACCCGTTCCGCGATCCGGCGGGGATGACCGGCGCCGAAGCGGCCGCGCGCGCGATCGACACCGTTGAGGCGCAAGTCGGCGCGGGCAACGTCGCGTGCGTGCTCGTCGAGCCGATCCAGGGCGAGGGAGGCTTCGTCGTGCCGGCCCCGGGCTTTCTTCCCGCGCTGTCCCGCTGGTGCGCCGAGCACGGTGCGCTGTTCGTCGCCGACGAGATCCAGACGGGGTTCGCCCGCACCGGCGACTGGTTCGCGTGCGACCACGAAGAGGTCGTGCCGGACCTCGTCACGACCGCGAAGGCGCTCGCGGGAGGCCTGCCGCTCGCGGCCGTTACAGGTCGCGCCGAGGTCATGGACGGGGTGCATCCGGGCGGGATCGGGGGCACCTACGGAGGGAACCCCGTCGCGTGCGCGGCCGCGCTCGGGTCGATCGTGACGATGCGCGCGCTCGACCTCCCCGCCGCGGCGCGGCGGATCGGCTCGGTGATCGGCGAGCGCCTGACGAAGCTCGCGGCCTCCAGCGCCGCGGTCGGCGACGTGCGCGGGCGCGGCGCGATGCAGGCCGTCGAGCTCGTGCGGCCGGGCACGGGGGACCCGGACGCGGCCGCCGCGAAGCGGGTCGCGGCCGCGTGCCACGCCGCCGGGGTCGTCGTGCTCACGTGCGGCACCTTCGGCAACGTCGTCCGCCTCCTCCCGCCGCTCGTGATCGACGAGGCGCTGCTCGGCGATGGCCTCGACGTGCTCGCCTCGGCGGTCGAGGCCCTCACCGCCTGAGCCGGCGCGCGCCGCCACCGCACGCCTGCTGACCCGGGCGGCGCCGGGGGGTCCTCCGCCGCGCCGCGAGGTCGCGTGCGCGTGGACGCGTCCGCCGCGGCGACCGGCGCGCCCCGTGGAGCGCGTCACGCCGGCGAATCGGACCGATCGGTCCTGTCGGCGAGGGGGTCGCGTCCGTATGGTCACGCGGTGCTTGCACGGTCGCGTCAAGGCGCGTGCAGGACGGATGGAAGGAAGTGGGCGCATCGTTCGTCGTAGCTCCACGGCGCGCCGTCTGGCACCGCTCGCAGCGCTGCTCGCCGCCGCCCCGGTCGGGATCCCCGCTCCCCGGCGCTCGCCCGGCAGGAGCCGCTGACACGTAGCTCTCCTGGTCGACCGTCGTCGACAACGGCGGGACACCTGCCGGGTCGGCGAACCACTTCAACAGCTACCGCCAGCCCTCCGTCGACGGCTCGGGAGTCGTCGCGCTCGCGGGCGACAAGGTCCCGGGTTCCAATGACCGCGGCGGGACCGTCAACGATTTCCCGGCCTTCCCGAGGATGGGCACGAGCGGCCCGCCGGTCGTCGCGATCCGCGGCCAGTCGGCTCCCGCGTGGACCTACTCGCTCGACGGCACGGTCACCAAGGTCGGGACGAGCGGCATCTACGCGACGGTTGGCGGAGCGCTGTCCACCGGTGCGTCGTTGCTCGGGAACGTGCGGACGGTGGACGGAGCGGGCCCCGGCACGCCTCCCCCGGTCGCGGGCGGCAGGGTCACGAGCCCCGCGCTCAGCGCCGCGGTCGGCGGGCCGCTCGCGCCGGGCAACCACGTCGTCACCGCCACGTTCATGCCGGGCGACCCTCGCGAGCCGGCGCGCGGCGCTCGCGTTCACGGTCCCTCCGGGGCTCACGCAGCACGTCGCGGCCGTGCACGCGGGCGACGTGAACTTCGCGGGGTCGTCGGGGCCGACCGCGCGCCACCGTCCGCGCATCACCGCGGTCGTGAGCGCGAAGTACGCGCGGTCGCGCTTCGGCTGGTACCGGAGCCCGGTGACCGTCACCATCCGCTGCACGACCGACGGCGCGTCGCTCGTCGGCCGCTGCCCGGCGCCCGTGCGATCCAGCCGAAGTGGAGCGGAGCGGTCGGCGACACGCGCGATCCTCGCCACGGACGGCGGGGCGGCCACCGTCGTCCGTCGGAACATCGACCTCGACCTCGTCGGGCCGACGGTCACGGTGACCGGCCCTAGCGACGGCGCGACCTACGCGGGCGTCATGCCCGTCCCCGTGTGCAGCGCGCGTGACGCGCTGTCGGGAGTGGCGTCGTGCGTCCGCACTCGCGCGTCGGTCGGGACCCGCACGACCTACCGGGCGACGGCGACCGACCGGGCCGCCAACACGCGCTCGGCGACCGGCACCTACCGGTCCGCGGCGCGGCCGGGGTGAGCCGCCGGAGCGACGCGCGCCGCGGCGGGAGCCGGCTCACGGGCCCGCGATCTCCGCCGCGGTCCCGATCGCGACGATCGGGTGCCGCCCGGGCCTGAGCCAGCGCAGCACGCGGTCGAGCCGGGCGAGCGGGAGGCTCACGCAGCCGTCGGTCGGCGTGCCGGTCGACACGTGGAGGAAGATCGCCGACCCACGTCCGGCGACCACGGGGCGCGAGTTGTACTCGATGACCGCGAAGTGGTCGTAGGCGGGGACCTCGGTCCACAGCGCCTCGCTGTCCCCGCCGAACGGCGGCGTGGTGCCGCAGGTCACGTGCTCGAACGTGTTGTACCGGCGAGAGGCCGGGTCCTCGTCCCACCAGTCCCCGCAGCGGAGCCGGTGGTAGGCGTAGCGCACGCCCGGGTTCGGCGCGGTGCCGTACATCGTCGCCCCGATCGCGTACGCGCCGGTCGGCGTGGTCCCGTCGCCCTCGACGTGATGGTCCGACAGCCCCGACCGGCCGACGTGCGCGGGCCACGGACCGGCGACCCGCACGAAGCAGCCGCGGACGTCCTGCCACGCGGTGAGCGTCGCGACGGTCGCCGAGTAGCTCGGGGCCTCGACCGTCACGATCTGCCCCGCCCCGGTGTCGCGCGCCGCGCGGTTCGCGAGGCTCGGGGCGCACCGCCGCGCGGCCGCACCGCTCGCCGGGGTGTGGCGGGCGACGACGGCGCGCCGCGCCGAACGACCGGCCGGTGCACGGGCGGTGAGGACCGACGCCCTCGCGCGCGCCGCGGGGGCTGCGACGGCCGGCGGACAGCCGCACGTCGCCCCGGCGGCGGCCACGAGGGCGCCTCCCGCCCACCGGGCGGCGCGCGCCGGGCGCGTCGTGCGGCTCGGCCCGCCCGTGCCGCCGCCCGGCTCAGCCACCTGTCGCCGAGAAGTGCTGGTAGTCGGGAGTCGCGGTCCACCGGCCGCCCCACTTCCAGCCGACCGCGGCGAACGCCCGCACGAGCACGCCTCCGGCCACCGCCATGCCCGGACGGACGTCGGCGCGGTCGAGGTAGGCGGCGCCGGCGGCGGGCTGGACCGCGCCGCCCTCGACGTAGGGGTTCTCGACCGTGTTCACGTCGATCGCCTCCCCGTACGCGTGGACCGACCACTGCGGCGGGCCTGGAGCGACCGCCGCCCGGCAGTTGAAGCCCGAGGTGTCGTCGGCGGCCATCGCCGCCGGGTCGCTCCCGCGGAAGGCCTCCTCGGTGACCATCCGGCGGATCGGGAAGCGGTCACGGTACAGGGTCGAGAACACCTCGAGCACCGCCGGCACGACGGCCTCGTTGACGAGCATCCACCCCATGTGCACCCGCGCGTCGAAGCCCCAGTAGCGCATGTGGAGCATGCGGAGCGACGAGACGGCGACCGGGCAGCCGGGGTGCCACAGGTACCGCACGTCGGCGCTCGTGACCCTCCTCGACTGCGCGGCAAACGGCGGGAGCGGCCGGGTGCGCGGCCGCATCCCGCCACCGCCCCCCCCGACGTCCCGGCCCGGGACGAACGCCGCGCCCCGCACGACGGCCTGGCCCGAGGCGACCGGCGAAGCGGCGAAGGCCGTGACAGCGAAGGCGGTGACAGCGAAGGCCGTGACAGCGAAGGCGGCGACAGCTGCAGCGGTGCGACCGCGGGCTCCGCCGCGGTTCGCTCCGCCGGCCGGGCGTCCTCCGGCTCCGCGGCGACGTGTCACCGCGGAGCCGGCTGCCCCCCTCATCGGAGCGTCACCGCCCCGCGGGGAGCCGGTCCTCGCCGGACAGCGCACCGGATGCGTCGGGCCGCCGGCGATCCGTGCGCGCCCGGGCGAGCAGCCGGATCGACACGGCGAGCCCGACGGCGAACATCGCGAGGCCGCCGATCTCTACCGCGAGCGAGCCCGCGTCGTGGGTGAGCCAGAGGTACTCGTCGAAGAACCGCGTGAGCCCCCACAGGCCCGCGACGACCGCCACGACGAGGCCTTCAGGGCCGCCGCGGCGCGCGACCAGGCGTTCGACCCACAGCGCGACCCCGAACACCGCGAGGCACTCGACGGCCTGGAACAGGGGCACAGGAAGGCGCCTGCCGACCTCGCCCGCGTAGTACATGCCGAACCACTGGCCAGTCGGCTTGCCGCCGCCCGCGACCATCAGCTGTGGACCGAGCACGCGTCCGAGCGCCCACGCGGCGACGAGAACCGGTGCGACGAGGTCGGCCGCGCGCAGCGCGCGCAGCCGAGGGCACCTGCGCCGCGCGCTCAGCATCCCGGTCGGCACCGCGAGCAGCAACCCGCCGAACGACGAGAGACCGCCGTGCCAGATCGCGAGCACCTCGACCGGGTCCGCCCGGTAGTCGCCGAGGTTTGCGAGCACGTGGACGATCCGCGCCCCGAGGATCGCGGTGACGACGATCCAGACGAACGTCCCGCCGAGCCACGCGTCGGGATAGCCGTCCGCGCGCAGGCGCCGCGCGAAGTAGCGGTAGCCGAACCAGAACGTGATCGCGAGCCCGATGCCGTAGGTGTGGACCTGCAGCGGTCCGAGGTGGAACACGACGGGTATCGGTCTCACGGTGGGACGTCCTCGACTGCCCGGGGATCAAGGCAGCCGACGGAGAGGTCGCGCCACCTGGCGGCCGCCGGCAGCGGTCGCGCGACCAGTATGGTCTGCGGCGACGCGACCTGGGCTGCGCGCGACCCTACGATGCCCGGGTGGAGCGTCGGACCTTCTTGAGGGTGCTCGGTGCGGCGACGGGCTCGGCCGCGGTCGCCGGCGTGGTCGGGATCTCGGCCTCGGGGACCCACCGACCGGCCGCGCCACCGCCCCGCCCCGCGCCGCGGCGCCGCCCGAAGCCGGGGGGCGGCGTGCACGAGGTCGACGGGCTGCCGGTCGCAGACTGGGTCGTGGAGGAGAACCGTCGCACGGGCACGCTCTCGTGGGTCGTCCACCCGCGGCCGTCGCAGGCGGGCGCGCTGCCGCCGTGGCCGGCGGACCTCGAGGGCTTCGCCGACCGCGTGAGCTACGCGCGGGGCGAGGAGGTCGGGCTGTACGTGAGCACCGTGGCGTCGCGCGTGCGCGCCGAGGTGTACCGCATGGGCTACTACCAGGGCCACGGCGCCCGGCTCGTCGCGACCTCGCCGGAGTTCGCGGGCCGCCGCCAGCCGGCTCCCGCGCCGGTTCCGGGGCTGAACACGATCGAGTGCCGCTGGCATCGTTCCGTCGCGCTCACCGTCGGCGCGGACTGGCTCCCCGGGGCGTACCTCGTCAAGCTCGTCGGCAGCGGCGGTCAGCGCCATTACGTGCCGCTCACGGTGAGGGACGACGCGAGCACGGCCGCGATCGTCGTGCAGAGCTCCGTGACGACCTGGCAGGCGTACAACCTCTGGGGCGGGTACAGCCTCTACGGCGGGGCGCCGTCGGGAGCGCTCGCCGATCGGGCACGGGTCGTGTCATTCGACCGCCCGTACCGCAACCCGGACGCGAACGGCTCGGCGGACTTCCTCGGCAACGAGTACCCCTTCGTCTACCTCGCCGAGCGGCACGGTCTCGACGTGACGTACTGGACTGACCTCGACCTCCACGCGCGCCCCGGGCTGCTCGCGAACCACCGCTGCCTCGTGAGCCTCGGCCACGACGAGTACTGGTCCTGGCAGATGCGCTTCGACGGCGCTGCCGACCACCTCGCCCGCGGCTGCAACCTCGCCTTCCTCGGCGCGAACGCCTGCTATCGCCAGATCCGGCTCGAGCCGTCGCCGCTCGGCGAGGACCGGCGCGTCGTCTGCTACAAAGACGCCGCCGCGGACCCGATCGGACGCACCGACCCGAGGCTCGCGACCGGCGCGTCGTGGTCGACCGACCTCCCCGGCTACGACTACCCCGAGAGCGAGCTCGTCGGCGTCATGTACCAGGCGTTCGGCGCGAACGCGCCGTTCGTGGTCGCCGACGGCTCCTCGTGGGTCTTCGCGGGCACCGGCCTGCGCGACCGCGACCGGCTCGCCGTCGCGGGAGGGGGGCGCCAGCTCGTGGGCTCGGAGTTCGACGGTTTCGAGCCGTCGCTCCCAGGACCGCGCAACGTCGAGATCCTCGGCCACTCCCCGGTGTCGAGCGCCGGAGGGAACCTTCACTCCGACGCGAGCTACTACACGCACGGGTCCGGCGGCGGTGTCTTCGCGACCGGAACCGCGAGCTGGGTCCAGATGCTCTGGGACGGCGCGCCCGCGCTCGCGAACGCGTTGAGCTTCGGCGTCGCGCCGATCGCCGGCCCGCTCGCCCGGATCACGCTGAATGTGCTCGGTGCCTTCGCGAGGGGGCCCGCATCGCTCCAGCATCCGTCGGTGGCGAACTGGCAGCGCTTCTACGCGGCAAACGCGGCGGCGGTCCCGAGCATCGACGCGCCCTGATCGGCCAGCGAGGGCCACGGACCCCGGGACGCGGAGCAGCCCCGGGTAGCCGCACGGCCGAAGCCGCCCGGACTTCCCGGGGCCGCTGCCTTCGGCGGCGGGGCGCTCGAGCGCAGCACCTCTCGGCACGTCGCCCTGCAGGGACCTCACGGCCCCCTGCAGACCCCCCCGCTCCGAGGAGCGGCGGTGCCTGCCTCCCTGCCACCTGCACGGGCCCTGGTCCACCCCCGCACCAGCCCTGCGTCCCACCCTTGCGAGTAGTCCGTTCCGCTGGCCCGTACGGCTTCCGTCGTGCCCGTTGGCATCACTCTGCGCCACCCGGCCGGCAGGGTCAACGGCATTTCGCGAGATCCCGAGGTTGTCGACAGGAGAGTTTCCCGTTCCCCCGTTCGTCCCCAAGAGAGGCACATCCTCATCCACAGGACGACCCTCCGGTGACCGCATCGCGACCGCTCGCGCACCTCGCGTGCGATCAACGCGACACGTTGCGCACGTCGTGCGCGAGCGGCCGGCCGCCGCGCACGCGACGCTCGCGTCCCGCCGTGCGGCCCCGGGCCGCCGCGTGCGCCGTGCGCCGTTTCGAGGATCGTGCGAGGCCGGGTCCGGACGCGAGAGTGGGCCGGCAGCGAGCCGGCCCACTCTGTCGCATGGATCTGTGGTCTCGGTCGAGCGGTATGCAGCCGCCCGACCTGCGCAATATCGCGCTACCGTCTAAACGTCAATCAACCAGGATCTCGCTCCTGAATAAACTAGGCCGTGGACGAGCTTATGCTCCTGACGGCCGAGTGGTTCGACTTGGCGCCGACTGGTGCGCGACACGACACCGACATCACAGCGTTGACGGCGCCCGGACCAGAGGTCCGGGCCTCAGCAGTCCGGCGGATCTGCCTCCTCGGACGAGCCAGACGTTCTCACGTTGACTCTCCTTTCCGTACCATTGGCTTGCGTCACGACTCACCGCCATGACGCTGCTCTCATGGTCCTCCTGGCGCGGGCGGATGTCAACCGTTCAGGACCAGTTTCCCCACTTGGAACCTCATCGTCACGCGACGGGTCCGCGTGCTCGCCGCGAACCGGCTCAGTCGTGCGCGAAGCGCACCTCGGGAAGCACCCTGCGCAGCCAGCGCGGCTGCCACCACGCCGCGGGTCCGGCGAGCCGGAGCAGGACGGGAAGCAGGAGCAGGCGCACGAGGCCGGCGTCGAGCAGGACCGCCACGCCGAGGATTACGCCCATCTCTTTCGGGGGAAGCGGGCCCGAGAGGGCAAAGGTGAAGAACACCGCGACCATGACCGCGGCGGCGGCGAAGATCACGCGGCCCGAGTGCGCGACGCCGTTCACCATCGCGTCGCGCACGTCGCCGGACCGTTCGAAGTGCTCCTTCGCGCTCGAGAGCAGGAACACGGTGTAGTCCATCGAGATCGCGAAGATCATGGCGAAGAAGAAGACCGGCGACCACGCGTCGAGGAAGCCCTGCGGGGCGAACCCGAGCGCCTGGTGCGCGAAGCCGTCCTGGAACACGAGCCTGCCGACGCCAAACGCGGCACCCGTCGCGAGAAGGCTCGTGATCACGCCCATCGCCGCGACGAGCGGAGCCTGCAGCGCGATGAGCAGGAGCAGGAAGCCGAGGCCGAGCACGACGCCGATCACGAGCGGCGTCGTGCGCGCGAGCACGACCTGCAGGTCGTGGTTCTCGGCGGACGCGCCGCCGAGGAGGGCGCCGGCCGGGAGCTGCGCGCGGATCCGGTCGATCGTCGCGCCGATCGCGGGGCTCGACGGGTCGGCCCTCGGCACCGCGCTCACGAGCGAGAGACCCGATGCGCGCGACTGCTGCGCGGGGAGCGTGGCCGCGATGCCCCGGTCGTGCGCGAGCACGCGCTCGACCGCGTGCAGCTGGGCGGTCGGCACGACGACCTGCAGCTGACCGGGCGCCCCCGGGCCGAAGGCCCGCTGGACGAGCTCGTAGCCGATCCGGGCGGACGAGGTCGGCGGCACGACCTTGATCGACGGCATCGCGGTGCGCAGGCCGAGCACGGGGCTTGCGAGCGCGAGGAGCGCGACGAGCGCGATCCCGCCGAAGAGGACCGGACGCCTCCAGAGCAGCTCGCCCCAGCGTCCGAAGCGCGCGGACCGGTGCTCTCCGCTGTGGACCCAGCGCAGCGGCAGGGCGTCCACGCGGTCTCCGAGCTTCGCGAGCACGACGGGGAGCAGGGTGAGCGTCGCGGCGAGGACGAACAGGACCGCGAGCATGATGCCCGCGGCCATCGACCGGAACGCGGGCGCGGGGACGAGCATGACGGTCGACAGCGACACGAGCACGGTGAGCCCGGAGAAGAGCACCGCCTTGCCCGCGGTGTCCATGGTCTCGGCGACGGAGTCGGCGACCGGGCGATCCCGCCCGAAGTGGGCAGCTCGGAACCGGACGACGATGAACAGCGCGTAGTCGATGCCGAGCGCGAGCGCGAACATCAGGGCGAAGTTCATCGCCCAGATCGAGATCGGGACCACGCGGGTGAGCAGGTCGAGCATGCCCGCGGTGCTGAGCAGCCCGACCATCGTGAGGAGCAGCGACAGCCCGGCCGCGACGAGCGACCCGAAGGCGAGCACGAGGATCGCGAGCGTCACCGGCCACGAGAACAGCTCCGACCGGAGCATGGCCGAGCGGTTCGCCGCGTTGAAGTCCGACCACAGCACCGACGCGCCGGTCGCGGCGACCGTCACCCCTCGTCCGCTGAGCGCGCGGAGCTCCGGTGCGAGCGTGTCCGCGGCGCGGACCATCGTGTTCGGGTCGGCACCCGCTCCGCCGAGGATGACGCCGGTGCGTCCGTCGCGGCTGATCGAGACGCCCCTCGTCGGCGGGACGACCGTCGAGATGCGCGGGTCGCTGCGAAGGAGGCGCTCGGCCCGGACGACGACGGCGGCGACCGGCGGGCTCGACAGGGGGCGGTCCGCGCTCACGACGACCTCGAGCGCGCTGCTCGCCTGACCGCCGAAGTAGCGCTGGGCGAGGGCGCGCTCCTGGACCGACTGTGATCCGTCGGCCTGCCAGCCCGCGCCCGACAGCGCCTTCTCGACCCCCGGCGCGAACACCGCGAGCGCGACCGCGACGAGGAGCCAGACGAGCACGACCGGTCGTCGTCGTCTCGCAGAGAAGCTGCCGAGGCGCCCGAGCGGACCCAGGGGCGCGTTGGAGGAAGGGGCCGTGTGCTGATCCATGGCGGAGGACGGTACCATACCCTGTAGGGTATAGTGACCCCAGTTGGAGAGCGGCCGGACACCTCCGTCGGGCCGGCGAGGAGGACATCATGGGAACAGTGGCGCTCAGCGGCGAGACCTTCGCCGACACGATCTCGTCGAACGACATCGTCCTCGTGGACTTCTGGGCCGCCTGGTGCGGGCCGTGCCGGATGTTCGCCCCGGTGTTCGAGGCGGCATCCGCGTCGCACCCCGACGTCGTGTTCGCGAAGGTCGACACCGAGGCGGAGCAGGCGCTCGCCGCGTCGTTCCGGATCATGTCGATTCCGACCCTCCTCGCGTTCCGCGACGAGATCCTCCTCTACGCGCAGCCGGGCGCGCTGCCCGCCGCCGCGCTCGAGGACCTCATCGGCCAGATCAAGGCGCTCGACATGGACGAGGTGCACCGCAAGGTCGCCGAGGCCGCCGAGCAGCCCGAGCACGACCACGCGACCTCGAACCGCTGACCGGCGGTCGCGGCTCGCGACGGGTACCCTATCGGGTATCGCGACCGGTGCCGAGCCCAGCCTGTCCGGCGGGGTGCCCCGCGGGGCGTGCCGAATGGCGTGCCGAGAGACGCGCCGAAAGGAGTGCTGATGGACCTTCCCGACGAGGTCGTCGACGACGTGCGCACCCGGCTGCACCGCGTGCGTGGTCAGGTCGAAGCCGTCGAGCGGATGCTGCTCGCGGGCCGCGAGTGCCGCGACGTGGTCACCCAGATCTCGGCTGCGACGAAGGCGCTCGAGCAGGCCGGCTTCCGGCTCGTGGCCGCGGGGCTCACGTACTGCGTCGAGCACCCGGAGCAGGCCGCGGCCGACGGCTACCCGATCGAGGCCGTGCAGAAGATGTTCATGAAGCTCGCCTGACGACGAGGGACGAGGACGAAGGACGCTGATGGACGCGATAGAGACCGTGGTCCCCCTCGACATGGGCGAGGCGGAGGAGGCCGTGCGCTCGGCGCTCGGCGCGCAGGGCTTCGGCGTGCTCACCGAGATCGACGTCGCCGCGACGCTAAAGGCGAGGCTCGGCGTCGACCGGTCGCCGCTCAAGATCCTCGGAGCGTGCAACCCGCAGATCGCGCACCGCGCGCTCGAGATCGACCCGTCCGCGAGCCTGCTGCTGCCGTGCAACGTCGTGCTCGAGCCGGCGGCCGGCGGGACGCGCGTCGCGATGGCGGACCCGCGTGCGCTCATGGGCGCCGGCGAGCTCTCCGATCTCGCCGAGGAGGCCGCGCGACTGCTCGTCGCAGTCGCCGGCTCGCTGCCGGCCGCCTGACGACACCGGCCCGCGGCGCGTCGCCGTGCGGTGACCTCGCGGGCGCGGCTCGGCTGTACGGACGTCACGCACGGCTGCGCCCGGGCGCGCCGGCACGAGAGAGGAGTGGAGATGGACAAGAGCGACTGGGACGCGCGCTACGCGGTCGACGAGCTCGTGTGGCGGGCCGAGCCGAACAGGTTCGTGGTCGAGGAGGTGCACGACCTCGCACCCGGTCGCGCGCTCGACCTCGCGTGCGGCGAGGGGCGCAACGCGGTGTGGCTCGCGCAGCAGGGCTGGAGTGCGACAGGCGTCGACTTCTCGAACGTCGCGCTCGAGAAGGCGGCGCGCCTCGCGGCGTCTCGTGACGTCGAGGTCGAGTGGATCGCAGCAGACCTCACGAGCTTCGAGCCACCCGAGGCGGCCTTCGACCTGGTCCTGCTCTGCTACGTGCACCTCGTCGCCGCCGAGCGCGCGGCGTTGCACGCGGGCGCCGCCCGGGCGCTCGCCCCCGGCGGGACGATCCTCGTCGTGGGCCACGATCTCGCGAACCTGACCGAGGGCGTGGGCGGCCCGCAGGATCCCGCCGTGCTGTTCACGCCCGAGGACGTCGTGCGCGACTTCGCAGGCCTCGAGATCGTGCGGGCCGAGAGCGTGCGCCGGCCGGTCGAGGGGAGCGGCGACGCGATCGACGCCCTCGTGCGGGCGAGACGACCGGGCTGAGCAACGGCGCGGACCGCTCCCGCGCTCGTGGAGAATGGGCGTCATGACCGAGATCGCCCGCCTGCTCGCCGCGAACTCCGGGTACGCCGCGGCTCGCGCCAACGTCGCCGACGCCCGCCCCGGGCGCCACCTCGCGGTCGTCACGTGCATGGACGCGCGCATCGACGTGTTCGCCGCGCTCGGGCTCCACCTCGGCGAGGCCCACGTCATCCGGAACGCGGGGGGCCGCGTCACCGACGACGTGCTCAGGAGCCTCGCGATCTCGAGTCACGTGCTGGGCGTCGACACGGTCGCCGTCATGCAGCACACGAAGTGCGGGCTCGCGGGCGTGAGCGACGAGGAGCTGCGCGCGCTCACGGGTGCCGATCTCGGCTTCTACCCGATCGAGCACCACGCGGCCGCGCTGCGCGAGGACATCGCGGTGCTCACCGAGACGCCCTTCCTCGGGCCGCTTCGCGTGGTCGCGGGGTTCGTCTACGACGTCGAGACCGGCGAGATCGACGACATCGTGCACTGGGAGCGACCTGGCTGAGTCCCGGCGGCGGTCACGGGATGCGAATGTGCCACGACCGGTCCATCGCGCGGACGACCGCGGTCGCGAGGCGGTCGTCCCCGGCGCCGGAGAAGTGGACGCCGTCGGGGTTGCGCATGAGGACCGTCTGGCCGGACGCGTCGGGCAGGTACGCGCTGTAGGCGCCCTGGGCGGTCGCGAACAGTCGCCAGGTCGCGAGGAACGTGACACCCGCGTGGAGCGCAGCCTCGTGCGCGTAGATCGTGTTCATCTGCACCATCTCCGCAGACAGCACCGGCGAGGACATGATCGGGAGCCCGACCCACAGGACACGCGCGCCGGCGGCCGTCGCCTCGTCCATCATCTGAGCGACGCGCGACGAGTAGACCGAGCGCCACAGCGCGGTGCCGAAGTGCACGATCCTGCCGCGGTCGACGAAGTCCTGGCCGTCGTCGCCGCCGAGGAGCACGACGACCGCGGCCGGGTGGAACTGGCGGAGCTCGGCCGCGAGGTGGACGGGCCAGTTGTAGAAGTCCGGCCGCGCGAGCCCCGAGTCGCCGACGGCCTCCTGCAGCACATGCACGTAGGGGTAGGAGCCGACGACGTCGCGAAGTCCGAACCCGAGCTCCTCGCCGAGCGAGTCGCCGATCTTCAACAGCACGAGCGGGCGGCTCGCGCTCGGCTGCTGGATCGGCGCGGGCGCCTTGGCGACGGCCGGCACGGGGCGCGCTGCCGACGCGGGGAGGCCGAGGCCGGACGCGGCGAGCATCGCCAGAAGCGCGGCGACCGGGGCGGTGCGGCGCAGCGCGCGTCGGCGTGCCTGGTCGCGGCTCATGAGCCGACGCTAGCTGCGGGCAGGGGGGCCGGCGAGCGCGCGCTACGGGTCGCGCAGCTCCTCGGCGATCGCGATCAGCTCGTCGCCGTACGCGTCGAGCTTGACCTGGCCGATCCCGCTGACCGAGAGCAACCCCGCGGCGGTGGTCGGCAGCGAGATCGCGACGAGCAGGAGCGTACGGTCGTCGAACACGATGTACGCGGGCTTCCCGACCGACCGCGACCGCTCGGTGCGCCACGCCCGCAGCCGCTCGAACGCCTCGGCGTGGCGCGGGTGCGCGAGGACGCGCCGGGCGCCCGAGACCACGACGACCGTCCCGAGCGCGGTCGTCGTGGTCGCCGGCCCGCCGCCGACGACCGAGCGGACACCCGGTCCCGTCACGTCGACGACCTCGTGCTCGTGGCCTCCGAGCGAGAAGCGCGCGCCCGTGGCCGCGGCGAGCGGCTCGTCCGGGGGGCGTGCGTCCTCCCCGCGCGAGCGCCGCGCCCCGGCCGCCGCCGGACCGGGCGCGGCCGCGCGCGACGGGGACGCGGCCCGGCGCGCGCCGGCCGACCGGGGGGACCCCGGGCTCGCCATCTCCTCGAGGAACGGCGACGGCGGCGTGCCGGGCACGACCGTGAGGCTCGTGCGGCAGCGCGTGATCCCGACGTGGAAGACGCGGCGCTCCTCCTCGACGTCGTCGGCGAGCCGGTGCGGGAGGAGCGCGGCGGAGGCGTGGTGGAGCACGACGTGCGGCCACTCACGACCCTTCACCGCGTGGATGGAGGCGAGCAGCACCCCGCCGCGGTCGGCCGGCGCCGCGAGCTGCGTCGCGAGCCACGGTCCGAAGCGCTCGGGATCGGGCTCGAGCGCCGCGAGCTCGACGAGCGCGTCGAGGTCGTCCCCGTGCGCGGCGACCGCGCCGTGGCTCCAGGAGTCGAGCGCGGTCGCGCTCGCCTCGAGCCCGCCGTCTCCGATCCGGTAGCGCACGGTCTCGAGGACCGCGCGCGTCGTGCCCCGCTCGGCTGCGGCGCGCACCGCAGCGACGTCGCCGGCGAGATCGCGGACCTTCGCGGCCTCGCGGCCGCTCGACTTCGCGTCGAGCCAGCCCGCGAGGTCGGCGACCCGCTCGACCGAGCGCTGTTTCGCGACGAGGTCGAGCAGCGACGCGCTCATGCCCCGCTTCGGCCGGCGTGCGGCGTCGCGGAGCAGCGCGCCCGGGAGCGCCGCGCTCGGGGCGGTCGCGATCGCGAGCCACGCGAGCGCGGCGCGCACCCCGCCTCGCCGGAGGAAGCGGTCGTCGACGCCCCCGTCGACCGGAGCGCCGTGGTGGCGGAGGAGCACCTGGACCGGGGCGAGCGCGGAGTTCACCCGGGCGAGGACCGCGACGTCGCCGGGTGCGGCGCCACGAGCGAGCAGCTCGGCGACCCGCTCGGCGGTGCGCGCCGCGGGGGCGTCGGTCGCGTCGAGCACGGTGAGCTGCGCGGCGGCGTCCGGGTCCGGCGCGCGGGGCGCATCGCTCGCGGCGGCGCGGATCTCCTTGGGGACGCGCAGCGCGTTTCGCGAGAGCACGTTCGCCGCGGCCGCGACGACCGGGGCCGGGCACCGGTAGTTGGTCGTGAGGGCGTGCTCGCCCGAGCCGGGGAACCAGCGCGCGAAGTCGACGAGCCAGCGCGGCGTCGCTCCCGAGTAGCCGTAGATGGTCTGGTCGTCGTCGCCGACGGCGAACACCGCGCCCGCGGGTCCGGACAGCAGGCGCAACAGCAGCAGGTGCGCCGGCGTGAGGTCCTGGAACTCGTCGACGAGCAGCACGCGGGCGAACCGCTGGCTGCGCTGGCGGTACGCGGGGTCGCCGAGAAGCCGTCCGATCGCGCCGGTGATCTGCTCGTCGAAGTCGACGACCCCGCGGTCCGCGAGCTCGGCTCGGTACGCGCGGGCCACGTGGTCGAGGTCGGACACGTCCGCGATCTCGGCCTCGACCTGGCCGGGCGGGGCGAGGCCGAGGCGCACGCGCGACAGCGCGTCGAGCCACGGGCTCGCGGGGTCGGCCTCCGCACGCCGCGGGAAGCTCACGAGGCCACCGAGGATCCTGCGGACCTCGGTCTCGTCGATCGTCGACCGGTCGCCGCAGAGCCGCAGCCCGAGCGAGTTCAAGGTCCGGACCCGCGCGCCGGCGACGTCCACGAGCCGCTCGCGCATCTCATCGGCGGCCCGGACGTTGAACGCGACGAGGGCGACCGCGGCGTGCGGCAGGCCCCATCGTCCGAGCAGCGCGCGGGCGCGCTCGGTGAGCACCCGCGTCTTGCCCGAGCCGGCGGGCGCGATCACCCGGGCGCCCGCGCGCGGCTCGGCGACGGCGTCGAGCTGGTCGGGCGCGAGGCCCGCGTCGCTCGCGCCGGGCGGGCCGAGCGGGCGCAGCGATCCGTGCTCGAGCGCGATCCGGTGCACGACGGAGACGCCGAGCGCCGGTCCGAGCGTCGCGTCGAGCGGTCCTCCGTCGCACAGCGCGGGCGTGCCGTCGGGGAGCCGGACGTCCGCGCCGGGGGCCGTCGCCGGGGAGGCTCCGAGCGCGCACGCCTCGTCCCCCCATCGCCATCGCGCCGCGCCGTCGCCGGCCCGCGCGTCGAGCGCGTTCGCCCATACGCCGTGGTGCAGGCGCTCCCCGACGAGGTCGAGCGTCACCGGCCACTCCCACGGCTCGCGCCCGGTGACGGCCTCGGCAGGCGGCCGAGCGGGATCGTCGAGGCCGATCCCCGGGGCGAGCTCGACGACGAGCGCGCGGCGATCGCGCCACGCGGCGCCGAGCACGTCCGCGACGCCGGGGTCGATCCCGGTCACCCGGACGCGCTCGCACTCCTCGAAGCCCTGCGGAGCGCGCCCGTTCGGCGAGACGACTGCGCTGCGGCCGGTCGCGGCGAGGAGGGGATCACGCGGCATGGGACGAGGGTAGCGAGGCGATGCGCCGCGGCCTGGCGGGAGCCGCCGGCGTGCGGGAGCGGGCCGAGCTCGGATGGCCGCTGGCCCGGTTCCCGAGGGAGTCAGGCGGGCGTGGGCCGGGCGACGATCGCGTACTGCGGGGTCCGGAACGCGTTCAACCCGGGCCCGAGCAGCTGCTCGGCGGCGCGCGACGCCCGCGGGAAGCGCTCGGAGAGCCCGAGGTTGATCGCGTCGACTCGCTCGGTCGTGTAACCCGACGTCGAGAACAGCTCGACGATCGACGAACGCGTGAAGAAGCGGAGGTGGGTCCGGTCGAGCAGGCCGACGTCGGTGTACTGCCAGCGGCCGAACACCACGAGCGGGAAGACGACCCGGAGGTCGCGCACGTTCGGTATCGACGCGACGACGACGCCACCGGGCTCGAGAAGCGGGCGTGTGCGGGCGAGCGCGTCTCCGGGCTCGACGAGGTGCTCGAGCACGTCGTTGAACACGACGCAGTCGAACCGCGGCGTGTCGGGGCCGAGCGCGTCCGGGAAGGCGCCGTGCACGACCCGGTCGACGCGGCCGCGTGCCGACTCGCAGGCGGTCGCGGACGTCTCGACGCCCCACACCTCCACGCCCGGGTCGCGCTCCTTCACGGCGTGGCCGAAGCCGCCCCACCCGCAGCCGACGTCGAGCAGGCGTCCGATCCCCCGCGGCACGAGGTCCAGCATCTCCGCGCGCACGTCGTCCGGGTACGGGTACTCGGACGGGCTCACGGCCGTTCCCCGGCCGCCGCCGGCACGACTTCCCAGATCGTCCAGGTGCGCGTCGTCACGGTGCCCCTTCACTCGACGGTCGGCGCGACGCGGGCGCCGGGGACGCGGCCGACTGCGCCTCGCCCGCGCCGCCACGCCCGCCAGGTCCCGACTCACGCCCGCCCCTTTCTACCCGAACGACCCGCCCTCCCGGGGATGCGGCGGGAGCGTGCGTGCCTAGGCTCCTCCCCGGGCCCGAGAGGCGGGCCCGGGGAGGAGCCGCATGGGCACGGTCCGCGTCACGTCCGAGCGCACGGTCGCCGCACCGCCGGCGACCGTCTACGAGTGCATCGCCGACATGGCCGAGCACCACCACCGCTTCCTCCCGCCCGCGTTCGGCGACTTCGCGGTCGAGTCGGGCGGGGTCGGCGCGGGCACCGTCGTCCGCTTCAGCGTGACCGCGGGCGGCAGGACCCGTGAGTACGAGATGCACGTGAGCGAGCCCGAGCCCGGGCGGGTGCTCGTGGAGACCGATGCCCGGTCGAGCCTCGTCACGAGCTTCACGGTCGACGCGCGCGGGGACGGTGCGCACGTCCGCGTCGAGACCCGGTGGCAGGGCGCGGGCGGGATCGGCGGATTCTTCGAGCGGACGTTCGCGCCGAAGGCCATGCGCGCGATCTACGCCGACGAGCTCGAGCGACTCGACGCCTACGCCCGAGCCCGCGCGGGCACCTCGCCTGCGGGCTGAGCCGGCGGGAAGCGAAACGCGGCCGATGAGGGCGTTCGCCGCGCGCGCCGCGCGCGCCGCGAATCGGCGCCGGGCCGCGGGCACTACCATGCCGAACGTGCCTCGCGCGACCGCCGGCAGCGGCACGCCCACGGAGTCGCGTGGACGGGAGCCGTGGTCGTGAGCGGCCTCGTCCCCGTCCCGGAGGCCCGCGCCCGCGTGCTCGCCGGCGTGGCACCGCTGCCGGCCGAGCGCGTGCCGCTCGCCGCGGCCCTCGGGCTCGTCACCGCCGAGCGTATCGTCGCGCGCTCGCCCGTCCCCCCGTTCACGAACTCCGCGATGGACGGCTACGCGCTCCGCGCCGCGGACACGGCCGCGCCGCCCGCGCGGCTGCGCGTCGTCGGGCTTCTCCTGGCAGGTTCGCACACCGAGGTCCCCGTGGGTCCGGGCGACGCGATGCGCATCATGACGGGCGCGCCCGTGCCGCCGGGCGCGGACGCCGTGTGCATGGTCGAGCGCGTCGAGGTGTCGCCCGACGGTGCGACCGTGACGATCGGCCACACGCTCGCCGCGGGCGACCACGTCCGCCGTGCAGGCGGTGACGTCGCGGCCGGCGACGAGGTCTTCGCTGCGGGCACCGTGCTGAACGCGGGCGCGCTCGGCGTGCTCGCGGGGCTCGGCGACGCGGACGTGCTCGTCCACCGCAGGCCGGTCGTCGGCGTCCTGTCGACGGGCGACGAGCTCGTCGAGGCGCCGGGCGCGCTCGGACCCGGCCAGATCCACGAGTCCAATCGCACCGCGTTGCTCGCGCTCGTCGAGCAGAGCGGCTTCGTAGGCGTGGACCTCGGGGTGGTCGGCGACGACGAGCACGTCGTCGCCAACGCGCTGCGCGACGCTGCGCGACGGTGCGACGCGGTCGTCACCTCGGGCGGCGTCAGTGTCGGCGACCGCGACGTCGTGAAGGCGGTCCTCGGCGAGATCTCCGGCGGGTCGATGCAGTGGATGCAGGTCGCGGTGAAGCCGGCGAAGCCCTTCGCCTTCGGCGCGATCGGCGACCAGCAGACGCCGGTGTTCGGACTGCCCGGCAACCCGGTGTCGGCGCTCGTCTCGTTCGAGCTGTTCGCACGGCCCGCGCTGCGGTCGATGGCCGGTCATCGCGACCTCGACCGCCCGGTCGCGCTCGCCGTGGCCGACGAGCCGTTCGCCCGGCGGCGCGACGGAAAGGTCCACCTCGTGCGCGTGGAGGCGCGCCTCGGCGGCGACGGGCTCGTGCACGTCCGCTCCGCAGGCGGCCAGGAGTCCCACCAGCTTCATGCGATGGCACGCGCCAACGCCCTGGCGGTGCTCCCGGACGGCGACGGGGTCGCGGCCGGCGGACGCGTCGACGCGATGCTCCTCGACGCGGGGTCGCTCGGGAGCGCGGTGGCGGCGACCGCGCCGGGTCCGCGCCCGTGACCGCGGTCCCGGCCGGAAAGCTCGCTCCGGCTCCGGCTCCGGCTCCGGCTCCGGCTCCGGCCCCGGCCCCGGCCCCGGTCGCGGTCGCGGTCGCGGTCGGTGCCAGGCGGGGCGCGTCGCGGCGCGATCCTGCACCCGCCCGGGTCGCCGGATCGCCGATGCCGCTCGAGGGCCCGCTCGTGGACGGCTTCGGTCGCGTGCACTCGGACCTGCGGATCTCGATCACGGACCGGTGCAATCTCCGCTGTGTCTACTGCATGCCCGAGGAGGGGATGACGTTCCTCCCGAACGACGAGCTGCTGAGCTTCGAGCAGATCGCGCGTTTCGCGACCGTCGCGCGCGCGCTCGGGGTGACCTCCGTGCGCATCACCGGCGGCGAGCCGCTCGTCAGGCGGGGGGTCGTCGACCTCGTCGCGACGCTCTCCCGGATCGGGTTCGACGACCTCGCGCTCACGACAAACGGCACGTCGCTCGGCCGCTTCGCCCGCGACCTCGCGGCAGCCGGGCTCAGCCGGGTGAACGTGAGCTGCGACTCCCTCCGGCCGGAGCGCTTCGCGCTCATCCGGCGCCGGGGCGAGCTCCCCCGCGTGCTGGAGTCGATGGCCGCGGCCGAGGAGGCCGGGCTCACCCCGCTCAAGGTCAACGTCGTGCTCGTCGCGGGCGTGAACGACGACGAGATCGTCGACTTCGCCGAGTTCGCACGCGCGACGGGTCGGATCGTCCGTTTCATCGAGTACATGCCCCTCGACGCGCAGGCGAGCTGGCGTCGCGAGCAGGTCGTGACCGCCGCGCAGGTGCTCGACCGGATCGCCGAGCACTGGCCGCTCGAGCCCGTGCGGGAGGGGTCGGCCGACCCCGACCCCGCGCCCGCGACCCGCTACCGCTTCAGCGACGGCGCGGGCGAGATCGGGGTCGTGGCGAGCGTGAGCCGGCCCTTCTGCGGCACGTGCAACCGGTTGCGCCTCACGGCCGAGGGGTCGATCCGCAACTGCCTGTTCAGCGACGACGAGCTGAGCGTGCGCGACCTGCTCCGCGACGGCGGTAGCGACGAGGAGATCGCCCGCATGCTCCGCCGAGCGGTGTGGGCGAAGCGGGCGGGCCACGGCATGGACGAGCCCGACTTCCTGCGCCCGTCGCGCTCGATGTCGATGATCGGCGGCTAGCGGTCGGACATCCGGCCGGCTCCGGCGGCGCGCGACGTCCTCAGCGGACGGGAGCGCCGAGCAGGCCTGCGCCGAGGCCCAGCGCGCCCGCACCGACGAGCGCCGGGACGGCGCCGCGGCGTAACCAGAGAAGCCACAGCGCGCCGAGCGCAAGGATGCCGAGCTGCCAGAGGTGCGCGAGCGCGAGACCGAGCGGGATCGCCGAGCCGCCGATCGCGCCGATCGCCGCGGCGCCTGCACCCGTGAGGAACGCCTGCACCCGCGCGTCCGCCCGCAGCGCGTCGAAGCGGGGACCGCCCGCGAGGACCAACGCGAACGACGGTGCGAACGCGCACAGCGCGGCGAGCAGCCCCGCACCGAGCCCGCCCGCGGCGAATCCGACGACCGCCACGGTCTGCACGACCGGGCCGGGGGTGAGCTGGCCGAGCGCGACGGCGCCGAGGAACTGCGCGCCGGTCATCCAGCGGTAGGTCTGCACCGCGTCGTGCTGCATGAGCGGGACGATGACGAACCCGCCGCCGTAGGAGAGCAGGCCGACCTTGACCGCGACCCACGCGACCGCGGCCAGGCCGCCCGCTACCGCCGGGACCCCGGCGAGCGCGAGGGCGCCGAGGGCGCCGCGATCGGCGTCGCGGTGGGGGAGCGAGCTCGACGCGATCTCGGCGAGCCCCGCGAGCACGAGCACGAGCACGAGCCACGGGCCGAGCGTCGCTGCGGCCGCGGCGCCGCCGGCGGCGTACACCGCCCACCGCGCGCGTCCCGCGCGCGTCGCGCCGGACCGGCGCCGGCTCGCCGGCAGGAGCCCCGCGGCAGCCTGGAGCGCCACCGCGGGGACCGCGGCCCCCGCGCCCGCCGCTGCGCCGAGGACCCACAGGGGCGGGTGGGCTCGGAGATAGAGCGCGGCGAGCGTGATGATCACGACGAGGCCAGGGACGATGAAGCACAGCCCGCCGACGACCGCGCCGGCGACGCCGGCGAGGCGCCACGCGCAGTAGATCGCGAGCTGGGTCGAGGCGGGTCCCGGGAGCAGGTTCGTCGCGGCGATCCCGTCCTCGAAGTCGCGTGCGTCCATCCACCCGCGCTCGGTCACGCAGAGCTTGCGCAGGAGGGCGACGTGGGCGGGCGGACCTCCGAAGCCGGTGCAGCCGATCCGTCCCCACTGCAGCGCGATCGTGGTGAGCGGCACGGCGCGCCGCCCGGAGGTCGCGGCGCCGGCCGTCGGACCGGTCACGCCCGCCGGCGGCGCAGTCGCCGCGGCCCGCACCGTCGCACGGACGCCGCCCGGCAGGGCGTCACGAGTCGATCGCGGCCCGCAGCTCCGCGAGGCGGGCGCGGTCGAGCGAGTACCAGACCCACTTCCCGCGCCGGTCGCCGTGCACGAGGCCGGCGTCACCGAGAACCTTCATATGGTGCGAGATCGTCGGCTGGGACTTGCCGAGCGGGGCGACCAGGTCGCACACGCACACCTCGCCGGCGGGCGACGCCGCGAGGATCGAGAGCACGCGGAGCCGGACCGGGTCGGCGAGCGCCGTGAAGGCCCGCGCGAGGCCCGTCGCGTCGCCGGCGTCGAGCGGCGCAGCGAGCACGGAGGCGCTGCAGCCGTGCGCGGGCGGATCCGAGCCGAGCGGCCCGAGCGCGTGCGCCATCGTCGCCCTCCCATTGACAGATCTAGATGTATCGAGCATGATCAACGTATCTACCTACGTCAATGTTACCAAGGAGAGGGCACGTGTCCCGGATCCAGCTCGCGCTCAACGTGGACGACCTCGAGCGCGCCGTCCGCTTCTACTCGACGATGTTCGGCGTGGGGCCCGCGAAGGTGCGCCCCGGCTACGCGAACTTCGCGGTCGCCGACCCGCCGCTCAAGCTCGTGCTCATCGAGAACGCGGACGCGGCGCCCGGCTCGCTGAACCACCTCGGAGTCGAGGTCGACTCGAGCGCGCAGGTGCGCGACGCCGCGACCCGGCTCGCGGCGGGCGGCCTTGCGACGGACGTCGAGGAGCAGTCGTCGTGCTGCTACGCGCTGCAGGACAAGGTGTGGGTCGAGGGCCCGGGCGGGGAGCCGTGGGAGTTCTACACGGTCCTCGGCGACTCCGACGCGCCCGCGGCGGGACGAAGGAGCGCACCGGCCGACGAGCACGCGTGCTGCGCGCCGTCGAGCGGGGCCGGCTCGGGGGCCGAGGTCGCGCGTGCGCGCGGTTGACGCGCCCGACCGCCCTGGGAGCGGCGCGGACGCCGCTCGCGTTCGCGACGGTGCTCCCACACCCGACGCCGCGCCGGGCGCGCCCGGCCACACGGCGGTCGTCGCCCGGCTCTCCGTCGTCGACCGCTTCCTCCCGCTGTGGATCGGCGCGGCGATGACCGCCGGGATCCTCCTCGGGCGAGCGATCCCGAGCCTCGGCCACCGCCTCGACGCGGTGCAGGTGACGTCGGGCACCTCGCTCCCGATCTTCGTCGGGCTCCTCGTCATGATGTACCCGGTGCTCGCGAAGGTCCGCTACGACCACCTCGACTCGGTGACGAGGGACCGGCGCATGCTCGTCACGTCGCTCGTGCTGAACTGGCTGGTCGGCCCCGCGGTGATGTTCGGGCTCGCGTGGCTGTTCCTGCCCGACCTCCCGACCTATCGCACGGGGCTCATCGTCGTCGGCCTCGCGCGCTGCATCGCGATGGTGCTCATCTGGAACGACCTCGCGGGCGGCGACCGCGAGGCCGCGGCCGTGCTCGTCGCGATCAACTCGCTGTTCCAGATCGTCGCGTTCGCCTTCCTCGGCTACTTCTACCTGGAGCTCCTGCCCGGTTGGCTCGGCCTGTCTACCGTCGGCCTGCACCTGTCGATCGCGAAGGTCGCGGAGACCGTCGCGATCTTCCTCGGCGTGCCGCTCGTGGCCGGCTACGTCACCCGGACCGTCGGCGAGCGGGCGCGCGGCAGGCAGTGGTACGAGGAGAAGCTGCTCCCGAAGCTTTCGCCGTTTGCGCTCTACGGGCTGCTCTACACGATCGTCGTGCTCTTCGCGCTTCAGGGCCACACGATCACGTCGAAGCCCCTCGCGGTCGCGCGCATCGCGCTCCCGCTCCTCGCGTACTTCGCGATCATGTGGACCGGGTCGTTCTTCCTCGGCCGAGCGATCGGCCTCGGCTACCGGCGCACGACGACGCTCGCGTTCACGGCTGCGGGGAACAACTTCGAGCTCGCGATCGCGGTCGCGATCGGCGTGTTCGGCGTGACGTCCGGCGAGGCGCTCGCGGGCGTCGTCGGGCCGCTCATCGAGGTGCCCGTTCTCGTCGCCCTCGTCTACGTCGCGCTCTACGCGCGGCGGCTCTTCGCGCGACCCGCGGGGCCGGAGGCCGCGTGAGCGCCGTCGGGGAGGCGCCCGGCACGACGCCCGTCGTGCTCTTCCTCTGCACGCACAATGCCGGTCGGAGCCTCGCGGCCAAGGTGCTGCTCGACCACCACGCGGCCGGCCGGGTCGACGTGCGTTCCGCGGGCTCCGAGCCGGGGAGCGAGCTGAACCCGTCGGTCGTCGCGCTGCTCGCCGAGCGCGGACTCGACGTGTCGCGGGAGTTCCCGAAGCCCCTCACCGACGAGACGGCGCTCGCCGCAGACGTCGTCGTCACCATGGGGTGCGGCGACACGTGCCCGTACTACCCGGGGAAGCGCTACGTGGACTGGGATCTCGAGGACCCGGCGGGGAAGTCCGTCGAGGCGGTGCGCCCGATCGTCGAGGAGATCGACCGTCGGGTCCGCGCGCTGCTCGACGAGCTCGTGGCGGCCGAGCGGCGCTAGTCGAGCCCCGTGCGCGGGTGCGCCGCCGGGCCGCTGTCCTCCCGATCGGCTGCGGGCTCCGGCCCGGCCCGCCCGGCGCCGAGGAGCGCGATCGAGCACACGGCCCAGGCGAGGACGAGCGCGAGCCACACGAGCAGGCGGAGCCACGGGTGGAGCCCGCCGAGCGGCGGGGCACCCGTCGCGAGCGGCGCGTACCCGGTCCATCCCGTGAAGCGGCCGAGCGCCGTGACGTAGTCGCCGACCGCGACGAGCGCCGCGCCGAGCGCGACGACGAGGACGACGCGCTGGGCGGCACGGAGGCTGCGGACGCGGCGCATGGGGAAAGCCTCGCGCGACGCCCGCCCGGGAGCACGCGGTCGCGGAGCTGTGGTCTGATGCGTCGGTGCACGAGACCGGCGCGGACGTCGAGGCGCTGCAGGAGCTCCTGGACGACAGCTACGCGCGAGGCGGCGCCCACTTGCGCAGCGTCATCACATCCGACCGTCGGCCGACCGCGCACGAGCTCTCGGAGCGGTTGCAGGGGATGGTGCTCCTGACGCTGGCCACGGTCACCGCGGACGGGCGTCCGCTCGCCGGGCCGGTGGACGGCATCTTCTACCGTGGCGCCTTCCACTTCGGCTCGTCGCCCGACTCGGTCCGCATTCGCCACATCCGGCAGCGGCCGTTCGTGAGCGTGACGCACCTGCCGAGCGAGAAGCTCGCCGTGACCGTTCACGGACGCGCGGTCGAGCTCGACCTCCGGGCGGAGCGCAACGCCGGGTTTCGCAGCACGCTGCTCGACGTCTACGTCCCCCGCTACGGGCCCGAGTGGGAGGAGTTCCTCGACTCCGGGCCGGTCTACGCCCGAGTGGAGGCCGACAAGATGCTCGCGCTGTCCATGCTCAGCACGTGACACGGCGTCGGGCCGTCGATCGGCACCTCGTCCGAGGGGTGGTCCTCCGGCCAGGCGGACTGGAGCGGCAGTTCGCCTGGTGGCCATCGCGAGGGCCCCGTCGACGACGGGCTCGCCGGTTGGACACCGGAGGTGGTGCGAGTGCGCTCGGAGGAATTCGAATCCCCAACCTTCTGATCCGTAGTCAGATGCTCTATCCAATTGAGCTACGAGCGCAGCGCGCGCCGGTGCGGGCTGCAGCCCGCCCGACGCTCGGCGACTGGCCATCGTAGCGGGCACCGCCGCACCTCTCGGCGCGAACGGCGCCTCTGGTACGTTGACCAGCGTGTGGAACACCGGAGCGGGCGGTGGCGCCCCGCCGCCGGGTGCGTCCGAGCTCGCCGGATCTGCGGTGCGTCTCGCGATGGCGCACTACCGCGCGCTGCTCGCGTCCGTGTCGATCGTGCTCGTGCCGTCGCTCGTCGTCGGCGCCGCGTCGCTCGGGTACTGGCGCTCGGTCAGCTACTCGACGAGGCCGCACGGCGCGCTCGGCGTCGCCGCGGAGGTCGTCGGGCTCGCCGTCGTCCTGATCGGCGGCTTCCTCGCCCAGGCCGCGGGCGTCCACGCCGCGACGAGCGCGTACGTGGGCGCGTCGCCCGACTGGCGACGCTCGCTCCGGGTCGCGGTCACGCGATGGCGCGACGTCGGTGCGACGGGTCTCGCGGTCGCCGTGCTGTCGACGATCGGGCTCGCGCTCTTCATCGTGCCGGGCATCGTCCTTTGGTGCACATGGTTCGTCGCGATGCCGGTCGTGGTGATGGAGGGTGGGCGCGCCCGTGACGCGCTCCGGCGCTCGGCCTTCCTCATGGCCGGGAGGCGCTTCGCGGTGCTCGTCGCCTACGTCCTCGTCGAGCTGCTCGTGCTCGCGTGCTCGCTCCCGATCGGGGCGATCGTCGGGGCCGCGTTCGCACACTCGGCCCTGGCCCAGGTCGTCGCCGAGCAGGTCGCCGTCTACGCGGTCGAGATCCTGCTCACGCCGCTACAGGTCGCGCTCGTGCTCGTCGTCTACCTCGACGAGCGCCACCGGCGCGACGGGATCGCGCCGGCAGACGTGGCGCGCGCCGCCGGGATCGTGCCCGCGCATCCGCAGGCGACCGGAGCGCCTCCCGACCTGTCGGGCGGGCCGGGCTGGGGCCCGCCCGGACACGGCGACCCGCCGCTGCCCGGCTCCGGTCGACGGGGATCGGCCGGCGCCGCGCCCGTCGGAGAGCCGGCCCCCTCGGGCGGAGCGCAGCCCGGCGGTGGTGACGAGCGGACCGGATGGCCCGCCGCGTCGGCGAAGCCGTCCCCGGACGCTCCCCTGCGCCCGCCGGCTGGTGCGACCTGGCCGGGGATATCTCCGAAGCCCCCGCCGCCGAGCGGGCGGGTCGCGCGGTCCGTGCCCCCGTCCGAACCGGCGGCACCTCCCGGCGAGGCCGAGGCCCGCGGCGAAAAGGGACCGGGTGGGCGCGGCAGTGGCGAGCGCGCGGAGGGAGCGACGCCCGACGGCGGGGACGAGGCGAGGCGCCCGCCCGATCGGGAGTCCTGAGACGCGCACGACGGGGCGCCATCGGCACCCCGTCGTGTCGAGCGGAGAGGGAGGGATTTGAACCCTCGGACCCGGTTTCCCTGGTCAACTCATTAGCAGTGAGCCCGATTCGGCCGCTCTCGCACCTCTCCAGCGTGGGTCGCGCCGACGCGGCGCCGCCCCGCGCGCTCCGCCGGAGGCGTGTTGCCGAGCACCGGTGGCGCGCGGTTGTACAGGGTACAGGTTCGCCGCCCGGCGCCGGGGAACGCCGCCGGCCGGACGGCCGTGCGCCCGAGCGCGCAGGTCACGGTCGGTGCGGGTCGCGCTCGCCCGGACCGGTCGGGGGTTGCGCGTCCACGCCGGCACGCTCGTCCGGTACCGACTCGCGGGACCGCTTGAGAGGTCGGCGACCTCGCCGTCCGACGCAGCCGGGAGCTCCTCGTACCACTGTCCGCCGACGCAGGAGGGCTCGGGGCCTCGAGGCACGCGGGCTCGTCGGCGCCCGGTTCGGGCTCGGCGAGCGCGGAACGACGCGCGACCGGCGCCGCGAGCACGACGTGCGCCGCGCCGCGGCCCCCGCGACCTCGCACGCGGGCCGGGCGCGCCCGCGACCACGCGCGGCGCGTCAGACCCCGACGACCACGTGGCATCTCCAGCTGCCCCCGTGCGCCTCCACGGAGAGGTCGTGGTGGCTGACCGAACGCGGCGCACGGCCGACGACATGGGCCTCCGAGAGGCCGACGACCTCCATGTCGCCGGTCACACCGCCCTGCTCGGTCTCGACGAGGTGGAAACGGACCGGCACGAGGGAGAAGACGTCCAGCGTGTCGATGACATCCTCGAAGAGGCATTCGAGCAGCTCCTCGCCGCCCGCCGGACCCGCCGCGAGCGGGATCACCCGGCTCACCGGGGGATCGGTCACCTGCGCGTACTGCGCGACGAGCGCGCGCAGCGCCTCGACGAGGCACGACACGCGGTCCGGTCCCCACGAGTCGATCGTGCAGCTCCCGCCGTGCACGTCGAGGACGTGCCCGGACGGCGCTGCGCGACCGCGCTCCTCCGCCACCGCTGCCCGCTCTCGAGTCACGTCCTCCACGGGACCTGCCGCCTTCCCGCCCCGGGGCGCCCGCGGTGCGGTGCGCTCAGAGCTTGTAGCCCATCGTCCTCAGCAGTGCCTTGCGGTCTGCTTCGTCCTTGTCGGTCTCGATGCCCGCGGGCGGCATGCCGTCGACCACGCCCATGACCCCCCGGCCGAGGTCGGTCTGCGCGACGACGACCTCGACCGGGTTCGCGGTCGCGCAGAAGATCGTGCACACCTCGGGCACCTGCTTGATCGCGTTCAGGACGTTCACGGGGTAGCCGTCGCGAAGCAGCACGACGAAGACGTGACCGGCGCCGACGGTCTCGGCGTTCAGGGCCGCGAGCTCGACGAGGTCCTTCGCGTTGCCCGAGCGCCTGATGAGGCACGGGCCGGACGCCTCGCAGAAGGCGACCCCGTACTGCAGCTGGGGGCTAGCGCCCGCGAGCGCCTCGTGGATGTCCTCGACGGTCTTCACGAAGTGCGCCTGGCCGAGGATCACGTTCATCCCCTCCGGCTTCTCGATCGGGACCATGCTCAGTTCCATCGATGCCGCCTCCCGGGCGAGGACGACCGAGGCCGCCGCGGCACCGGATCCGTTCGCGGCGCACCGCGCGCCGGCCCGCGGTCCCAGCCTGGCCGCGCGACCCGCGTGGCGCCAGGGCCGAAGGTCCTCGAGGCGTCGCCGCGACGGCTGCGGCCGCGCCCCGCGGACGATCGGTTGCGGCGCGCCCCGTCGACGGTCCCATACTTGGGCCATGGCGACCAGGCGACCGACCACGAGCTGGCTGTGCGACATGGACGGCGTGCTCGTCCACGAAGGGACGGCGCTGCCGGGCGCGGTGCGCTTCGTGAAGGCGCTCACGGGGGCGGGTCTCAGCTTCCTCGTGCTCACGAACAACTCGATCTTCACACCGCGCGACCTCGCGGCGCGCCTCGTCGCGGGCGGGCTCGAGATCCCGGTCGACGCGCTGTGGACGTCCGCGCTCGCGACCGCTCAGTTCCTCGACAGCCAGCGGCCCGGCGGCACCGCGTTCGTCGTCGGCGAGGCCGGGCTCACGACCGCGCTCCACGACATCGGCTACGTGCTGTCCGACCGGGACCCCGACTACGTCGTGCTCGGGGAGACGCGCACGTACAGCTTCGAGGCGATCACGAAGGCGATCCGGCTCGTGTCCGGCGGTGCCCGGTTCATCGCGACCAACCCGGACTCGGTCGGGCCGTCGAGCGAGGGCGCGCTCCCGGCCACCGGCTCGGTCGCGGCGCTCATCACGAAGGCGACCGGCGTCGAGCCGTACTTCGTCGGCAAGCCGAACCCACTCATGGTGCGCGAGGGGTTGAACGTGCTCGGCGCGCACTCGGAGACGACGGTCATGATCGGCGACCGCATGGACACCGACGTCGTCGCCGGGATCGAGGCGGGTCTCGAGACGATCCTCGTGCTGTCCGGCGTCACGCGCGCGGAGGACGTCGAGCGCTTCCCGTACCGGCCGACGCGGGTCGTCGCCTCCGTCGCGGACCTCGTGGACGAGCTCGAGGCGCGCGCGACGGGCTGACCTCGGTCGGCCCGCGTTGACCCCGGGCGCGCGCCCTGGTAGACCCTGCCGGCCGGGTCGCGGGCGCGGCGTGAGGCACGGGCAGCCGTGGTGAGGAGGGCTCGTGTCGACGAGCAGGCGGTTCCGACGGTTGGGGCCGGGACCGTCCGGCGCAGTGCGCGCGCGAGCCGCCCTCGGCGCGTGCACGCGCCCCGCCCTCGGTGCGGTGGCCGCCGCGTCGTCGCTCACGACCCTCGTGCTCGCTGCACCCGCGTCGGCGAGCATCGTCGGCGCGGTCGCCCACGCGAGGGCGCTGCCTGGCTCGTCCACCGCACTCGTCGCTGTCGGCCCGGCGGTGCGCCTGCCGCTCGGCGCGCGGGCCGCCGGCCGTCTCGCGCCACGGCGCACGATCGACGTCGGGCTCGCGCTCGTCCCGAGGGACCCGGCGGGGCTCGCCGCGTACGCGGCCGCGGTGTCGACGCCGGGCTCGCCCGAGTACCACCGGTACCTCACGCCCGCGGAGGTCGCGGACCGCTACGGCCCGACCAGGGCGAGCGCCGTCGCGGTCGAGCACGCGATGCGTGCGTCGGGGCTGCACGTCACGAGCCTCTCCGCGAACCGGCTCCTCGTCGACGTCTCGGGCTCCGTCGCACGCGTCGACGCCGCGTTCCACACCCACGTCACGCGCTACGTGCTGCCCGGAGGGCGGTCCGGCTGGGCGACGGCGACGTCGCCGATGCTCGCGCGCCCGACCGCGGCGTCCGTCCAGTCCGTGCTCGGCCTCGAGAACCTCGCGGTCCCGCACTCTCAGCTGCGCCGCGCGCCGTCGGTCCGCGTGGTGCGGACCCCGGCCGCCGTGCGCACGTCGCGGCCCTCGGTCGCCGCCGCCGGGGCTCCGCACGCGTGCGCGGCCGGGGCGAAGGACGCGCTCGCGGGGGGCGGCTGGACCGACGAGCAGATCGCCGCCGCCTACGGGCTCAGCGGGCTCTACGCGCGCGGCGACCTCGGCGCCGGTCAGACGATCGCGTTGTTCGAGCTCGAGCCGTTCTCGACGTCCGACCTCGCGACCTTCGACCGCTGCTACTTCGGCACGAGCCATACGAGCCAGGTGACGACGATCCCGGTCGACGGCTTCGCGCTCTCGGGCACGGGGAGCGGCGAGTCCATCCTCGACATCGAGGACGTGGCGGCGCTCGCGCCGGCCGCGAAGCTGCTCGTCTACGAGGCGCCGAACACGACCTTCGGCGGGATCGACGAGTACAACACGATCGTCGGGCAGGACCGGGCGAACATCGTGTCGACGAGCTGGGGGGAGTGCGAGGCAGCGCTCCAGACCGCGGCGCCGGGCGCGCAGCAGCTCGAGAACACGATCTTCGAGGAAGCGGCAGCGCAGGGCCAGACGGTCGTCTCGGCGGCGGGTGACACCGGGTCCGACGACTGCTCGGGAACGCCGTTCGGCAGCTCGACCGCGGTGCGCCCCTACCTGTCGGTCGACGACCCGGCGAGCCAGCCGTACGTGCTCGGTGTCGGCGGCACCTCGCTGCTCGACGCGGCGAACCCGCCGAGCCAGACCGTGTGGAACCACGGCAACGACTGGGGCGGTGGAGGCGGTGGCGTCTCGTCGACGTGGCCGATCCCGTCGTGGCAGTCGGGATCCGGCGTCCCCGGGGTCGCGACGTCCGGCGGCCGCGAGGTGCCGGACGTGAGCGCGTCGGCTGACGAGTGGCGCGGTGTCACCGTGTACAGCGCGGCGTTCGGGTCGTCAGGCGGTGCCGCGGCGTCCGGGTGGAGCACGATCGGCGGCACCTCGTCCGCGGCACCGATCTGGGCCGCCGTCCTCGCGGACGTCGCCGCCTCGGGCGGGAGCTGCGCGTCGCTCCCGGTGAACGCAGGTGGGCCGGACCTCGGCTTCGTTCCGCCCGAGCTCTACGCGCTCGCCGCGTCCCCCGCGAGCTACGCGCAGTCGTTCTCCGACGTGACCGTCGGCAACAACGACGTGTTCGGCCTCGGCCTCGGCTACCGCGCGACCACCGGCTACGACCTCGCCTCGGGCCTCGGCACGCCGATCGTCACGAACGCGAGCGGCAGCGGCGGTCTCGCGACGACGCTGTGCGCGCAGGCGACCGCCCCGGCCCCCGCACGCCCGCAGGTCACCGGCGTGTCGCCCGCGTCCGGGCCGATCGCCGGCGGCACGACCGTGACGATCACCGGCAGCGGCTTTGTAGCGGCCACGCCCGCGAGCGTCCACGTGAGCTTCGGCTCCGCGGCCGCGACGGTCACTTCGGTCACCGCGGGCACGATCACGGTCGTCACGCCTCCCGCGACCGCGACGCCGGGATCCGCGCCCTTCTCGCCGGCCGGCCGGGTCGACGTCGTGGTGACGGCCGGTGCACCCGCGGTGTCGAGCGCGACGAGCGCGGCGGCGACGTTCGAGTACGTCGTGCCGGGCGCGTCGGGCACGCCGAGCCCGACGGTCTCGGGTATCGGCCCGTCGGGAGCGAACGTCGCGGGCGGGTCGACCGTCACCGTGTACGGCACGGGCTTCGCCACCTCGCCGCCGACGGTCACCTTCGGCGGCGTGCCGGCGGGCTCGGTGAACGTGCTCAGCGACTCCGAGCTCACGGCCGTCGTGCCGCCCGAGGGCGCCTCGACCGCGTGTGCGACCGGGCCGGGGTTCACCCCGGGTGCAGCGTGCCAGGTCCAGGTCGTCGTCACGAGCTCGGCGGGCTCGAGCCCGACCGCGCCGATCCTGCCGGCGCTCTCCGGAGCGGTCGTCTTCAACGCCCAGGGCGTCGTCGTGCCGACGCCCGAGACCGAGATCGCGCCGGCCGCGACCGAGTTCGACTACGCACCGACTCCGACGATCACCTCGGTCGTCCCCGACCCGGCCGACGCCTCCGGCAGCACGCCCGTCACGATCCTCGGCACCGGGTTCAACCTCGACACGTTCGAGTGGGTCAACTTCGGCCCGCCGAGCTCGACCGCGAGCGAGCAGGTCCGGATCAGCTCCATCACGCCGACGCAGATCACGATCGTGCCGCCCGGCGGCTCCGCCGGGCACAACGGCGCGATCTCCGCGCTCTCGGGCGGCGTGAGCGTCCAGACCCAGGGCGGCCTGAGCGCGATCTGGCACTTCTCGTACGCGGGAGTCCCGAGCGTGCGCTCGCTCAGCGTCCTCGGTGGGCCCGTGACCGGCGGCACGCACCTCGTCGTGCGGGGGACGGGCCTCGCGGACGTCACGAGCGTGGACTTCGTGAGCCAGGTGTCCCCGAGCACCTACGGAGGATCGAGCACCTCGATCCTCACCGCGGTGAGCGCGGGGAGCCTCGAGCTCGTCGTGCCCGCAGGCCTGCCCGGGCCGGTCGACGTCGAGCCGTGCACCCCGACCGCGTGCGCGCACCCCGACCCCGCGGTGGACACCTTCGTCTACTTCGGCACCGGGGCGCCGTCGCTGGTCCTCGTGCGCCCGACGTCCGGCCCGGCCTCGGGCGGGGCACGCGTCGTGCTGTTCGGCGACAACCTCGACGGCGCGCTCGGCGCGCGCTTCGGCGAGCTGTCGACGAGCCGCCTCGGCACTGCGCCCGGCTACCCGGACGGCGATCCGTACGTGCTCGTCGCGCACGCCCCGCCCGGACCCGCGGGTCGCACGGTGCCGGTCTCGATCCTCACGCGCACGGGCGTCACCTCGAGCACACCGGGTGCGACGTTCCGCTACCGGCCGAGCGCACCGTCGCCGCCACGATCCGTCACCGCCAAGGTCGCGGGAGTCCGCGCGACGCTCACCTGGGTGGCGCCCGCGAGCGACGGCGGCTCGCCAGTGACCTCGTACACGGTCGTCGCGACCGCCGCGGGCCAGGCCCCCCTCGTCGCGACCGTCCCGGCGACCGCGCGCCGCGCGGTCCTGCGCGGGATCCTCGCAGGGCGCGCGTACGCGTTCCGGGTGCTCGCGGCCAACGCGCGCTTCGGACGTGGGCCCGCGGCGACGACCGGGACGCTGCTCACGAAGTTCGGCGCCGACGGCTACCGCATCGCGGCGGTCTCGGGAGCGGTCGCCGGGTTCGGCACCCTTCCGACCCTTGGCGGCGTCGCGGGCGCGGCGACGAGGACGAAGCTCGTCGCGATCGCGGGCACCCCGGACGGCGGAGGCTACTGGCTCGCCTCGTCGAACGGCACCGTGTACGCGTTCGGCGACGCGACGCCGTACCCGTTCGCGCACCCGGCGTCGCCAGTCGTCGGGCTCGCGCCGGTTCCCGGCGGGGGGTACCTCGAGCTCACCGCGTCCGGCGAGGTCTTCGCGTTCGGGAGGGCCCACCGCTTCGGCGCGCCGGGCGCGTCCAGGACGCGCTCGAGCCCGGCGGTCGCGATCGCCTCGACGCCGGACGGGCGCGGCTACTACGTCGTCACGGCCGCGGGCAAGGTCTTCGCGTACGGCGACGCGCACCTCCGACCCGGCCACGGCGCGGCGCTGCGCGGACGGGTCGTCGCGATCGAGGTCGCGCGCGACGCGACTGGGTACTGGCTCGCGGCCGCGACCGGTGCGGTGCGCGCGTTCGGCAGCGCGCCGAGCTACGGGTCGGTCGCGCCCTCCCGGCTCGAGGGCGCGGTCGTCGGTATCGCCCCCACCTCGGACGGACGCGGATACTGGCTCGCGACCTCGACCGGCGCGATCTACGCGTTCGGCGACGCCCGCTACGAGGGTCGTGCCGCGCCGGTCACCGGCGGTTACGCCGGGATCGCCACGGTCTGAGCGCGACGCGGGCGCCGCGCGCCCGCCGCATCCGTCCGCGTCGACCGCGCGAGCTTTCACGAATCGTTCACCCGTGGGTCGCGCGCGCAGCGCGAGACGTCAACCTCCCTCTCGTACGGTCGCGCCCGACAGCCCCGCGACGCCGGTCGCAGCGCGGGGGGAGCTCGTCCCGTCGGGACGTACACGGAGGAGCAACGCGATGCGCAAGACATCAGGAGGGCTCGTCGCCGCAGCAGTGGCGGGGTCGGCGCTAGCGGCCGCCGCCGCGGTCGCGCCGACGGCGGGGGCGAGCACGGCCGCGCCGCGCGCGAGCCACGCCGCGTGCAACTGGGCGACGGTCACCTCGGCGGCCGCGTGCGGCGGCATGAAGGCGCTCGTCGCCGCCGCGCAGAAGGAGGGCGTGCTGAACACGATCACCCTTCCGGCCAACTGGGCGAACTACGGCACGCTCATCAAGGAGTTCTCGGACAAGTACCACATCAAGGTCAACGACGCGATCCCGGACGGCTCGAGCCAGCAGGAGCTCAACGCGATCATCCACGAGAAGGGGACCTCCAAGGCCCCCGACGTGCTCGACGTCGGTCCCGCGTTCGCGCTCGAGGGTGCGAGCCAGGGCCTGTTCTCGCCGTACAGGGTGCTCGAGTACAACCAGATCCCGGCGAGCGAGAAGGCCGCGAACGCGGCCTGGTACTACGACTACGGCGGCTACATCTCGATCGGCTACAACGCCTCGGACCTCAAAGTCGCACCGACGTCGTTCGCGAGCCTGACCAACCCCGCGTACAAGGGATCGATCGCGCTCAACGGCAACCCGACGCAGGCCGGTGCGGCGTTCGCCGCGGTGTACGCCGCGTCGCTCGCGAACGGCGGCTCGTTCTCGAACATCACGCCGGGCGTCACGTACTTCAAGAAGCTCGCACAGGACGGCAACTTCATCACGGCGCAGTCCGACGCGACGACGATCGGTAGCGGCCAGGTCAAGGTCAGCATCGACTGGGACTACCTGAACGCCGCGTACGCCGCGCAGCTGAAGGCGAAGGGGATCGACTGGAAGGTCGTGATCCCGACCGACGCGCACTACGCCGCCTACTACGTGCAGGCGATCAGCAAGTACGCGCCGGACCCCGCGGCCGCCCGCCTGTGGGAGGAGTTCCTCTACTCGAACGAGGGCCAGAACGGCTGGCTCGGCGGCTTCGCACGACCCGTGCTGCTCAACCACATGGTGAAGCTCGGGACCGTGGACAAGGCTGCGCTCGCGAAGATCCCCGCGGTGTCGGGCACGCCGTCGTTCCCGTCCCAGTCCCAGCAGAAGGACGCTGCCGCGGTCCTCTTGAAGCTCTGGCCGTCCGTCTAGGGAGCCGGCTGGTCCCCGCGAGCGAGCCGGTGGCGAGATGGCGGTGACGCGGCTGGCTGGCGTGCCCTCCCCGGCTCGTTCGCGGATCGGTGCCGACCGAGGCCCCGCCGCCCCGGGACGTCGGTCCCGGGGCGGCAGGCCCCGCTCGAGGGTCGCTCGGCTGCTGCGGTTCGCGGGCATCGTCCCGTTCGTCGCGTACTTCGCGGTCTTCCTCGTCGTCCCGTCGGTCTCGGTCGTCTCGTCGGCCTTCGAGACCGTGGGCGGCAACTTCACGTGGGCGAACATCACCGCCGCGCTCCAGGGCACGTACCTCGTCTCGTTCGAGAAGAGCCTCGAGCTGTCCGCGATCTCCGCAGGGTTGTCCGCGGTCCTCGGAACCGTCGTGGCGATCGCGCTCGCGTCGACGGCCAACGTCGCGGCGCGGCGCGTCGTCACCTCGGCGTCCGCGGTCTTCGCGAACACCGGGGGGCTCCCGCTCGCGTTCGCGTTCATCGCGTCCCTCGGCAACTTCGGCATCGTGACCAAGGTGCTCTCGGCCATGGGGTGGAACCCGTACGACCACGGGTTCAGCATCTACACCCTCACCGGCCTCGTCGTCGTGTACTGCTACTTCCTGCTCCCGCTCATGGTGCTCGTCATGCTCCCGGCCGTCGACGGCCTGAGGCGCGAGTGGTTCGAGGCGGCGTCGCTGCTCGGCGCCCGGCGGCGCGACGCGTGGCGCCACGTCGGGATACCCGTGCTCGCACCGGCGTTCCTCGCCGCGCTCATGGTGCTGTTCACCGACGCGTTCGCGGCGTACGCGACGGCCGCGGCGCTCACGAACGGCTCGATACCGATCGTGCCGATCCAGATCGGCTCGCTCATCGAGGGCAACGTGCTTGCCGGTCAGCAGAACGTCGGCGACGCGCTCGGCCTCGGGATGATCGTCGTCGTGGCGGTCGCGGCGACGCTCTACGCGCGGCTCCAGCACCGGGCGGCACGATGGCAGCGCTGAGCGCGCCGCGCGTCGCGACCGCCAGGGCGCACCCGGCCGCGGAGTTCCGCCTCGGACCCGTCGCACGTACGGGCGTCCTCGTCGTGGCGGCTCTCTACTTCCTCGTGCCGCTCCTCGCCTCCGCGCGCTACGCGCTCGAGGGCGCGCACGGCAGCTACACGCTCTCCTCGGTCACCGCGTTGTTCCACGACTCGGTGCTGCTCCAGTCGCTCGTGACGTCGGTCGAGATCTCGCTCGGCGCGGCGGCCATCACCCTCGCGCTGCTCATGCCGACCTCGGTCTGGGTCAACCTCCGGATGCCCCGCTGGCGGCGCGCGATGGAGAGCATCACGCTGCTCCCCCTCGTCGTGCCCGTCGTCGTCGTGGTCCTCGGCATCTACGGCGCGTTCCCGACGGGCATCGTCGCGTCGCCGGTGCTGCTCGCGCTCGAGTACGTCGTGCTCGCGATGCCCTACTCCTACCGGGCGATCGACGGTGGGGTCCAGGCGCTCGACCTCCATACGCTCGTCGACGCGAGCCGTTCGCTCGGCGCCGGTTGGGCTCAGGTGTTCCGGCGGGTCCTCGTGCCGAACCTCCGGTCGTCGCTCCTGTCGGCGGCCTTCATCACGGTCGCGTACTCGCTCGGGGAGTTCGCGATGGCGAACCTGCTGTCGTTCACGACCTTCCCGACCGAGCTGTTCCAGATCGGGACCGAGCAGGTCGGCGAGGCGACCGCCGTGAGCGTCTTCGCGCTCGTGCTGACCTTCGGCGTCCTGCTCGCCCTCTCGCTGTTCGGCGGACACGGCCGGCGGCGCGCGGTGCGCGCGGGGCTCCCTGCCGGGCAGGCCGACGGCGTCGTCGCGGAGCTCGCGGCCGAGGTCGACGCCGTGCTCGGCCACGCTGACCCCGGCCGGCCGGGGATCGTCCACGACGGACCCACGATGCGATGAGCGAGCGGAGCGGGGGCGAAGTGGGCGAGAGGCGCGGGGCGCGACGAGCGGGCCGGGCGGCGGTCAAGGCGAGAGGCGCGGTGCGCGGTGAGCAGACGAGGAGCGGACATGGGCAGTGAGACGGGCACGCTCGAGCACGAGGCCGCGCAACGCGCGAACGGCCGTCACCTCGACCGCTCGGGCGTGCGCGTCGAGCTCGTCGAGTGCGAACGCCGGTTCGGAGACGTCGCGGCGCTCGATCGCTTCAGCCTCACGATCGAGCCGGGCGAGCTCGTCGCGCTCCTCGGCCCGTCGGGGTGCGGCAAGACGACGGCCCTGCGCGCGCTCGCGGGCCTCGAGCAGACCGACGCGGGCGTCGTCCGCATCGGCGGGCTGGACGTGACCGGCCTGCCGCCGAACCGGCGTGAGCTCGGCATGGTGTTCCAGGCCTACAGCCTGTTCCCGAACATGACCGCCCTCGACAACGTCGGCTTCGGGCTCCGCCTCCGCAAGCGCGACGCACCCACGCGCCGGCGCCGGGCGCGCGAGCTGCTCGACCTCGTCGGTCTCGCCGCACAGGCCGGCCGCTTCCCCCACGAGCTGTCGGGCGGCCAGCAGCAGCGGGTCGCGCTCGCACGCGCGCTCGCGGTCGAGCCACGCGTCCTCCTGCTCGACGAGCCGCTGTCCGCGCTCGACGCGAAGGTGCGCGCCCAGCTACGCGACGAGATCCGCAGGATCCAGCTCGAGATGGGGATCACGACGCTCTTCGTGACCCACGACCAGGAAGAGGCCCTCTCGATGGCCGACCGCGTCGGGGTCATGGCGTCGGGCCGGCTCCAGCAGCTGGGACCTCCCGACGAGGTCTACGAGCGGCCCGTGAACGCGTTCGTCGCGGAGTTCGTCGGGTCCGTCAGCCGCGTCCCCGCGACGGTCGGCGCGGGCTCGACCGTCGAGGTGCTCGGTGGCAGGATCCCGCTCCCGGACTCGCAGGCGGCGTTTGCACCGGGGCGTCGCGTCGACGTCCTCCTGAGGCCGGAGTCGCTCGCCGTGCGGGCCGACCCGCGCGGCCTCGGCCTCGTCGTGCGACGCTCCTTCCTCGGGCCGGTCATGCACGTCGTCGTCGCCCTGCCTGGAAAGATCGAGGTCCTCGCGACCTTGCCGTCGTCGTCGGCCTCCGAGGTCGTCGTCGGCAGCGCCGTGAGCGTCGAAGCGACGGGGACCCCGCTGTTCGTCACCGAGCCCCGGGAGCTCGACGCGTGAGCGCCCGACGGCCCGCCTCCGGAGCGCTGGCGGACGGCGCCGCGCGCGCACGGGTCGCTGCCCGGGCGACGACCGTCGCCGCGACGATCGTGCCGGGCCCGCCGTCGCCGCTCGGCTACCGCACGCTCGCTCGCGCCGCGGGCGAGCCGCTCGCTGCCCGCACGGACCTCGGCGGGGCGGCACCCTCCGGTCCGTTCCGCTCGCTCCTCGTGTTCGTCCACCTCTCGGACCTGCACGTGACTGATCCACAGAGCCCGGCGCGCGCGGAGTTCCTCGACCGCCACGGGGACCCCGACTCGCCGCTCGCGGCGGCGCTCGGCCGGATCGGCACGTACCGCGCGCAGGAGATGCTCACCTGCCAGGTCGTCGAAGCGATGGCCCGCGCGGTCCGGGCGCTCGACGGCGGCCCGCTCACCGGCGCGCCACCGGCGTTCGCGGTCTCGACGGGGGACGCGACGGACAACAGCCAGGCGAACGAGCTCGAGGCGTACGTCGCGCTGCTCGACGGCGGGAGCGAGGTCGTGCCGGACTCGGGCGACGCCCGCCGTTACGAGGGGGTCGGCGCCGAGGAGCCCTACGACCCGCGCTACTGGCACCCCGACGGCACGCCTCGGGGTGCGGACGACGACGTGCCGCGCCGCCGTCACGGGTTGCCCGTCGTTCCCGGCCTGCTCGACGCGTGCCGTGCGCCGTTCGTCGCGACCGGGCTCGGCCTCGACTGGTACGCGGTCTTCGGGAACCACGACGCGATGCTCGGCGGGACGCTTCCGGTCACGCCCGCGCTCGCGGCACGCGCCGTCGGCTCAGACAAGCCGGTCGGACTCGACCCCGGCGTCGACGTCCTCGGGCTGCTCGCGGACAACGAGACCCGCCCGTCGACCGAGGAGTGGGGCGTCGCGACGGGACCGACGCGGCCCGTGACCCCGGACGCCCGGCGCCGGCCCGTGCCCGTCGGGGAATGGATCGCCGCGCACCTGCCCGGGCACGGCTACGACGAGGTCGCGGCGGCCGCCGAGCGCGCGCACTACGCGTTCGACGCCGGCTCGATCCGATGCGTCGTGCTCGACACGGTGAACCGCGCCGGCGGCTGGCAGGGGTCCCTCACCGCCGAGTAGCTCGCCTGGCTCGAGACCGAGCTCGCCGCGGGACACTCGAGGCATCTCGACGCGCTCGGCGACGAGGTCGCGACCGAGGCGCCGGACCGGCTGTTCGTGCTGTTCAGCCACCACAGCCTCGAGACCCTCGTGAACGACCACAGCCCCGACGGCGCGCTCCGCCACCTCGCCGACGACGTGCGTGCGCTGCTCGCCCGCTTCCCGAACGTCGTCGCGTGGTTCAACGGCCACACCCACGTGCACGCGGTGACCCCGCTCCCCGCGGGCGGTGGCGGGCTGTGGCAGGTCACGACCGCGTCGCACGTCGACTGGCCACAGCAGTCGCGCGTCGTCGAGCTCGCGCTCGACGAGACGTCCGGCGACCTCGTCGTCGGCACGGCCGTGTTCGACCACGCGGGCGCGCTCGACCCGCGCGCCGGCGAGCTGCGCGACCCGGTGACGCTCGCCGGCTGGTCGCGCGAGCTCGCCGCGAACGCGTGGCAGGGGCGCGTGCCCGTCGGCGGGACCGACGGTGGCACCGCTCCGGAGGACGAGCTGCGGTGGGCGGCCGAGCCGGTCGGGCGGGGGGCGGCCGCGGATCGAAACGTCGTGCTCGTCGTCCGCGCCCCGTTCCCGCTCGGCGACACGGTCACGGCCGGCGCGGGGTCGGCGCGCGACGCCTCGCAGTCGTGAGCGCGGGCGCGCCCCGTCTCGTCGTCGTGGGCGGCGGGATCCTCGGGACGATGCACGCCCTCGAGGGCGTGCGACGCGGCTACGAGGTCGTCCAGCTCGATCGGGACGCGCAGCCGCGTGGCGCGTCGGCGAGGAACTTCGGGCTCGTGTGGGTGAGCGGCCGCGCCAAAGGCGCGGAGCTCGACCTCGCGCTGCGCGCGCGGGAGCGTTGGGAGGAGGTCGCGCTCGTCGCGCCGGGTGCGGGGTTCCGGCCTGCAGGCTCGCTCACGCTCGCGCGCTCGCCCGGCGAGGTCGCGGTCCTCGAGGAGGCGGCCTCGCGCCCGGACGCGGGCCTCCGCGGGCTCGAGCTGCTCACCGCCGGCGAGGCCCGCGCGCTCGTCCCGGCGGTGCGCGGCGAGGTGCTCGCCGCGCTGCACTGCCGGCGCGACGCGCTCGTGGAGCCGAGAGCGGTGCTCGGTGCGCTGCGCGACGCGCTCGACGCGTCCGGCGCGTACCGGTTCCTCCCGGGCCTCCACGCGGTCGAGCCCGAGCCGCACGCGGTGCGCGACCACCGGGGCGCGCTCCACGAGGGGGACCTCGTCGTGTGCTGTCCCGGCGCGTCGCCGGGCGGGTTCGCCGCGGACCACCTCGCTGCCGCGCCGCTTCGCCGGGTGCGGCTCCAGATGCGCGAGACCGAGCCGTTCGCCGGCGAGGTCGCGACCGCGATCGCCGACGGCGACTCGCTCCGCTACTACCCGGCGTTCGCGGGGCCGGCCCGGGACGCGCTCGCGCCGCAGGAGCCGGTCGCCGCGCGCTGGCGCGCGCAGCTCCTGCTCGTCCAGCGGCGGAGCGGCCACCTGACCGTCGGGGACACCCACGCGTACGACGAGCCGTTCCCGTTCGACGTCGCGGACGAGCCCGCGCGCCACCTCGGCGAGGTCGCGTCCCGGCTGCTCGGCGGCGCGCTCCCGCCCGTCGAACGCCGCTGGAGCGGCGTCTACGCGGAGGTCACCGACGGCGGCCTCTACCACCGGGCGGAGCTCGCGCCCGGTGTCGTCGTCGTCACCGGCGCAGGCGGGCGCGGGATGACGCTCGCACCCGCGATCGCCGAGGAGACCTTCGCATGACCACCCAGCGGGACGACCGGATCGAGCTCGTCTGCCTCGACATGGCCGGGACGACCGTGAGCGACGGCGGAGCCGTCGAGGAGGCGTTCGTGTCGGCGATCGGCTCCGTCGGCGTCGGGGAGGGACCGGCGCGCGACGAGATGCTCGACTTCGTCCGTTCGACGATGGGCACCTCGAAGATCACGGTCTTTCGTGCGCTCCTCGGCGACGAGGCCCGGGCGCGCGAGGCAAACGCCGCCTTCGAGCGCGCCTACCACGACCTCGTCGCCGCGGGGCGCATCGCACCGCTGCCGGGCGCCGCCGAGGCCGTCGGGGCGCTGCGGTCCGAGGGCCGGAAGGTCGCGCTCCTCACCGGGTTCTCGGCCGCGACGCGCGACGAGATCCTCGAGACGCTGGGCTGGCGCGACCTCGTCGACCTCGCGCTCTGCCCGTCGGAGGCCGGCCGTGGCCGGCCGTACCCGGACATGGTGCTCGCGGCCGTGCTTCGGCTCGAGATCTCGGACGTCGCGCACGTGGCGGTCGCGGGCGACACCGCCGCCGACATCGAGTCCGGCCTACGGGCCGGCGCGTCCGTGTGCGCGGGCGTGCTCACGGGCGCGGACCGCCGGGACCGCCTCGAGGCCGCCGGCGCGACGCACGTCCTCGCGTCGGTCTCGGAGCTGCCGTCCGTGCTCGCTACGAGGTCGCGAGCCGCTCCGCGATGACTCCGGGCAGTGACGGCCGGCCGAGCAGCGGTCCCTGGGCGTGGGCGCAGCCGAGCTCGCGGAGGGTCGCGAGCTGCTCGTCGGTCTCGACGCCGTCCGCGATGACCGTGAGGCCGAGCGACGTGCTCATCGTGAGCGTCGCGACGACGATCGCCCGGTCCTCGAAGCCGTGCGCGAGGCCGGCGACGAACGACCGGTCGATCTTCAGCGCGGAGAACGGAAAGCGCCGGAGCGCGGCGAGCGACGAGTAGCCCGTCCCGAACGAGTCGATCGCGAGCCGCACCCCGAGACGGCCGAGCCGCGTGAGCGCGAGGACGTCCTCGTCGGTCGCGTTGGCGTCCTCGGTGAACTCGACCTGGAGCCGCGAGGGCGCGACGCCCGTCTCCTGGAGCACCGACGCGATCTCGGTCGCGAGCGCCGGGTGGCGGATCTGGTGCGCCGGGAGGTTCACCGAGCAGAGCAAGGTTCGCGCCGCCGGTTGCACGCGCTCCCACTGCTGGAGCTGCGCGCACGCGGCGCGCACGACGTAGGCTCCGAGGTCGACGGCCCGAGCGGTCGACTGCGCGAGCGGGACGAAGCGGGAGGGCTCGAGAAGTCCGAGCTCGGGGTGCTCCCAGCGCACGATCGCCTCGACGCCGAGCATCGCGCCGGTCGCGAGCTCGACGATCGGCTCGTAGTAGAGGACGATCTCCCCCCGGTCGAGCGCGCCCGCGAGCTCGGACTCGAGGATCTTCGACTCGACGGCGACGCGCTCCATCTCGGAGTCGAACAGCCGGAACGAGCCCGGGCTCGACCGCTTCGCCTCGAGCAGCGCGAGCCCGGCTCGTCGCAGCAGCTCGCCGACGTCGACGCCGTCCGCCGCGTGGGCCGCGCCGACGGTCGCCCGCAGCGCGAACGTCCCGACGGACGCGTCGAGCGACTCGCCGACCGCGTCGACGAGCGCGCCGATCGCTGCCGCGAGCCTTGCCTGGCCGACGTCGCGGAGCGCGACGACGAACTCGTCGCCGCCGAGGCGGCCGACGACCCCGCGCGACCCGGTCGAGCTCACGAGCCGCGTTGCGAACGCGGCGAGCAGCTCGTCGCCGACATGGTGGCCGAAGGTGTCGTTCACGTCCTTGAAATCGTCGAGGTCCACGAGCGCGAGCGCGGTCGTCGCTTCGGCCGCGGCGACCTCCTCGGTGAGGAGCTCGAGGAAGTGGCCGCGGTTGTGCACGCCGGTCAGGCTGTCGACGCGCGCCTGACGCCGCATCTCGGCCTCGATCGCTCGGCGCTCCGTGACGTCCTCGGCGATCCCGACGACGGCCCGCACCGCACCGTGCTCGTCACGGAGCGGTGCGGCCGAGATCGAGAGCTCGATTCGCGAGCCGTCACGCCGCCGACGTGTCGCTTCGAGGCGCGAGAAGGGCCCGCCGGCGACGACGCGGCCGCGGAGCTCGTCGAACTGCGCCACGTCGTCCGGACCGACGAAGGGCAGGGGCCCGCCGAGCGCCTCGGCCTCGCTCCAGCCGAAGAGCTGCGCGGCGGCAGGGTTCCACAGCTCGACGGTCCCCGCCGGGTCGACGACGTACACCGCGAGCGGCGACGCCGCGACGACGGCGCGTAGCAGCTCGCCCTCGCTCCATCCGTCGCCGGCGGGCCGAGCGCCCTCCGGTTCCGTCGGCTCCTCGCCAGGGGCCGCCGGCGCACGCCGGGCCGCGGCGCGACGCTGTGTCATGTCGCGCGCGGTGACGCGCGCCCCGACGGGGCGGGTCGACGACCCTTGGCCCACCTGCCGGACGTGCCCACCGCCGCTCCCCGTGCCACCGCCATCGTGCGACCATCTTCGCAGATGCGGGGTCGCGCGCGACTCTTGCACTTGGTGCCGGGTGGCTCAGCCCGGTCGGCAGGCGCGCGGGTCCGGCGCGGGCGTGAACGCGGCACCCGCCGCGACCTCGGTGCGCCTCCGCGCGCGCACGGCGCGCAACGCGACTGCGGTGGTGCCGGCGGCAGCGCCGCACGCGAGCACGACGCCGAGGCCGGCGTCGCCGACGCCGAGCAACTTCAGCGACGACACCGCGAGCACGGCGGTGATCACCGGACGCAGGTAGGTCGAGGACGACGTCGACGCCGAGAGTCGCGACCCGAGGTAGATCGCGGGGAGCGCGCCGACGAGGAGCGAGATGGTCACGCCCAGTCGGACCTGGCCGAAGAGCGCCTGGCCGAGCGCGGCGGACGCGACGAGCGGAATCGACTGCACGAGGTCCGTCCCGACGAGCTCGCGGCCGTCGAGCGCGGGATAGCAGTACATGAGCGCGACGATCATCAGCGACCCCGATCCGACCGAGGTCGTGCCGACCACGAGCCCGCCGAGCACGCCGACCACGAGCGTCGGGACGCGACGCACCGCGATCGGGCCGGCCGGCGCCGGCGCGCGCACGCCCTTCCTCCGGTCGAGGAGCGAGCGCCCGACGACGCCGGCGACCGCGACCGCGAGCGCGGAGCCCAGCGCGAGCTCGATCGCGTGGGACAGCGCCGGACCGGACGCGAGCGAGCCGACGAGGTAGGCGCCGAGGAATCCCGAGGGCACCGAGCCCACGGCGAGCCACCGCACGATCGGCCAGTGGACCGTGCGGCGCCGGATGTGGACGGCGCTCCCGACCGGCTTCATGAACACCGACGCGACGAGGTCGCTCGAGACCGCGGCAGCCGGGCTCACGCCGAGCAGGAGCACGAGCACGGGGGTCATGAGCGCACCCCCGCCCATCCCGGTGAGCCCGACCGCGAGTCCGACGACCGCGCCGGCGAGGACGACAAAGCCGTGGAGTCCCATCTCCCTAGTACTCCTACTAGATCAGTAGGAATCACTCTATCAGTTTGACGTGCCCGGGGAGGATCCCGCACGCCGTAGATTGGCGACCGGGCAGGCGGCGCGCCGGCCGCCCGGGCCGCCGTCGAGGAGATGTCGGGAGTGCGTGCACGATGAGCGGCCTCGACCCCCTCTGGCTCGTGCTCGCCGGCTTCGGCGGCGGCGTCGCCGGGAGCGTCGCCGGCCTCGCGTCGCTCGTGAGCTACCCGGCGCTGCTCGCGGTCGGCCTCTCGCCGGTCGCGGCAAACGTGTCGAACACCGTCGCGCTTGTCGCGTCGAGCACCGGGTCGGTGCTCGGCTCCCGCCCCGAGCTCCGCGGCCAGCGCGCGCGTGCGAAGCGGCTGGGCGTGAGCGCGGTGCTCGGAGGCGCGACCGGTGGCCTCCTCCTGCTCGCGACCCCGGCCGGGTCCTTCGAGCTCGTCGTCCCCTGGCTCATCGGACTCGCCTCGATCGGGGTGCTCGTGCGGAGGCGGAGGTCGGCGGACGCGCACGCCACGAGCCACGAGCTCGGCTGGGCGCTCCCGGCCGGCGTCTTCCTCGTCGGGATCTACGCCGGCTACTTCGGCGCCGCGGCGGGCGTGATGCTGCTCAGCTTCGTCCTCTACAGCACGGGCGAGACGCTCGCCCGCGGGAACGCGATGAAGAACCTCCTCGCGGGCGCTGCGAACGGGATCGCCGCGGTCGCGTTCGCCGTGTTCGGGCCCGTGCACTGGCTCGCGGTGCTACCGCTCGCCGCCGGCTTCCTCGCCGGCGGCCGCATCGGTCCCGCGATCGTGCGGCGGGCTCCCGCGACCCCGCTGCGGGTGCTGATCGCGTGCGCGGGTCTCGGGCTCGCCGTCCATCTCGGTCTCGACGCCTACCGCTGAGCGCCGAGCGCCGAGCGCCGAGCGCCGAGCGCCGCGCGCCGGGCGGCGGAGATCGCGGAGCGGTTCATCGCAACGTAAGGCTCGCGTGCAACGGTTGCGTCCTTGGGAGCGCTCCGAGCACGGCGGACGCGGGCCGCCGCTCTGGCCGCGGTCGCGGGACTCGTCGCGCTCGCGCTGTCGGTGGCGCTGCACCCGTCCGGCGCCGCGCATCGGGCGGCGACGGCCCCGACCCCGCACCGCACCGCACGCGCCGCCCGGGGCGCGGCGACGCGCGCCCCCGCGGCAGCTCGTCGCCGCGCGGCGCACGTCGCGCGTGCCGCCACGATCCCGCACCTCGCGCCCCCGGAGCGCTTCGTCCCCCTGCCGGGCACGCTGCCGCCGGGAGCGGGCGGTTGGCGCCCCTACGGGCGCACGGTCGGCGGGATGAGCGCGATCTACGAGATACACCTCGCGACGGGCCCGGCGTTCCCGGGCGCGCAGGTGGGCATCGCCTGGATGGACACCTCGCTGCTGCGCGCGACGCTCTACTCGGGCAGCACGATCCCGGGTGGCGGCCCGTACCGGCACCGCGCCCCCGTCGGCGCGAGCGCGGCGCGCACGCTCGTCGCGGCCTTCAACGCCGGCTTCCTCATGGACAACACGAACGGCGGCTACTACACGGACCGCAAGGTCGTCGCGCCGCTGCGCGTCGGCGCGGCGTCGGCGGTGATCTACAAGAGCGGGCGGATCACGGTCGGGATGTGGGGACGGGACGTGCGCATGACGCGGGCCGTCGCCGCGGTCCGCCAGAACCTGAACCTGCTCGTCGACCACGGCCGGCCCGTGCCAGGGCTCAACCCGAACGACACGAGCGTGTGGGGCTACACGCTCGGGAACCAGGCCCACGTGTGGCGGTCGGGGCTCGGGGTGACCCGGGACGGCGCGCTCGTCTACGTGGCCGGGGCGGACCTCGACATCACGGAGCTCGCGGACCTGCTCGTGCGCGCCGGATCGGTGCGGGCGATGGAGCTCGACATCAACACCGACGCGGTGAGCTACTCGACCTACAACCCGACGCTCGCGACGGGCCCCGCGAGCCCGTCGAACGGGACCGACCTCGTCGCCGGGATGGTCGGCACGCCGGCGAGGTACTTCTACCCGTGGTGGTCGCGCGACTTCTTCACGATGTCGGCGCGCACGACCCGCTAGCGGTCGCGCCGGTCCGTCGGTCGCGCCGTGCCCGCCGGGCGGGGACCTGGAGACGCGACGCCGCGTCGAGCATGATCGCCGCCGATGGATGACGCCTGGGCGGATCTCGCCGACCGGTTCGTGGACGGGGCGTACGCCTCGCTCAAGGGCAAGGTCCGCACCTACGTCGTCCACCACCAGCTCCTTCAGCACCTGCCCCCTCCGCCGGCGCGGATCCTCGACGTCGGGGGCGGTGCGGGCCACCAGGCGTTCCCGCTCGCGCGCGCCGGCTACGAGGTCACGGTCCTCGACCCGTCCCCGGCGATGCTCGAACGGGGGGAGGCGCTCCTCGCCTCCGAGCCCTCCGAGGTTCGAGAGCGGCTCGCCTTCGTCGAGGCCCGTGGCGAGGACGCGTTCCGGGCGACCGGAGGTCGGGGATTCGACGCGGTGTGCTGCCACGGGGTCCTCATGTACGTGGAGCGCCCGGAGCCGCTCGTCGCGTCGCTGTGCGAGTGCGCCGCGCCGGTAGGCCTGGTCTAGATCATGGCTCTCGACGCGAGGACGCTCGCCGTCCGGCCCGCGCTCGAGCGCCGCTGGGCCGACGCGCTCGCCGCGTTCGACGCCGCCGGGGAGCTGGGCGTGCTCGGTGTCGACACGCGCGCGGACACCGTCGAGGGGCTGTCCGCGCTGCTGCTCGAGCACGGCGTCGACGAGGTGGCCTGGTACGGCGTTTGGCTGTTCTCCGACTGGCTGGAACCCGGCTCGTCGCGCGACGAGGACGCCGCGGCCGTCGCCCCGGTCGAGCTGGAGGCCGCGCGCCGTGACCCCTACCGCCAGCTGAGCCGCGTGTTCCACTTGCTCGGCCGGCGACCGGGGCAGCCGACGACCTGAACAGGAAGGTGAGGCTGCGCCGGGGCCCACTCCGGCGGGCACGGAGCCGGTCGGGCACGGTCGGGGCGCATCGGACGGGCGCGCATCGGACGGGCGCGGATCGGACAGGCGTGCATCGGACCGGCGTGCATCGGACAGGGGCGCGGGGCGAGGGCGCCACCGCGGTCTGCAGGTCCGTCGAGGACGCCCGGCCATACTGGTGCGATGTGCCGAGCATCCGCGGCGAGCTGATGTACCTGCCCGCGCACTTCGCCGCCGACGACGGCACGGTCGAGGCGCTGCTCGACGGCGCCGTGACCGGCGATCTCGTGACGGTCACGCCGTCCGGCCCGACGGCGACGTTCCTGCCCGTCGCCTACGACGCCGGGGCCGGCGCGCGCGGCGCGCTCCTCGGGCACCTCGCGCGGGCGAACGACCAGTGGCGCGCGCCGGTTCTCGGCGAGGCCCTGATGATCCTGCACGGTCCGGACGCGTACGTCTCGCCGTCGTGGTACGCGTCGAAGGCTGAGCACGGCAAGGTGGTGCCAACCTGGAACTACCTCGTCGCCCACGTCTACGGCCGACTCGTCGTCCACGACGACACGGTCTGGCTCGAGTCGCTCGTGCGGCGCCTCACCGCCCGCCACGAGCAGGGGCGGGACGTCCCGTGGTCGGTGGACGACGCGCCCAGCTCGTTCGTCGCGGCGCAGCTTCGCGCGATCGTCGGCGTCGAGCTCGTGATCGAGCGGGTGGAAGCGAAGGCGAAGTGGAGCCAGAACCGGTCGGAGCAGGACGTCGCGGGCGTGACCGAGGGGCTGGAGGCCGCGGGCCGCGACGACGCCGCAGCGGCGATGCGGTCGGCAGGTCGCGCGTGACCCGGAGGTCGGCGTGGCCCGCGCGACGTCACGAGGCTGCCTCCGGCGACGCGGGCGCCGGCTGGAACAGGCACCCGACGGACCCGGAGCACCGCTCCGACGATCCGAGGGCCACGCTGGGTTGACGACGATGTAGTCATGGCGCATCCGCCATCCGTCCGCTTCCACCATGCGGACGTCGTCGATCGGTTGAAGGTCGAGGCGACGGCACGCAGGCTCTCTGCGTCGGCGCTCGCCGAAGAGCCGATCGACGGGGGGCTCCGCCTCCGCACCCACCCGGGCATCGTCTTTCGTGACGGCCCGGCCGGTCGTCCTGCCGGCTTCGCCGGTGGTCCCGACGTGTGGGAAGTCGTGGGCGGCGCCGTCGGCGATGACGTTCCGGTCGCAGATCGAATGGCCCGGGCCGTCGAGGTCTTCGGTCTGACGGCGGCACAGGTCGATGCGACGCTCGACTGCTGCGCGGCCTTTCCGGGTGAGATCGACGCCTGGATCGCTGCCGACGTTGCCGCCGCCGACGAGGCGGAGGCCGTCTGGCGGCGCCGCCAACGGCTGCTCGCTGGACGAAGCTGCTGCTCGACGCCCACCACTCGAGACGTGCCGCTGATCGCCTCCGACAAGAAGGCGACGACGTGCTGGCGGCGGCTGGCGACATCCGCCTGGCGACGACGGCCGACGAGGATCTCCTCCGCTTTGCGGTGGCCGAGAAGCGGGTGCTCGTGACGGAGGACGTGGGGGACCTCAGTCGCATCGTGCAGATGTGGGCGGCGACAGGCGAGCACCACGCAGGCATCGTCTTCACCTCGCCCCGGCGCTTCCATCGTGGCGGGACTACTTACCCGGAAGACTCGCGTGGTCGTGCTCCGGCACTTGCTCGCCGATCCCCCGGCTGGCCGGACTTCCGCAGATGATGGGCACACGACACCCCCGGAAATGGCTGGTGAACAGGGAGAACGGCCGCGAGGGGACGTCGGCGGCGTGTTACTACGCGAGCCTGCGACCAGGGACTACGCGGAGGGCGTCGGCAGCGTGAAGTCGAGGAAGCGGCCGGGCTCGGCGATCTCCAGCTTGGCGAGGATCTCGGCCTGAGCCGGGGTGGTGCTCGTGCGTTGAGCCACTCGACCTTCGGTGCTCTCCATGGTGACGAGGTGCATCCGGTCGAGCTCGTTGCGGACGTTGCACCAGGTGTCACCCGTCGCGTTCTCGATCACGCGGATGAGAAGGAGCCCGAGCCAGCAGAGCTGGACGTGGCTTCGGATCCGGTCCTCGCGGTGGTGGAAGACGGGACGAAGGCCGAGCGCGCCCAACATGTCCCGCCAGCCGCGCTCGACCTCGAGGAGCTGCTCGTAGGCGAGGGCGAGGTCGGTGGGCGTGAGGCTGTCGTCGCTCGTTCCCAGCAGCCACGTGCCGTCGAGCTTCGCCTCGCGTGCGATGGCCGCCTTGTCGATGCGGAACTCGCCGTCGGAGAGCCGACGCACGAGGCGCCACAGCGCCGGCGTGGTCCGGAGCCGTCCGGCCAGCTCGTCCCGCCTCGACCTCGTCCACTCGTCGGTGCCTGCGATCTGGGTGGTGAGGTAGGCGACGAGGTTGGCCCGGACCTGTCGGTCACGCGCGGCGGCCTCGGGGTTGTGACAGACGACGAAGCGCTGCCGGCGCTCGCCGTCGCCGACGACGACCTCCTTCACCTCGAGGTTGCCCGCCGCGACGTGGTAGCGGCCGGGGCGGGCGAGCGCTGCCCTCACCTCGCCGCTCGCGTTGCGGAGCTTCTCGGCCACCACGTAGTGGCCGCCGCCGTTCTGGAGGTAGGCCCGGTTGGCGAGCGAGTTGAAGCCCCGGTCGGCCACCCACACGACCCGGTTGAGCATCCACCCCGAGAGGTCGTCCTCGATCGTGCGGATGATCGCCTGGTCCGAGGTGTTGCCCGGGAACGTCCAGCACCGCACCGGCACGCCCTCGACGGTGACCGCCATGCCGAGGACGACCTGGGGAAGATCGGGCCGGTGGTTTTCCTTCGAGCGCTTGTTGAACCGGCGGATCGCCTGCTCCTCGGGTCCGGAGCCGTCGGTCCCCGACCTCTGCTCGGCCAGCTTCTCCTCCGCGCTCGTCGCGAGGTCGAGGTCGATCTCGCCGTCGGCAACGTCGGTCTCGAAGTAGGTGGAGGAGGTGTCGACGAAGATGATGTCGCAGGACAGGTTCAACAGGTTGGCCGTGGTGGAGAAGATCTGTTCCGCGATCTCGGGCAACGCGGCCAACAAGAAGTCCATCGCCGCGTACGCGGCCTGATCGTCGAAGTCCGGGCAGTCGGCGATGGCTACCCGCTCGCGCACCCATTGGACGGCTGCCAGCTTGGACGCCGGCTCCAGGCACCGTTGGGCGACGAGCGCGAAGCAGATCCGCTCGACGAGATCCCCGTCGAGGCGACGCCCGGTCGCGACCGACCGAAGCGCATCTGCGATGCCGAGCCGGCTCCACAGCTCATCGAGCACGAACGCACCACCGAGGCGACGGGAGTCGACGATCTCGATGCCGCTCGACGCGACCGACGACTCGGTCATCGGCAGATCGAGGATCCGGCTGATCGATGAGACGAGGCGGGCGAGCGCCTCCTTGTCGACCTTGTCCTTGCGGCCGAAGTTGTGGATGACCTTCGCGACCGGTGAGCCGGTGACCGGGTGGCGCTCGTTGTGGGCGAGCTGGAGGTAGGTGACCTTCGAGCCGTCCTTGTTCCGCCGACTCGACTCACGCAGGTACACGCCTACATCCTCGCCAGACAAACCAGGTCAGTCAAAACTCGTGTGCCTAAACCTTTCGGCTCCTTCGACGCCCTCAGAATGCCGTGCCCGGGGGCGATGTCACAACACACCCTCGAAGATGCCTACGAGCTGCGGAGGACTCACTCTGGTGCCCCCGGCAGGAAAGCAACAGCGAGGGAAACGGCACGAGAAGCAGTGTCGCGACTCCCGATCATCGCTAGCGACGTCGCGCTCCGGTAGAAGCCGTGGGCTCCTGGTCTGGCCGGCGTCCTGTTACGCAGTCCAGAGCGTCGAGAGCGGCACGCCAGCAAGGCGGTCACCCCAGGGCAACGGGTCCCGACCGGCGTACAAGACAAACCCACCGGCGAAGCGGCGAGGGACCCTGTCGCGTAGCAACGTGAGCCACCTAAAGTCGGTGGCACCGAGGGTAGCCGCGGCCTTGACCTCGAGCGCGACGACGCGCCCGTCCGGGGCCTCGAGCACGGCGTCGACCTCGGGTCCAGTGCGGTCGCGCCAGTGGAGCAGCGTCGGCCTGGTGTCGCTATGGGGAATCTGTTTGCGCAGCTCGGCCAGCACGAAGGTCTCAACGAGGTGTCCAGCCGGGTCGGGATGCATGCCCGCGGCCAGCGAGGCGGCCGAGACGTTGAGCATCCGGGCCGCCAGCCCGCTGTCGAGCAGGGCGAGCTTCGCTGCCTTGGCTACCCGGCCAGCCGGGTTGTTCGACCAGGCAGCGACGCGCTGCACGAGGTAGAGGGTCTCCAGGAGGTCCAGGTACGGCGGGAGGGTCGTTTCGGGGATGCCGGACTCCCGCGCAAGGGTCGCCTTGGTGACGCTCGAGGCCGTGTGCGCGGCGAGCAAACGGAGCAGGGTCGGCAGATCGCCGAGGTGGCGGAGTTGGGCGATGTCGGAGGCGTCGCGGGTGACGATGCGGGTCGCGTAGTTGTCGAACCAGGCCGCTCGACGGCGAGGGCTCGAGCGGGCGATTGCTTCGGGGTAGCCACCCTCGCAGACGAGCGCGAGGTAGCCGGCCCGACCGAGGATGCCGGGGGCGTCGAGGAAGAGGTCTCCCTCGAAGGCGCGGTCGACGAACCGCTCGAGGTGGCCGGCGCGCTCGCCCTGAGAAAGCCCGAACAGCTCGACGCTCTCAGCCCGGCCGGCCAGGCTGTCCTCCATCGCTGGAAGGCGCAAGAGGTTCGCCGAGCCGGTGAGCAGGAACCGTCCCGGGCGTCGGTCCCGGTCGACCGCGGTCTTCAGGGCGAGCATGAGCTCGGGAGCGCGCTGCACCTCGTCGATCCCCAGGCAGCCGCCGGGGAACTGCTCGACGAAGGTGACCGGATCTGCTGCTGCTGCGGCCCGCTGGTTGGCGTCGTCGAGCGACACGTACCGACTGGTGCGACGAGCCAGCACGTCCTGGACGAGGGTGCTCTTGCCGACCTGGCGCGCTCCTTGGACGACGGCGATCGGAGTGTCGGACAGGATCTCCTCGAGCTGCGACGCCGCGTGGCGCGGGACGAGCTCCACGTGCTGCAGCGTATCGACCAACTCGTGGAAACGCAATCAAGTTGTCGTGGAAATGCACTACTGCTCATGTGGTTTCGCAGCACCGGGTCTCGGTTTCTCGCTGCGGGCTGCCCCACGCGTCATATGCAGGGGCACGTGCGCGCCGCGACCTCGGCGCGGCAAGTCGTCGCTACCCGCTCACCCGTCCTCCGACATGAGCCTCCGGAACCGGGAGCGGTTGGCCTCCTCGGCATCAGCCGGGAGCGGCGCGCCGATCTCGTTCGCGAATCCGAGGTAGTCCCGGTGCCCGGGCAGCCGTTCGAGCGACTCGCTCACCAGGCGGCGCGCCGCTGCCTGCTCGCCCCGCCGATGGGCGAGCCGCGCCTGGAAGTAAGTGAGGTCCGGCCCGCCGAGGGCGGGGTGCCCGGCGAGCCGGTCGAGGCGGTCTTCGGCGTCACCCCCGGACAGCCGGTCGAGGAGCACGAGGTGCCACTCGGCGAGGTCGTCCGCTCGCTGCTCACGGCCACGGTCGGGGGAGTGCCGGCCGTGCCGGGTCGTCGCGGCGCCCCCGGCGGCGACGGCGTCGAGTGCTTCCAGGTACTGATCGGCGAAGGTGACCCACATGTCGGGCGCCGTGAGCATGCGCTCGAGGACCGCGGCGAGCGAGGTCTCCTTCTCCCGAACGCGGCCGAAGCCCGTGCGGGTCCATCCGTGCTCGGACTCCCAGCGCACGAGCTGGGGCGCGGCCGAACGGGCGAGCTCGTCGAAGCCGAGCTGGTCCTGGACCCGTGACCACAGCAGCGCCACTTCCTCCGACACGACAATCCGGGCGGCTTCGATCGGGTCCTCGGAGCGGAAGTAGTCGTAGTGCGGCATCTCCTGGGCGAGGTCGAGGAGCAGCGCCATCGCCGCGGCGCCGTCCGCGATGTCGTGGTCGCGAAGGGTGAGCTCGACGTCTTTCACGAGTCGCTGGAAGGTGAAGCGCCAGCGTGTGCGCTCACGTGGCGTGACCCGGCGATCACCGGCGAGGTAGGCGCCCGACCGTGCCAGCTCGACGAACTCGCGCGCCGCGTCGAGCGTCCACTGCGGATCGACCATCTCGGCCTCGACCGGACGGCGGCGGGGATCGGCGGGATCGAGCTCGGCTTCGATGCGTTGGCGCACCGCGGCGGTGCCACGCCAGTACAGGTTCCAAAGCGCCTTCTTCAGGTGCTCCTCGTCGAGTACGGCCAACCGGTCGAAGAACTGTCCGCGGTCCATCCGGTCCGTGACAGCCTCCGGTATTCGCACGGCGCGGAGGCCCCGGGAAGCTAGGTGCGCTGCCAGGAGAGACGCCGGAGATGGGACGCCATTCGTCGAGGCTCGTCGCAACCGAACCGTCACAGATCAGTTTGCAGAAATTGGTGCCCCCGGCAGGAGCAGGTCCGGTCCTCCGTCGAGTGGTGCGTCTCGGTGCACGGCTGACCCTTGACGCGCCATCCAGCAATGATCGTCCCGGCCTATAGCTCAATCGGCGATGGAAAGCCCAGACTCGCGTAGCCGACGCATCGTTCTGTGTGCGTGTAGGCGAGGACCGGCATGCTTGCGTCGACGTAGTCGTGGACTTCGATGCTGGTCTTGCTCGGATAGGGACGAAGCACTCGGCCGACGTACTGGACGACCCGTCCTTTGAACTTCGTCGGGAAGACAAGGAAGACGGTGTCGAGCGCGGGACAGTCGAACCCTTCGCCGATGTAGGAGCCGGTCGCGATAGCGAGGAGCGGCGGCCCATCGTCGGTTACTTTCAGGGAGTCGACTGCGGCGCGCCTTGCTTTGGCACCCAACTTGCCGTGGAGCGTGATCGGTGCGTGCCCAGCATCCCGCAGCGCACTGGCGAGGATCTCCAGGTGCACAGTCCGGCTGGTCAGGACGAGGCAGTGGCGACCACGGCGAAGTGCGTCCTGAATGTCGCCAGCGATTGCGGCGTTGCGCTGTTCGTCGTGAACGAGTGCGTCGTAGATCTTCTGGATCGCGCCGAGAGCGCTGGTACCGACGCCGGCGTCGTGGTGAAACGCCGTGCGATGCACCAAGACGGTGCGCGTCGATGTCTCGCCTGATGGCTCGTCCGTCGCCTCGGCGCGCATCTGATGGCGCACCGGACCGCACTGCATGAGGATCATCTGATCGAGACCGTCGCTCCGGTAGGGGGTGGCTGTCAGGCCGAGCCAGCGCCGAGCCGAGAGTTGACGAACGGCCCGCTCCAACGTCGCCGCCGGGAGGTGGTGGCACTCATCGGCGATGACCAAGCCATAGCCCGCAAGTTGCTCTGCGACGTCCTCCCGGCGAGCGAGCGTCTGCAGGCTCGCGAGGTCCACCACTCCGGTCCGCCGCTGCCGACCTCCGCCGAGCTGACCCGGCTTCACTCCGAGGAGAGCCTCGACCTGGCCGCGCCACTGATCGAGTAATGCGGTCCGGTCGACCAGGATCAACGTCGGCAAGCCCGTTCTGGCAATCAGTCCGCAGGCGACGACGGTCTTTCCCGTGCCAGGCGGAGCCTCCAGCACCCCCAGCTCGTGCTCGGCGATGGCATCCAGCGCGCGCTCCTGGGTCGGGAGGAGCTGCGCGTTGAACGAGAACTCGTGGCGTGGCGGTTCTGGCCGGTCGTCGAGTATCTCCAGCCGACTGCCTGCCTGGGCCACCAGATCCTGAACGACGTCCCGCAAGCCGCGGGGTAGGTGCAGCCACTCCAGGTCCTCGTGGTAGCAGCGGACGAAGCGTGGAACGCCGTAGGTGGAGAGTCGCCGCTTCTCGCGCTTGTAGAACTCCGGGTTGTGCAGCGACGCCGCGTGCTTGAGCGAACCGAGCAGCGCTGGCGGCAACCCGGCGCGCTCCAGCGAAATCCCTGCACCGAGGCGTGCGCGGATGACGGCTGGCGCGGGTGGATGCATCCGAGTCGCCCCACTGGCGTGGAGGCGGCGGACCTTCGGTCCGACGCTCAGCGGTCGCATGGCTTCTACGCGCGCCGCCACTTGCTTTGGCGTGAGACGCTCCACGTGGGACAGGTAGCCGAACTGGTCCTGATGAGGTTCCAGCGTCGCCAAGTCGAGGAAGACGGTCGTTCCCCGCTTTCGGCACGCGCCCTGCATCGGCAGCGCAATCAAGTTGCCGATCGACCCCGAGGTAGGCAGGTAGTCCTGAGCGGGGAAGAACCGGTCGTAGCTGTCCAGGTCGAGCTCGCCACGGATGGCGATTGCCTCACGAAGGAGACCCACGCCGACTCGCCGAGCAGTCGTCGCCGCGACGACGTCGGTGAAGAACGTCCAGACATGGACTCCCACGCCAGAGCGGGAGACCTCGAGTGCCGTCGGGACGTCAAAGGAGCGCGCGGCCTTGGTGTATGCAAGTGCATCGAGGAGCGCCAATGGTCCGTCGAAGTCGCAGGCGAGCAGGCGACAGGTGTCATCGTCCATCAGCGGGTAGAGCCCAGCGTGGATCGAGCCGGCGAGATGTGCCGTGATGACCTCGTCAGTCAGCGGCAGATACGTCCTGTTGGTCTGTCCACGTCGGAAGCCACCTTCGACCGCGGGCGTCCATCCGGCACGACCCGTGCGATCGTTCTCCCATCGAAGTGCGTGGACGTCCTCGCGCCCGGCAAAGAGGTGGCGGAAGAACGTGACCTTGTCCGCTGGCGAAGAGGAATGGTCGACTGCACCGGGCAACCCGCCGAAAAGTGGGGATCGAGGTGCCTCGTCGGGCAAGGGACGCGGACCAACCAGACCGACGAGTCGCGCCAGGCGATCGTTCTCGCTCCGAAGCCGCTCAAGCTCGCGACGGAGCTCGCGCAGCTCTGCATCTTGGAGAGTTCGTACAGAACCTGATGCCGCCAAGGTCAGCCTATCCTCAACCCGTCTTTGCGATCTCCGCACGCAAGACGTCGCCCTGTGCGCCGACAACATCGAGCTCCAGCTTCCAGCGATCTGGTATTGCTTCCTCGTTCGTAGTCATCCGTGTACCCCGGCTATCAGCACCACGATCCCCCGACAGGTGCCTCGCTCGTTGCGGAAGAACTCCGCAAACACCAGTCAGTCAGGTCAGCTTCGGTAGGCGTCACGACGATGATCCACGTCAATCACGTAAACGATGCCGACGGACTCGTCGATCCGATATCGAACTCGATACTCGCCGCGACGTGCCCGCCACTGGCCCTCGAAGGGTGGCCGAAGTGGCGCCCCGACCCGATGTGGCTCCTGCGCTAACGGGCCGAAGATGAACTCGACGCATGCGGCCGCCATAGCCTCTGGAAGGTGTTCAGCCAATCGACGAGCGGCCGTCCGGGTCACCACGACCCGGAAACTCATTCAGCGACGCTCCGACCGCCTCGCGCGAGCAGCAGACGTACAGCTTCCTCGTCGAGCACGTCTCCCTTCACGATGTCCTCATTCGCGCGCGCGACGCGCGTCTGTGCCTCGCGGTCGGCCAAGAGCTCCAACGTCGCCTCGATCGACTCCAGGTCTTCCGCGGCGATGAGGACCACGTACTCACGGCCGTTCTTGGTGATCTGAACGCGCTCGTGGGTCGACGCGACCTCTTCGGCGATCTCCGAGAGCCGAGCCTTCACTTCCGTCAGCGGTAGCGTCGTCATGAACCAGAATTCTAGTCCCTCTCCCTCTCGTCTCGGCCGATCCTTCGTAGCCCGACCAGGAAACGTCCGCCGCCTGACCTAACAACGACGTCAGCGGCCTACCAGCCCTTCTGGTCGAGAAGCTTCATGAGGTTGCGCTTGGGCTTGTGGCGTGCCCGCACCTCCGCCGCGTACCGCACGAACGCCTGGTCCTCTCCGGATCGATGCATCCCGTTATGGCTCACCTCGGCAAGAGCGAGCCCGCGCTCGCCGCGCTCGCCGAACGCGAGGTGCTCGAGGTTGCAGGGGTAGGTGCGGATCGCAGTATCGCGTGGGCGGTGGTAGTGACCAACAAATGCGTAGGCGAAGCCAGCCTCTACTACCTGGGTCTCGTCGAAGGGAGCGTGTAGCTGCTTGCCATCCTCCTGGAGAAAGAGGCTTCCCCGCTCGGCGCCGTGGAAGAGGGCGAGATGCACGTCGCTGCCATCGACTCGGAATCCTCGGTCGAAGAGCCCCGGTGTGTCGGCCGGCCGATCGTGACCCGCTGCCCAGATCGTCAGACCGTCGACGAGGTGAAGTGGCGAGAGTTCCCGTTCGGTGAAGACGTGGACGTTCGGTGTCCACTCGATCGTGCGATAGGGGCTCGTCGTCCCCACATAGTCGTGGTTGCCCGAAGCCAGCAGCATCGGAATTGGCGCGAGTTGCTCGAATAGTCCTCGGAGGAACTCGGGGGTGTCGGCGGCGTAG
>DAHUXW010000051.1 GCA_027306925.1 Acidimicrobiaceae bacterium | reverse complement strand
CCGGCGCGCGGCGCCGGCCGTCCGACGCCGCGTCGCGGCGCGCACGCGCGGGCGGGCAGCCGGCGTGCGCGGCGCCGGGCCGTGCGCCGTGCGCGCCGCACGATCGCCGGGAGACATCCCGTCGCGACCGGGATGCTCGCCGTCCTCGCGGCGCTGACGCCCGTATGGCTCTCGCTCGAGAACGCGCTGACCAACCCGTCGCTCGGCGTGACGCTGCCCGCGCGCGGCGCGGAGTGGGTGCGCGAGCACGGCGGCGCGTCGGCCGTCGCGTGGATCGAGAACCTCTGGTACTCCCACCATCCGCCACGCGTCGGCGGTCGACCGCCTGCGGGGGCGATCCCGAAGCCGGTCTCGCTCACGACGCTTCCCCCGACCCGCGTCGCGAGCGGCCCTGTGCCGCTCCCGGCGCCATCGCCGATGGTGCCCTTCGCCTCGCCCGCGATCGCCGGTGAGGGCCAGTGGCATCCCGCGGGCCGCACCGTGCGCGGCGTTCCCGCGATCTACGAGACGTACCTCCGACCCGACGCGGTCCACACGAGCTACGTCGTGGGGGTCGCGTGGATGGACACGCGACTGCTGCGGGCGACGCTGTACTCGGGCAGCTTCATCCCGGGCGGCGGGCCGTGGAAGTACACGGCCCCGATCGAGCCGAGCGCAGCGCGCACACTCGTCGCGGCGTTCAACGCGGGCTTCCGCGTCCAGGACGCGAACGGTGGCTACTTCACCCAGGGCAAGACGTTCCTCCCGCTGCACGCGGGGGGCGCGTCGTTCGTCATCTACCGGAACGGCTCCGTCGCGATCGGCTCCTGGGGGAGCGAGGTGAGGATGACCCCGGCGGTCGAGGCCGTGCGCCAGAACCTCTCGCTCCTCGTCGACAGCGGCCGGCCGGTTCCCGGGCTGAACGCGAACGACACGACGAAGTGGGGCTTCACGCTCGGCAACCAGGTGTACGTCTGGCGCTCGGGCGTCGGGGTCACCGCCAACGGCGCGCTCGTCTACGTCGGCGGACCCGGGCTCAACATCACGGACCTCGCGAACCTGCTCGTGCGCGCCGGCGCGGTGCGTGCGATGGAACTCGACATCAACACCGACTGGGTGAACTTCGCCACGTACCGGCCGGCGAGCCCGACGGGCCTCGCCGCACCGTCGAACGGGACGAACCTGCTGTCGGGCATGGCCGGCACGCCGCAGCGCTACTTCTACTCGTGGTGGTCGCGCGACTTCTTCACGATGTCCGCGCGTCCCTGATCGACCGTCGCCAGGCCTGCCGCGGCCCGGCACGCGCGGGCGGCCCCGAGGTGCGGTCCGGTCGCGGGCACGCGCCCGAGGCTCACCGGCGGCGCGCGCGACGCAGACGGTCCCACGAACGGTCGACGCGCCGCAGCTTGCGTCCCCATCTGCCCGCGAGCTCGACGCCGGCGAGATGCTCGTCCCGGGCGAGCCGCGCGCACGCGTCGCCGTCGCCCTCGAGCTGTGCCACGTGCTGCGTGACCCACTCGGCGCAGGCGGTCGCGTCGCGCTGGCGGCCGAGGTGTCGCTGGAGGCTCGCGCACCTCGATGCGAGGCGCGTGGCGGGATCCCCGAGGACCGGGGCCGAGAGCTCGGCCGCGTAGCGGAGCTGCTTCGTGCGGATGCGCAGGACATGGAGCGCATCGGCGTCCGCGCGCGCGCGTGCCGCACGCCCCGCCGCGCGGAGCTCCTGGCGCGGACGCTCGAGCAGGGCCGGCAGGCAGGCCATCGCATCGCGTGACGCGCGGCCGCGCATCGCGGGCGACGAGGCGACCTCGCGCAGCGCGTCGAGGGCGGCGCCGTAGCGGGGAGACGATCGGGCATCGTCGAGGCGGCGCAGGCCGTCCGCCCGCTCGCGCGCGAGCAACGTCGTGAGGAGCGCGATCTCGTGGGCGTTGAGGTCCTCGAAGCGGACGAGCAGGCGCGACGCGATCACGTCGAGATCCCGGACCGGACCGAACTGCTCGCCCGCCCACGCGATCTCGGGCCGGACCCTGCGCAGGAACGACGGGTCGAACAACGTGCGGAACGTCCGCAGGTTCGAGCGGGCCCTGCGAAGTGCGACGCGCGCGTCGTGCACGTCGTCGGGAGCGGCGCGTCGGCCGATGCGCGCATCGGCGGCGAGGAACACCTCGACCGTGGCCGCGAGATCCCCGCGAAGCACCTCGGCGAGCTTCACGGCGTCGAATCGTACCGTCTGTCGCAACACGGCCCGCCGCGCGCCACGTGTCGTGCGACCACAGAGCGCCGCGCGCCGCATACCATCGCCCCGTGCTCAGATCGCCAAAGGTCGTCGTGTCGGCCGCCTTCGTCCTCGCGTGCGTCGCCGCGCTCGCCGGGTTCTCGACCTCCTCGCACCGACAGGACGCGGCGGGTGCGTCGCCCACCGGTGCCGGCCGCACCGCGAAGGCGGGACACCCCGGTGGCGCGGCCGCGACATCGCTCGCGGCGAGGTCCCGGCGGGCCGCGCGCGCGCGCTCGGGTGGGCTGCCGTTCCCGCTGCCGCCGAAGGGGCTGCGGGCCGGGCCGAACCTGCAACCCGGCTCGAATCCCGCAGTGCTCCATACGGACGTGCTCATCGCCGACCGCTCGAACAGTCGGCTGCTCGTCGTGAGCCCGTCCGGCAAGATCGTCTGGCAGTTCCCGCGGCCCGGGGACCTGGCGCCCGGGCAGAGCTTCCTCATCCCCGACGACGCGTTCTTCACGCCGAACGGCAAGGACATCCTCGTGACGGAGGAGGACGATCAGGTCGTCACGCTCGTCGACATCGCGACCCACCGGATCCTCTGGCGCTACGGGACCCCCGGCACTCCGGGATCGACGCTCAACCACCTCGACAACCCCGACGACGCGCTCATGACCCCGAACGGCGACATCGTGCTCGCGGACATCAAGAACTGCAGCATCCTCGTGCTCCGCCCGCCGAGTCACGTGCCGGTCGAGCGCCTCGGCGAGAACTCGAACGCGTGCTACCACCAGCCGCCGCTCCGTTGGGGGAGCCCGAACGGCGTCTTCCCCATGGACAACGGCAACTACCTTGCGACCGAGATCAACGGCGACTGGGTCGACGAGATCACGCTCGGCGGCAAGATCCTCTGGAGCACGAATCCGCCGGGCGTCGCCTACCCGTCGGACACCAACGAGGTGTCGCCGAACCGTTACCTCACCGTCGACTACTCGGATCCCGGTCAGATCGTCGAGTTCAACTCGACCGGCAAGCTCCTCTGGCGCTACGGGCCGTCGAGCGGTCCCGGCGCGTTGAACCAGCCGTCGCTGTGCCGTCCGGTGCCGGGAGGCCCGGACGTGCTCTGCAACGACGACTACAACGACCGGGTGATCGTCATCGACCCGCGCACCGACAAGATCGTCTGGCAGTACGGCCACACCGGGGTCCGGGGCACCGCGCCCGGATACCTCAACCAGCCCGACGGCGTCGACCTCGCGCCGCCCGCGTCGATCACGGTCGAGCACGCGAAGACCATGTCCGAGCCCCCGTCGCACTGCGTCGCCGGGGTTCCGATCGGGACGTGCACGTTCGGGGCCGCCGCCGGCTGAGCCGGAGGCGCCGCGCCGCGCCGCACGCATGGGCGATGATTCACCGGTGCGCTGGTTCGTATTCGCCGCAGGGATCGTGCTTGTCGGGCTCACGTGGGCGAGCCTCGTCGCGACGTTCGTGTCGCCGCGGGGCCAGTCCATGCTCCAGCGGGCGTCCTCGACCGTGCAGAGGAGCGTGCGCGCCGGGCTCGTCGCGGCCGCCCGGCTCACACCGAGCTACGCGCGCAAGGACAGCCTGCTCTCGGCGATCGGGCCGCTCGCGCTCGTCGCGCAGCTCGCGGTGTTCCTCGCGACCTTCGTGCTCGGCGGTGCGATGCAGCTGCTCCCGTGGGCTGGATCGTTCGGTCTAGCGGTGCGCCAGGCAGCGGCTGCCTTCTTCGTCGTCGGGCTCGTCGGCGCGGACGGACCGACGAACAACGTCATCCGCGTGCTCGCCGCGGCGACGGGCGCGGTCACGATCGCGCTCCAGATCGGCTACCTGCCGGTCATCTACCAGGCGTACGCGCAGCGCGAGGCGCTCGTCGCGCTCACCGAGAGCCGAGCGGGCGTCCCGGCGTGGGGGCCCGAGGTGCTCATGCGGCACCAGCTCGTCGACGCCGTCGGCGCGCTTCCCGACTTCTACCGCGACTGGGAGCTGTGGTCCGCCGACGTCGCCGAGAGCCATGGCACGCACCCGGTTCTCGTGCTGTTCCGCTCGCCCGAGGTCGGTTACTCGTGGCTCCTTTCCCTGCTCGCGGTCCTCGACGCGGCCGCCCTGCAGCTCGCGCTCTGTCCGTCGACGGCTCCCTCGCAGGCCCGGATGTGCCTGCGGATGGGCTTCAGCGCCCTCCGGCGGCTCGCGGCGACGTTGCGATGGCCGTACGATCCGGACCCGTCCCCGGCCGGGGCGATCGAGCTCGAGTACGCGGCGTTCGAATCGGCGGTCGCGCAGCTCGCCGAGACGGGCTTCGCGCTCGAGCGCGACGCGGCCGCGGCGTGGCCGCACTTCCGCGGCTGGCGCGTGAACTACGAGGAGATCGCCTACCGCTTCGCCGACTACCTCGTCGCGCCGCACGCGCCGTGGTCGGGGGACCGACACCACCTGCCCGCGGACGTCGTGCCGCCCGACCGGCCGCCTCACCGCTCGCCTGACGGAGCGTCGGTCGAGGCGGACTGGCTGCGGCATCGCTGACGCCGGCGCTCGGCCCCGACTTGTGCAGCCGCCGAGCGCGTCTGCACGACCTGTGCTCAGCTCAGCTCAGCTCAGCTCAGCTCAGCTCGTGCTCGTGCTCGTGCTCGTGCTCGAGCCGGAGCGCGAGCGTCGGGCAGGCGGCGACGGCGCGTCGCGCGAGGCGGGCAAGCTCGCGCGGCACCGGCCGTCCGTCGACGACGGGGAAGCCCCAGTCGTCGAGGGTGACGAGCTCGGGGAGGAGCTCCGCGCAGATGCCGCGACCGTCACACGCGATCGGGTCGACCCGCAGAACTGGACGGCGCCGTCCGCCGGGTGACGCGGCGGCGCCGGCCCGCGTGGCCGGGCTCACGTGACCGGGAGGCCGAGCGCGCTCTGCTCGGGCCGCGGCGCGCTGCACCTGCGGTTCACGTGGCGCTGGACCTCGTCGTCGAAGACCGCGAGCGCGCTCCGCACGAGGCGCGCGACCCCGTCCGGGTGCGCGCACGCGCCACGCCCGTCGACCTCGCCGAGCCACCGCCGGAGCCTGGCGGTCCCGTCGGACGCGAGCTCGCGCCGTGCGAGCAGGCCGACCTCGTCCGCGATCGCGCGGAGCCCGAACACGCACGGCCCGCACTGGCCGGCGGACTGGCCCGCGAGGTAGCGGGCGAGCCTGGCGGTCTCGACCACCCCGCAGCAGCTCGTCGGCACGGCGAGCAGCAGGCCGGCGCCGACGCTCGCACCGAGCGGTGCGAGCCCCTGACGACTGAACGCGACCTCACGTCCCTCGGTGCCGATCCACGTGCCGAAGTAGCCCCCGACCAGGTACGCGAGAGGGGTCGCGACGTGCCCTCCCGCGGCGCCCACCACGTCGTCGACGCGCGACCCGATCGCTGCCTCGTAGACGCCGGGATTGGCGACCGCGCCACGCGCGGTCACGAGCAGCGTTCCCGGCTCCGTCTCGGTCCCGAGCGCCCGGAACCACGCGGCTCCGTGCCGCGCGACGAGGGCGAGGTGCGCGAGCGTCTCGACGTTGTTCACGAGCGTCGGCCTGCCGCCCACCCCGCGCTCGTGCGGGCGGTGCCGTGACCCGGTGGGCACCGATCGCCCGTGGTCGACCCAGTTGACGACCGCGCTCTCCTCGCCGGCGACGAAGTGCGTTGCCGCGTCGACGATCTCGGGTCTCACGCCGCCGAGACCGTGACGCGCGCGCTCCGCGATCGCGGCCCCGAGCACGCCGCTCACCGTGGGGTGCGCGACGAGTACTGCGCGCGTCGCGCCGACCGCCTCCGCGGCGAGCTGCACGCCGTCGAGGACGAGGTGGGGCGCGAGCCGGCAGAGCACCTTGTCCTTCGCGCTCACCGGCTCGGCCTCCGTCGCGTTTGCGACGACCACCGTGTCGCCGCGGGCTCGGGCGACGGCCGCGAGCTTGCGCGCGGTGGGGAAGCCGGCCCCGCCGCGACCGGTCAGGCCCGACTGCTCGACGAGGTCGACGAGCGGGTGCTCGGCGCGGCGCGTCGCGGAGAAGGCAGGGAGGGCACCGTGGGCGGCGAGGTGCGCGACGAGCCCGGGGCCGCTCGACGCGGTGGCGAGCACGCGCGGGAGCCCGGTCGCAGGCATCGCACCGTCGCGGTCGCGCGGCGCGTCGGCGGCCGCGAGCGCCGCCGCTCGCGGGCTCATCGCTCGTCCGCGGCCGCGACGGGTGCCCGACGCTCGCGCCCGGTACGACGCGCGTCCGGCATGGACACGGTCGCGGGCGCCGGCGACGGCACGGCGACCGCGCGGCGGGACCACCGGCCCGCCGGCTTCTCCCCGGCGAGCCGGACGACCGTGGCGATCGCGACCGCAGCGGCGCACGCCCAGAGCGTGCCCGATACCCAGCCGATGCGCGTGTCGTCCCCGGACTCGAGCGAGTGCACGAAGGCCGCGGGCCACGCCGCGTACGCGAGGAGGTGGACGGCGCGCCACGACCGGTAGGAGAGATGGCGGCGGACGAGGCTCGTGGCGGCCACCGCTAGCGCGAGGTCGAGCGAGACGGCGCCGAGCCCGATCCAGAGGCTGCGGTACGGCGAGGCCATCGGCACGAACGCCGCCGACCAGCCGAGCGTCACGAAGGGGTCGAGCTCCGCGGTCGCCACGTGGAGCACGAGCACGGTCAGGCCCAGCAGCGCGACGTTGCGGTGGAGCCCCTCGACGACGAAGCGGAGCGTGGAGCCGGGGGCCCAGCCGGCACGCACGGCGACACCGAGCACGAGCGCGAGGGTGAGCAGCGCGATCAGCACCACGCCGGAGCCCCGGGACGCGTACCAGAGGTCCTGGTTCGACAGCCCGAGCCGACCGGCGAGCGATGCGGTCACCGGCGCCAGGTCCCGGAGGTCCGGGCCGCGCTCACGACGCCGCGCTCACGACGCGCCGCTCGAGGCGACCGGGGAGCTCGGGGCTGGCGGCAGCGTCGGCGGCGACGTGACCGGTGGCAGCGTCGTCGCGGGCACAGTGGTCGGAGGGACTGTCGTTGTGGGCACCGTCGTTGCGGGCACCGTGGTCGGCGGCAGCGTCGCCACCGGCGACGTCGTCGCGGTCCCGGCGCCGGCGGCGTGCGGCTCCGTCGTCGTCACGGGCGCCGCGGTCGTCGTCGGCGCGGTCGACGTCGGGGGAGGTGCGGTCGTCGCGGGGACGGTGGTGCCGGACGCGGCGGGCACCGTCGACGCGCCGGGAACGTTCATGGCCGCGGCGGCGCCGCTCACGCCGGCCGGCGTCCGTGCCGGTGACGCGCCGCTCGACGAGCGCCCCGGGATCGCGCCGGCGAGCGCGACGCTGACGGACCCGGTCGCGGCGACCGCGATCGCGGCCGCGCCCGCCGTCAGCCTGCGGAGCCGGCGGGCGCCCGCGTCGCGCGCCGCACCTCGGCTGGCGACGCCACCGGGCGCGGCCACCTCGTCCTCCATCACCGCGAGGCTAACGACCGATCCCGGGGCGTCGTGGAGCGCCCGCTGAGAACCGCGCGCGTCCGTGCACCCGCCGGGGTCGCGCCGTCCGGGCGCCCGGCGACCGCGCGACCGGCGGGTCGCGACGCGGTGGCCGCATCGCCCGTCAGGTGGCGGCGACCTCTGGCTGCTCGGCGGTGCACTGCGAGCACCTGCGGGCCAGGTAGGGGATCGTGGACAGGCACTCCGGGCACTCCTTGGTCTCCGGCGGCGCCTCGCCCTGGCGCTTCTTCAGCCGCGCGGTCACGACCGCGATCGGCCGCACGACGAGGAAGAACATCGCGGCGGCCACGACGAGGAACGCGATGACCGTGTTCAGGAAGTCGCCGTAGTAGAAGGTGCTGCCGTTGACCGTGAAGTGGAGATTCGCGAACGAGACGTGGCCGGGGATCGAGAGCAGCGGCGTGAACATGTCCGTGACGAGGGCTTTGATGACCGTCGCGAACGCGGTCCCGACGACGAACGCGATCGCGAGCTCGATCACGTTGCCACGCAGGATGAAGTCCTTGAAGTCCTTTAGCACGCAGTTCCTCCCTCTCGTCGTGTGTCGCGCCACCGGCTGGTCGTGTCACCTCGAGTACAGCCCGCCGTGGACCGTCCGGCGGGCGTGACGACACGATCCCATGTATGACGGTGTCATGGGCGGATCGTCGTGAGGTTCTTCGCCGGGGTGTTCGTGACCCTCCTCGTGATCATGGACCCGCTCGGCAACGTGCCGATCTACCTCGCGCTGACCGATGGGCGGACCACGCGCGACCGCCGGCGACTCGCCTGGCAGGCCGTCGTGGTCGCCGGAGGGGTCATCGCCGCGTTCGCGCTCTTCGGCCAGCAGATCCTCGGCTACCTCGGGATCTCCGTTCCCGCGATCCAGGGCTCCGGTGGCCTGCTCCTGCTGCTCGTGGCCCTGGAGCTGCTCGTCGACCGGGAGCGGTCGCCCGCGCACGTCGACGAGGTGAACATCGCGCTCGTTCCGCTCGGCACGCCGCTCATCGCCGGCCCCGGGGCGATCGCCGCGACGATCGTCTTCGTCCGTCAGGCCCACGGCTTCCACGACGCGCTCGCGATCGGCGTCGCGCTCGTGTGCGTGCTCGCGCTGATCTACCTGGCGCTGCGGTTCTCGCTCGGCGTGCTGAGCGTCCTTCGGCCCGGCGGCATCCACCTTCTGACGAGGATATTCGGCCTGCTGCTCTCCGCGATCGCCGTCCAGCTCGTCGCGGACAGCATCCGTGGCTTCGCCCGCCTGCACGGCGCCGGGGCCTGACGCGAACGCGCTAGGGCCGGCGAGCGCGAAGAGGGGGGCCGAAAGGCTTGCCCGACGCAATAGTCCGACCTATGGTGATTCATCGCAGGACTGCGAGCCGTGGGGGGCTCGGTCCGCGTCGCGTGCCCGACATGGGCATCGCGATGGCGTGGCCTCCCCGCGACGAGCCGTCGGAGACGGTGCGAGGCAAGGGGAGGTACGTGGTGGGACGTAGTGCGAGGCTGGGGATATTCTCCTCGTTGCTCGCCGTGGCGGTCGGTCTCGTCGTGTTCGTCTCGATGGCCTACCTGCGCTCGGAGCCGCCGACGCTCGACTTCGCGGCCGGCCACAGCCAGGGCCAGGCGGTCGACATGACGCTGCAGACCGTCGGCGCGATCGGCTTCGGGACCCACCCGAGCTGGGTCTCGTACCTGACCCAGGCGCCGGACGGCAAGTGGGTGCACACGACGCTCTGGGACCTCCCGGCGAACACCCGGGTCAACGTCACGATCGACCAGTACGACTCGGGCAGCGCGCTCCGCAACCCGCAGGTCGGGGCGGTTTACGGCACGCTCGGCAACGCGGCGACGCTGAACGGCAAGCCGTTCTCGCTCATCGACGCGACGAAGGGCAACGGCGTCGGCCACACGTTCTCGATCCCGACGCTCGGAATCAACGTCCCGTTGTACGGCGTAAACGGCAACGCGAAGAACTTCTGCAACTCGGCGCCGTGCACGCTCTCCGAGGCGCACAACACGGTGGAGTTCTCGTTCATGACGCCGAAGACGACGGGTCAGTACGGCTGGCAGTGCTTCGTTCCCTGCGGTGGCGGTTACGTGTACGGCAACGGCGGTCCCATGCAGACGATCAGCTTCATGGACGGGTTCCTCAAGGTGGTGAGCTGATGTCAGATCAGCAGGCGACGGTCTCGCGCACGGCGGGTGGGCCGAATCACGGGGCGCGGCTCGCGGTCGCGTGGCTCGTGATCTCGGCGATCGTGGACCCGCTCTTCTGGTTCGCCGCCGGACCGCACATGCCGCCCGGGGACATGACGTCGAGCGCGTCGGGTGCGCAGTTCGACTTCAACGTGCTGATGATGGCGGCCCTGCCGGTCACGCTCGGCGTGTGGCTCTACTTCGGGTACGCGATCGTCAACTGGCGGGCCAGCAAGGGCGGCTCGGACCTCATCGGTGGGCCGAAGGCACGCGGCAACATGAAGATCCAGACCGCGTGGATCGCGTCGACGACGATCGTGGTGCTCTCGGCCTTCGTCTTCGGCACCGTCGAGCTCATCGTGCCCGCCGGCGCCGGCGGCGGCGAGGGTCCCCAGCCGATCTGGACGCCGACGTCGAAGACCGTGCTGCCGATCCAGGTGATCGGCCAGCAGTGGAAGTTCACGTACCGGTACCCGACGTACGGCGGCTTCGAGACCGACACGCTCATGGTGCCCAACAACACGACGATCGCGTTCCACGTGACGTCGCTCGACGTGATCCACGACTTCTGGGCGTACCAGCTCGGCGTGAAGGCCGACGCGAACCCGCAGCAGGACAACGTTGCGTTCACGACGACGCACGCCCTCGGCAAGGTGACGGTCCGCTGCGACGAGCTCTGCGGCATCTGGCACGGCGCGATGTTCAACTACGGCCACGTCGTGTCGAAGACCACCTTCCAGCAGTGGGCGTCCTCCAACGAGACGCAGCTCGCGGCCGTGACCAAGCTGCTGCCGCCGTTCTCCTGGACCTATACGGCCGACGCCAACGGCGCCGACGGCGTGTACTACCCGGACAACGTCGACAAGTACTCGAAGATCCAGGTGTACGGCGCTCAGCCTGTGAGCGTCGCCCAGGCCGTCAAGCCGACGAGCTGAGGCACGACATCATGACCATGACGAGCAGTCCTGACAGCACGATGGCGACAGCTCCCGCTTCGGCGGAGAGGGGAGAGGGCTGAACCGATGGCGATCAGCATGCACGAATCGGTCGGCCTCGGACGACCGGGCGAGACGCCGCCGAGCGGTGCGGACCGGCGCCGCTCCCCCTGGCTCGGCCAGCACATAGGCACTGCGCTCGTCGGCGCGGTGGCCGGCTATGCGCTCGGCCACTTCATCGGCAACTCCATCGCCTCCGGCTACGCGAACGTTCAGCTGAACCGGCAGAACAACGTCGCGACGGTCCTCGCGCTCACGCTCGGGGTCGTGGGCTGGCTGCTCGGCGTTGGCGCGCTGAACTACCCGATCCTCAAGCTGGTCGGCAAGGAGCCGGCACCCGAGATCGAGGAGAAGGGCTGGGGCCGGTACTTCCGGTTCACGCTCGACCACAAGGTCGTCGGGATGCAGTACATCATCGGCGTCCTGCTCTTCCTCTTCACGGGCGGACTCCTCGCGATGGCGGTGCGGACCGAGCTCCTCAGTCCGACGACGCACTACTTCGGGCCGGGGACCTACATCTCGCTCGTGAGCGAGCACGGCACGGTCATGATGATGATGGCGACGTCGATCATCACCGGCCCGATTGCCGGCTGGCTCATCCCGCTCATGATCGGGTCGCGCCGCATGGCGTTCCCGCGGGTCGAGGCGTTCTCGTTCTGGATGTTCACGGCGGGCTACCTCGTTATCATGACGGCACTTCCCTACGGCGGGTTCCCGACCGGCTGGACCGGCTACGCACCGCTGCAGACCCAGGCGGTCGGCGGCATGGACTCGTACCTCGTCGGCTTCGCCGTCGTCGGCACGGGCATGATCACCGCCGGCTTCAACATCATCGTCACGATCATCAACTACCGGGCGCCGGGGATGACCTGGAGCCGCCTGCCGATCTTCATCTGGTCGCTGCTCGCCGTCGCGTCGCTGCTCGCGCTCGCGACACCGACGCTCGTCACCGGTGGACTGTTCGGCATCCTCGACCGCACGGCGCAGACCGCGTTCTACGTGAACGAACGCGGGGGGAGCGCGTTCCTCTGGCAGAACCTCTTCTGGTTCTTCGGCCATCCGGAGGTGTACATCATGGCCTTGCCCGGCTTCGGCGTAGTCGGTGAGATCCTGCCGGTGTTCACCGGCAAACCGCTCTTCGGCTATCGAGTGGGCGCCGCGGGCATGATCGGCGTGGCACTGCTGTCGTTCTTCGTCTGGCAGCACCACCTGTTCCAGAGCGGGATCAACCCGGACATGCGGCCGCTCTTCATGCTCACGACCGAGCTCATCTCGATCCCCACCGGGTTCATCTACCTGACGGGCATGGGGACGCTCTGGAAGTCGAAGATACGCTTCGAGGTGCCGATGCTCTTCGCACTGGCGCTCTACTTCAACTTCCTGCTTGGCGGCATCTCCGGGGTCTTCCTGTCGGACGTCCCGGTGAACGTGACCGTGCACGGCAGCTTCTTCGTCATGGCGCACTTCCACTACACGATCATGGGCGGCCTGGTGTTCGCCTTCTTCGGCGGCCTCTACTACTGGCTGCCGAAGATGACGGGCAAGACGTTGAACAAGAAGCTGAGCCTCATCCACTTCTGGATGATGTTCATCTTCTTCAACTGCACGTTCTTCCCGCTGTTCATCGTGGGCCTGCTCGGTCAGCCCCGCCGGGTCTTCGAGTACGCGCAGCGCCTCCAGGGCCTGAACGACTTCTCGACGATCAGCGCGTACATGCTCGCAAGCTCGTTCCTCGTGTTCACGGCAAACTTCGCCTGGTCGATCTTCATCGACCCGAAGCCGGCGCCGGCGAACCCGTGGGGCTCGCGCGGGCTCGAGTGGCAGTCGCCGACGCCCGTCCCGTTCCACAACTTCGACCGGATCCCCGTGATCTACGCGGACCCGTACCACTACGGCGAGGTTGACGCCCCCGACATCGCGGACTTCGACAAGGTCTGGGCGACGGCAGGTGCGGGTGCCTCGAGCGGAGGAGCCGGTGGCGGAGGCGGAGGCTTCGGGGCCGGAACGACGATCGAGGGAGGACCGAGCGATGTCTGAGGCGACCTCTACGAGGCCACAGCTCATGAGCACGCCCGAAGAGGCGGCCTACGAGCTGCGGGCGGCCGAGGGGGCGATCTGGACGGGGAGCAGGCTGCTCGTCGGGATCTGCCTGTTCGTGTTCGCGAGCCTCGCGTTCGCGTACTTCTACCTCCGCTCGGCCAACGACGCGGGCCTCTGGCGCCCGCACGGGATGACCGCGCCGACCTCGATCGGGGCGTCGGTGTTCGCGATCACCGTGTTCGGAGCGCTCGTCAACTACTACGGGACCTTGCGCATGCGCAAGGGTCTCGTGGTCGACTGGGAGGTGAGCGGCTGGATCGGCGTCGGCTCGCTGCTGCTGGCGGCGGGCATGCAGATCTGGGAGCTCACGCGCATGCCCTTCTTCCCGGGTGCGAGCGGCTACTCCTCGACGTTCATCGGCTGGGCCGGGTTGAACACGGCACTGTTGCTGATGAGCGCCTACTGGCTCGAGACGCTGCTCGCCCGTTCGATCAGGCTGCGACGTGCGGTCGCCGAGGACGGCGGGCCGTCGCGTTCGACCCAGCCCCCGGCTCGGCTGTTCCGTGCGAACCTCGAGGGGTGCACGACGTTCCTCGGTCTCGCGGCGCTCGTGAACCTCGTGTTCTGGGTGCTGTTCTATGTGGTGGTCTGACGAGGTGACCGGTGCGCGGCGCAGCTGCCGGCGGGTGCCTCGCGCCCGCGTCCTTGTCCGAGCGGCGATCGTGGAGGTAGCGCGGTGATCCTGGCTTCGAGCTCGTTCAGCTGGGCTGGTCCCCAGTCACTGACCTTCGCGATCCCCGTCGGGTCGCTGCTCGTCTACTGCCTGTGGGGATTCTTCCAGCGTCGACCGACACGTTGACCCCAGGGGCCGGTGTGAGCCGGCCCGGGACCGGTCGATCGAGGGCGACGTGGACTCTTCTCGGGGCTGCGCTCGTCCACGCGCTGGTCGTGCTCGCGCCGCCGGTCGGCGTCCTCGCCCGTCGCTACGTGGTCGCCGAGACCGTGCAGTTCGCGGTGCTCGCGGTCCTCGTGCCGGTGCTCGTGGTGGTGTCCGCGCCGTGGTCCGGGTCGGACCACCTGCTTGCGGTCACCGGAGCGGGTCCCGGCCGGGAGCGCGCCCGGTTGCCGTTCTTCGCCCGAGTCGCGACCGCACGCCGGCGTCATCGCAGCCCGGTGCGGAGCATCGCCTATCTCGTCGCGTACCTCGCTGCGGTGATCGGGTGGCGGATCCCGCCGTCGGTGGACGCGCTCCGGCGGATCGCGGGACTGTCGCTGCTGGAGGCCGCGACGCTGCTCGTGCTCGGTGTGCTCCTGTGGCTCGAGATCGTCGTGTCGCCGCCGTTCGTGCCGCGGTCCGCGTACCCGATGCGGCTCGGCGTGACGGTCGTCGCGATGTGGATCACGTGGATGATCGGCTACCTCCTCGGCTTCTCGCACGTCTCCTGGTACCACGCGTACGTGCACACGCCGAGCTCGGGCCTCAGCCTGATCGCGGACCAGCAGCTCGCTGCGGGCGCGCTCTGGGTGATCCCGGCCATGGCGTACCTGCCGGCCGTGCTGTCGAACCTCATGGCCTGGTTGAAGGACAGCGAGGACCCGGACGACGAGATGCGCCAGCTTCTCCGCGCGGAGCGGCGCCTGAGCTGGGGCAGCCCGTCGGACGCTCCGGACGGGCCGAGTGACGTCGGCGGCCGGCCGGAGGGGCCGGGCGCTCCACGGGGCTGAGGCGCCGAGACACGTCGCGTCCGGCGGCGACGCCCGGAGCGGCCGCACGGTCCCGGGCTGGTCGCTACGCGCTGTGGGGCGCGGTGACGAGCTCGAGCTTCGTGTGGAATGTCGTGCCGAGCGTGCGCGCGAGGCTGGCGATGGCCGCCAGGGACCGGGCCCGGTCCGCGGTGAGGAGCCGTTCCGCGCTCGCGAGCTTCGCGAGCGCCGCGGAGTCGTGCGGGTGGTCGAGCAGGACCGTGATCTCCCCGATCGCCGTGAGCGCGTCAGGATCGCACCACACGAGGACGTCGGTGGCGATGACGTTCAGGCGGCGACCGGTGGGCGACGAGGGGTTGTCGATGCCCGCGAGGTCGTCGATGCTGGCGTTCGTGTAGGAGCACGCATCGAGGTCGTCGCGGATCAGCGCGGGAATCTGGGCGCGATGGGCGGCGGTGATGTGCCCGGTCGTGACGTCCGCGTAGAAGCCGAAGGCCTCGGTCATGCCGAGGTTGCACGGCTTCGTGTCGTTCACGGCCTCGGTGATCACCGACTGGGCGGTCGCGACGTCGTTCGTGTGCGTCGGACGGGTCGGGAGGTCCGTGACCACGGTGACGGCGACGACGACCGCTAGCACCGCGACGAGAAGTGTCGCTCGCCGCCGGTACCACGGTCGCGGCGGCGGGGGGGCGAACGGTGAGGCGTCGTCGGTCCGGGTGGCGGTCGTCGGCATCGAGAAGTCCTGTCAGTGGAGGAGCGTGCGCGCGTAGCTGGCGATCCCGTCGCCGAAGCGCACGATGCTCGCAGCCGGCAGGGTCGTGGTGCCGCCGCGCTTCTGGTCGCCGACGGGCGTCGCCTCGATCCGTTCGTGCAGCGTGCGGTCGAGGAAGATCATGAGCTCCGTGTGCGCGACCTGGTGGGTCGCTCGTGCGACCTCGACCGTGATGCCGTAGCGAGTCCACACGGTGTCGAGCGAAGCGAGCGAGCCCGTGAGGAAGTACCAGTTCGGCCGTGACGCGAGGCCGAGGCGGGAGCTCGTGCGCGCGGTCGCGGCGACCGAGAGCGTCCGGGGATCGGTGTTCACGGCGACGAACGCGACCGTGGAGGCCTTCGCGCCGAGCTGGGACTCGGCCCGACGGATCTCGGCGCCGAGGACCGGGCAGATGTCGTCGCAGCCAGCGTCGAAGAACGTGAGCACGACGACCCGGCCGCGCAGCGACTCGAGCGTGACGCTCCGCCCGCGCTGGTCGGTGAGCGAGAGCGCAGGACCGAGGGCGCCGGAGCCTGCCGTGATCCCCATGAACGACCGCAGCGGGACGACGGCGGACTTCGAGGCCCGCTTGCCCGGCGAGGCCGACGAGGAGGCGCTGATGGAGTAGGAGTTCAGGCCGACGCTCGTGAACACCCGCTCGAGCAGCATGCCGCCGCCGGCCAGCACGACGACCGCCACGGCCGCCCACACGACGAACTTGCGCGGGACGCGAGGAGCCGCGAGCGCGGCCGCCCGTCGGGCCGCATCGGCGTCGGAACCGACGCGCGCGGGCTGCTCCGCCCCGACACCGTCGGCCGTCATCCGGCGCGCGACGTCAGCTTCGCGACCCAGCTGTCGAGAGTCCCGCGACTCTGCGTGCCGAACACCTCGCCGACGACCCGCCCCGAGGAGCTGAGAAAGAACGTCACGGGGAGCGCCGTCACCAGGTACTTCCCGCTCGCCACCGAGCCGTTCGCGTCGACCGCGACCGGGAAGCGTGCGCCCGCGTGGGCGAGGAGCGATCGCGCGAGCGTGAGGTTCGTGTCGTTGGCGTCGACGCCGACGAAGTTCACGCGGCGACCGTCAGTGCGTGAGACGGCGCCGAACGCAGCGAGCTCCGCCCGGCAGTCGGCGCACCACGAGGCGAAGAAGTTCACGATCGTCGGCCTGCCTCGGAACGCCGCGAGGGTGACGGGCGCGCCGCCTCCGAGTCGGGGGAGCGAGAACGACGCGGCGACCCGGCCCGCGGGGACCGTCGGGAGCCCAGACCCGACCGGTGGCTTCGCGCGCCCCGCGGAGGCCACCGCGTAGACGACGAAGGCGGCCAGCCCGACGGCCGCGACGAGCACGACGGCGAGAGGCCAGCGCGCGCGGCGGCCGGGCGCGCCGCCGCCCTCGACTCCTTCCGGCGCCTCGTGCCGGGTCCCTGTCAGGTCAGGGGTGACGGACAACGGCGGTGACACCCATCGCGAAGAACAGGAGCGTGAGATAGGTGATAGAGAAGCCGAAGACCTTCATCGCCCGCTTCGGGCTCGCATCGGCGCGCAGCGACCACGCCTTCCAGAAGAACGCCGCGCCGAGCACCATCGTGATCCCGAAGAACACGGGGCCGAGGTGCGCGACCGGCGCGAGCGTCGCGGACAGCGCCCACAGCGCGACCGTGTAGATGATCATCTGACGCACGACCTTCGGAAGGTCGACGATCGCGGGAAGCATCGGGACGTGCGCAGCCGCGTAGTCGTCCCGGTAGCGGACCGCGAGCGCCCAGAAGTGCGGCGGCGTCCAGAGGAAGATGATGCCGAACAGCACGAGCGGGGCGAGCGCGAGGTGGCCCGTGACCGCGCTCCACCCGACGAGGACGGGCACGGCGCCCGCCGCGCCGCCGATCACGATGTTCTGCGGCGACGAGCGCTTCAGCCACATCGTGTACACGCCGACGTAGAAGGCCGTTGCCGAGACCGCGAGCACCGCGGACAGCAGGTTCACCGTGCTCCACAGCAGGAGGAAGGACGCGACCTCGAGCGACACGGCGAACACGAGCGCGGCCCGCGGCGAGATGGCCCCGGTCACGAGCGGTCGGTTCTTCGTGCGCTCCATGATCGCGTCGATGTCGCGGTCGTAGACCATGTTCATCGCGTTCGCACCGCCGGCCGCGAGCGCTCCGCCGACCAGCGTCAGGGCGACGAGGCCGGCCGAGGGCAGGCGCCGCGCCGCGACGAACATCGTCGGGATCGTGGTGATGAGCAGGAGCTCGATGATCCTCGGCTTCGTGAGAGCGACGTAGGCCTTCGCGCGCTCACTCCAGCCCAGCGGCGTGAGCAGCTCGCCTCCGACTCCCCCGATGCCCGCGCTGGCATCCATTCGCATCACCTTACCCGCACGAGAGACCCTATGCCGGGTCGCAATCTCCCTGTCGCGCCTCGCAGCCGTTCGTGCCGCAGGAGGTCCTCCTCCGTGTCGTCGAGGGGCGCGAGCGCGGCCCCGGTCGCGGACGCGAGAAGCCGATCCGCGAGCGCGGGGTTGCGCGCGAGCACCGGTCCGTGGAGGTAGGTGCAGACGACCCGACCGGTGACCGCGCCCTCCGGCCGGCCGGCCGCGCCCGCCCCGTTGCCCGCGCCCGACCGGACCCGCCCGAGCGGGGCCACGCCCGGACCGAGGCGGGTGACGCCCGCATGGTTCTCGAAGCCCGAGAGCAGGAGGCCCGCGTCCAGGGCGAAGCCGTTGCCGCCCTTCGCCGCGTGTTCGACGCTCTCGACGACGACCTCGCCGACCGCACGGCGGCCGGTGCCGCGCACGCTCTCGACGTCGACGAGCCCGATCCCGTGCTGGGGCGCGCCGCCGGGCCCGGCGAACGTCGTCCCGACGATCTGGAAGCCGGCGCACACGGCGAGAACCGTCGCGCCGTGGTCCATCGCGCGCTCGAGCGCCCCGTCCGCGAGCAGCGCGGCCGAGCGCCCCTGCGGTCCGTCCTCGCCGCCGCCGAGGCAGTAGAGGTCGCCGCCGCGCGGCAGCGGGGCGTCGGAGGTCGCGAGCACGAGCTCGACCGCGAGACCACGCCATGCGGCCCGGCTCGCGAGCACGGCCCCGTTCCCACCGTCGCCGTAGGTCCCGAGCAGGTCCGGGTGGACGACGACGACCGTGAGCCGCTCGCGACGGGCACTCGCGCGCCCGGGGGCGCGCGCGGCGACCGCGGGCCCCGGCGGCCGGAGCACGCCCGGGTCGGGCGCGGGCGGTCGTTCGACGCGACGCGCGGCGGCGAGGGATCGCCTCAGCTGCTGGAACGCCGTGTAGTTGCCGACGTAGTCGACCCCCCCGGCGACGGCCGCGAGATGCACGGCCTCGACCTGGTCCTCGACGACGCGGTGGGCGACACCCGCGTACCGCAGGCGAACCGCGAGGTCGTGGCGGCGCTCGCCGGTCGCGACGACGGTCGAGCCGCCGAGTCGTTCGAAGTCGACGTCCCAGAGCCACGAGGGGTCGTGACCGTCCGCGTCCCTGGCGTTGATCGCGACGGCGACGGGTCGCGCGCCCGACGCGACCATCTCGATGAGCTCGCTCCACCCGGCCGGGTTCTTCGCGAGCAGGAGCCGGACGTCGATCGCTCCGTCGCGCACGACCGCGAACCTGCCCGCGACCTCTCCGACCCGGGAGACGGCCGAAGTCGCCTCGTCCAGGTTCCGCCCGAGCACGGTCGCCGCGACGGCGGCCATCGCCGCGTTGGCCCGGTTGAACCGCCCTGGAAGTGCCAGGTCGATCGGCGACGCGCGCCCGTCGAGGACGAGCGAGCCGCCCTCGAGCACGGCGCGAGGCGTGGGGCGGGCGAAGCCGCAGCGACAGGACCAGCCGGCGGCCTCGCCGGGCGCCGCGAACCGGATCTCCGCGTCGCACACGGGGCAGTGGTGGGCGTCCGCGTGCCAGGTCCCTCCCGCGGCCACCCAGACGACGTCGCGCGCCGCTCCAGCCGACCACGCGACGAGCGGGTCGTCGCAGTTCGCGACGACGGTCGTGTCGAGCTCGGCGAACGCGTCGCGCCAGCGTGCCGCGACCATCCGCACCTCCGAGACGCGGTCGAGCTGGTCGCGAGAGAGGTTCAGCGCGACGACGGCGCGCGGGCGCACGGCGCGCGCGACGTCGCGCAGGTAGCCCTCGTCGACCTCGAGCACCGCGGGCTCGCCGTCGCGGGCCGGCGCGAGGGCTGCGACGAGCCCGCCGGGCATGTTCGCGCCGGCGAGCGAGGTCGCGACCTCGCCCGGCCCCCCGAGCGCCTCCACGAGCAGGCGCGTCGTCGTCGTCTTGCCGTTCGTCCCGGACACGAGCGCGACCTCGCGCCCGACCGCGAGCGACGCGAGCAGGTCCGGGTCGAGCGCGAGCCCGATGCGCCCGCCGATCGTCGAGCCGCCGCCGGCGTGGAGCGCGCGCGAGAGCGCGCCGACCGCCGTCACCGCACGACGTGCGCCGTCCTGCCGTGCTCCCACCACTCCTCCGTGACGCTGTACGCCGTGACCGATGTGCGCCGTGCCGGCTGCCGCCGTGCCGCCACCGGGGCGACGGCGACAGACGCGCAGGCTAGCGTTGCAACAGGGTCCCGACCCGGCGTGCCGCCCGGGCGCGCGGCGTCGGGAGCGACGGCCGGGGAGGTCGCGTGGGAGTGTCGGAGCCGTTCGCGCGCGAGGCGCGCACCGGCGCGGCCGTCGCCTGCCACCTGCCACCGGGGGCCCCGCGATGAGCGGTGCGGTGCCGACGCTCGCCGAGCTGCCGCTCGAGGCGATCCGCTCCGCGGCGCTCGCGCGTGCGGCTGAGCTCGGCTGCCGTCACGCAGAGGTGCGCGTCGAGGTCATCCGGGACCAGTACCTGGCGCTGCGCGACGCCGCGGTCGAGGGCACGTCCGACGACGTCGAGGTCGGTGTGGGCGTGCGCGTGGTCCACGGCGACGCGCTGGGTTTCGCGGCGACGGTGGAGCTCCACGCCGACGCGGCGCGAGGCCTCGTCGACCAGGCGGTCGCGCTCGCGAAGGTCACCTCGGCGGCCGGCGCGGCCCCGGTCGAGCTCGCGCCCGAGCCCGCGCACGGTGAGTCGACCTGGGAGGCGCCCTACCGCCGCGACCCGACGACGGTCCCGATCGACGAGCGCGTCGCGCTCCTCGGCGCCTGGAGCCGCCGCCTGCTCGCGGCGCCCGGCGTCGACCACGTGACCGCCAGCCTCCACGCGGTCGCCGAGGAGAAGCACTTCGCGGACCTCGCGGGCACCGTGACGACCCAGCGCCGCGTGCGGGTCCACCCGAGCCTCGAGGCGCTCGCGCTCGACGGTCCCGGGGGGGCGTTCGAGACGATGCGGACGTGCGCGCCGCCGGTCGGGCGCGGCTTCGAGTACCTCGAGGGCGACGGTTGGGACTTCGAGTCGGAGCTCGAGTCCATGCCCGGATGGCTCGCCGAGAAGCTCGCAGCGCGAAGCGTCGAGCCCGGCGCGTACGACCTCGTGATCGACCCGACGAACCTGTGGCTCACGATCCACGAGTCCGTCGGCCACGCGACCGAGCTCGACCGCTCGCTCGGCTACGAGGCCGCGTACGCGGGGACGTCGTTCGCGACGTTCGACCAGCTCGGCACCTTGCGCTACGGCTCGGAGCTCATGGACGTGACGGGTGACCGCACGACCCCCCACGGGCTCGCGACCGTCGCGTACGACGACGAGGGGGTGGCGGCGACCGCGTTCGACATCGTCCGCGACGGCGTCCTCGTCGGCTACCAGCTCGACCGGCGGATCGCCGCCGAGGCGGGCTTCGCCCGGTCGAACGGCTGCGCGTACGCGTGCTCGCCGCTCATGATCCCGATCCAGCGCATGGCAAACGTGTCGCTCGCGCACGGCGGGGCCGCCGGGCCGACGACCGCCGAGCTCATCGCGGGCGTCGACCGCGGCATCTACGTGGTCGGCGACAAGAGCTGGTCGATCGACATGCAGCGGCACAACTTCCAGTTCACGGGCCAGCGCTTCTTCGAGATCTCGCACGGCCGGATCACGGGCCAGCTGCGCGACGTCGCGTACCAGTCGCGCACGACGGACTTCTGGGGCGCGCTCGGGGCTCTCGGCGGGGAGTCGACCTACCTGCTCGCCGGCGCGATGAACTGCGGCAAGGGCCAGCCCGGCCAGGTCGCGGCCGTGAGCCACGGATGCCCGAGCGCGCTGTTCCGGCAGGTGAACGTGTTGAACACGCTCGGGGAGTCCGGACGGTGACGGTAGCGCCCGCCCGGCGCGTCGCGGGCGCGTCGTGAGCTCGGTCGCAGGCACCGGGACGCCGCTCGACCCGGCGCACGAGGTCGTGGAGCGCGCGCTCGCGGCGGCGACCGCGGGCCGGTGCGCGGTCATCGTGGAGGAGCGCAGCGAGGTCGACGTCCGGTTCGCGAACAACACGACCACGACGAACGGGCAACGCCGCGACCGGAGGGTCACGGTCGTGAGCTTCCACGCGGGGGCGTCGGGCACCTCGGTCGGCGTCGCGAGCCGGAGCGGCGGCGGGGACGTCGCGGAGCTGGTCGCCGCGGCCGAGTCCGACGCCCGGGCAGCGACGGCCGCGGAGGACGAAGCGCCGCTCGTCGCGGCGGGCGAGGCGTCCGACTTCGCCGACGCGCCGGTGCTCGCCGGGTTCGACGCGGTCGCTCCGGTCGTCGCCGGGCTGCGAGAGGTGTTCGGCGAGGCGCGGGCGGCCGGCCACGTGCAGTCGGGTTTCGCGAGCCACGAGAGCACGACGACCTACCTCGGTACCTCGGCCGGGACGCGCCTGCGCCACGTCCAGCCCACGGCGTCGCTCCAGCTCGTCGCGCGCGCGGCGGACGGCGCGGCGTCCGCGTGGGCCGGGGCGGGGGGCGACCGGCTCGCGCCGGACGCGATCGTCGTGCTGAACGAGCGGGTCACGACGCGCCTGTCGTGGGCGGCGCGTCGCATCGAGCTGCCGCCGGGGCACTACGACGTCGTGCTCCCGCCCGACGCGGTCGCGGACCTGATGATCGTGCTCGCCGAGGCGGCGAGCGGCCGCGACGCCGAGGACGGCCGGAGCGTCTTCGCGCGCCCCGGCGGCGGGACGCGCATCGGCGACGTGCTCTCCGATTCGCCACTCCGGCTGTCGAGCGACCCGCTCGCGCACGGGCTCGCGTGCCAGCCGTTCGTCGCGGCGGGCGCGTCCTCGAGCGACGTGTCCGTCTTCGACGACGGCGCGGCGATCGGACCGACTCGCTGGGTCGACGGCGGGCGGCTCGAGCGTCTCCGCTACCACCGCGCGGGTGCCGCGCGCTCGGGCGCCGAGTTCACGCCGCCGGTCGACAACCTCACGCTCGAGCTCCCGGGGGCGGCGGCGTCGCTCGACGAGGGCGTCGCGGGCACCGAGCGCGGCCTGCTGCTCACGTGCCTCTGGTACATCCGCGAGGTCGACCTCGCGACGTTGCTGCTCACGGGCCTCACGCGCGACGGCGTCTACCTCGTCGAGCACGGCGAGATCGTCGGCGCCGTCAACAACTTCCGCTTCAACGAGAGCCCGGTCGACCTGCTCGGGCGTGTCGTCGAGGCGGGCCGTAGCGAGCGGGCGCTCTCGCGAGAGTGGGGCGAGTGGACGAGCCGCACCGCGATGCCGACCCTTCGTGTCGCCGAGTTCAACATGAGCTCCGTGAGCCCGGCGAGCTGAGGAGGTCCCGCGTGATCGTCGACCTCGCCTACGGCACTACCGGCCTCGCCGTCGAGCTCCCCGACGACCGCACGCTCGTCGTGCGGCCCTCGCACCGGCCCCCGGCCGCGGACCCACGCGCCGAGGTGCTCCGGGCGCTCCGGCGGCCCGTCGCCGGGCCGCCGCTCGTCGAGCGGCTCGCGCCGGGGCGTAGCGTCGCGATCGCGATCTGCGACGGCACGCGCGCCCAGCCGCGCGACGTCGTCGTGCCGGTCCTTCTCGACGAGATCGAGCGCGTCGTCGGCCTCGAGGACGTCGTCGTGCTCGTCGCGACCGGCACGCACCGTGCGAACACGCCCGCCGAGCTCGAGGCGATGCTCGGACGTGACGTGCTCGCGCGCGTCCGGGTCGTGAACCACGACGCGCGCGACGCGTCCTCGCTCGTCGACCTCGGGGCCATGGGACGCGGCGTCCCCGTCGAGGTCAACCGGACCTGGGTCGAGGCCGACGTGCGGATCACGACGGGCTTCGTCGAGCCGCACTTCTTCGCGGGCTTCTCCGGCGGAGCGAAGCTCGTCGCGCCCGGCCTCGCGGGGCTCGCGACGACGCTCGTGCTCCACGACGCGAAGCGCATCGGCGACCCGCGTGCGACCTGGGGCGTGATCGAGGGCAACCCCGTCCAGGACGACGTGCGCACGATCGCGGCGGCGATCGGGGTCCACTTCGCGTGCGACGTCGTGCTCGACGCTAGCCAGCGGATCGTCGAGGCGTTCGGTGGGGACCTGTTCGAGATGCACGCGGCCGCGTGCGCCCGGTCCCGGCAGGTCGCGATGCAGCCCGTGCCCGAGCGCTTCCCCGTCGTCGTGACGAGCAACGCCGGCTACCCGCTCGACCAGAACCTCTACCAGTCGGTGAAGGGCATGTCCGCCGCGGCGGGCGTCGTGCGCCGCGGGGGCGTCATCGTGGTCGTCGCGCAGTGCGCGGACGGCTTCCCCGACCACGGCTCCTACCGCGAGATCCTGTCGTCCGCGTCGTCGCCGGCCGAGCTCCTCGCCTCGATCGAAGCGCGCGCGCACACCGTCGCGGACCAGTGGCAGGTGCAGGTCCAGGCGCGGGTGCAGACCGAGGCGCGCGTCGCGGTCCACGCGGACGGCCTGAGCGACGATGCGCTCGTGTCGGCCCATCTCGAGCCGGTCGCCGACGTGGCCGCGTTCGTCGCCGGGGAGCTCGAGCGCGCGGGACCGGGCGCGCGGTGCTGCGTGCTCCCCGAGGGCCCGCAGACGATCCCCTACGTCGCGTAGCGGGCGCCGACGTGCGACCTGCGGGGCGGTCGCGGTGCGCCGGCTCGTCGCGGCGCACGACTTCGGGCATGCTGGTGTGATGGAGCCTGCCGGAGATCCTCGACCCGCGAGCCGCGACGCGACGGCGACCGTACGTGACGTGGCGAACGACACCGAGGGCGCCCGTGCCCCGCGGCGCCGCGTCCCGCACCGCCGGACCCGGATCGTCGCGACGATCGGACCGGCGTCGGACGACCGGGCGACGCTTCGGGCGCTCGCGGACGCGGGCATGGACGTCGCGAGGATCACGCTCGCGCACGGCGACGTCGACGAGGCCGTGCAGCGCATGCGCGCGCTTCGCGAGGTCGCGCCGCACGTCGGCATCCTCGCAGACCTGCCGGGGCCGAAGATCCGCGCCACGCCGTTCCCCGAGGGCGGCGTCGTGCTCGTCGCGGGCGACGAGCTGCTCCTCGTGCCGGGCTCGACGTCGCCGACGAGCTCCGCGGAGCGGATCGCGGTCGCGGTCGACGACGTGGTCCACCGCCTCGAGCCGGGCGACGCCGTCGCGCTCGGCGACGGTGGCGTCTCGCTCGTCGTGCTCGGCGACGCGGACGACGGCGTCCGCGTCCGCGTCCGCTCCGGCGGGCGGCTCCAGGGACGCCCCGGCGTCACCGCGCCCGCGCGCAGCATGCAGCTCTCGACGCCGACCGTCGAGGACCTCGAAAGGCTCGAGGTGCTCGCGGCCGAGGGCGTCGACGCGGTCGCGGTCTCGTTCGTGCGCCGCGCGGCGGACATGGAGAAGGTCCGGAGCGCGGTCGGCAGGGACGGGCCGATGCTCTGCGCGAAGATCGAGACGCTCGAGGCGATCGAGGACCTCGACGCGATCCTCGAGGTCACGGACGCGGTGATGGTCGCCCGGGGCGACCTCGGTGTGCGCGTCCCGCTGGAGGACGTGCCGCACCACCAGAAGCGGATCATCCGCGCCGGCGTCCGCTTCGGTCGCCCGGTGATCACCGCGACCCAGATGCTCGAGTCGATGGTCGTCGCGCCGGTGCCGACGCGTGCCGAGGTGACCGATGTCGCGAACGCCGTGCTCGACGGCACGAGCGCGGTCATGCTCTCGGCGGAGACGGCGATCGGTGCCGACCCGGTGAACGTCGTCGCGACGATGGCGCGCATCGTGACGCGGACCGAGGAGGACTTCGACTACGCGGCGTGGGGTGCGGGACTCGGAGTCCAGCAGGTGTCCGGCCCGCCCTCGTCCGCGGCCCGGATCACCGCGGCGATCACGGGCGCCGCGTGGCGCGCCGCGGCCGAGCAGGGCGCGGCCGCGATCATCGCGTGCACGCGCTCGGGCGCGACCGCGCGGGCGATCTCGCGCTTTCGCCCGGCCATGCCGATCGTCGCGACGACGCCGTCCGCGCGCACGGCCCGCCAGCTCTCGATGAGCTGGGGCGTCGACACGCTCGACGTCGCCGAGTCCAAGAGCACGGACGACGTCGTGTGGTTTGCCGTGAAGCGTGCGGTCGAAGCCGGCTACGCCGTCCCGGGGGACGTGGTCGTCGTGCTCGCCGGCTCGCCGAGCGAGGCGGAGCCGGTCGCGGATACCTTGCGGCTCGTCAGGGTGCACTGACGCGGTCGCGGACGGCGGGCGTGCAGACGGGGGAGGCATCGCGATGTTGAGGTTGTTCCGGCGACCGCCGAAGGCTGCGCCCGGGTCCCGGACGTCCGTCGCCACAGCTCCGCCTCCGGCGAACCCGGTGGAGGTCGGCCTGCTCCTGCGCGCCGCGCGCGAGCGCTCAGGGCGATCGCTCGAGGAGGTGCGGGATGCGACCGGGGTGCCGAGGGTGGACCTCGACGCCCTCGAGCACGGCCGTCTCGAGCTGCTCCACGTCGAGCAGGCGGCGGTCGTCGGGCTGTGGCGCTACGCGGAGCACGTCGGCCTCGACCCGTCGGCGCTCGTGCCGGTCCTGCGCAACCACTGGCCACGACCGGCGCTCGCGGTCGACGCGCTCCACGGCGAGCTGGGCGGGCTCGGGACGCCGTGCGCACGGCTCGATCTCGCGCAAGGGGTCTTGTCGCGGATCGCGTCACGCGGGCGCGAGCTGACCGCGGGATCGGCGCCGCTCGGCTTGTCCGCGGGGACCCGCGAGTCGCTCGCGCGCGGCGCGGCCGGCGCGGTGCTGACGGTCGCGCTCATCGGCCCGACGGGCCGCCAGCCGGTCGCCGCGGCCCGCAAGGCCGTCGGCGCGAGGAGTGTGACGCGCGCGGGGGACGTCGCCGGGCCTGCGGGCGACCCCCGCCTCCCTCCGCCTGCCGCGCCGTCGCCCGGCGATCCGCGGCCCGACGGCGCGGACCGCGAGCCGGCCGCGGACAAGGGGCGGGCTGCACCCCGACTCGCGGACCTCGAGCCCGGGCCCGGCGACGCCAGGCACGTCGGCCCCGAGCTCCACGCGGCCCCGCAGGCGGACCAGGTGCCGGACGCGGGCCCGCACGCGGACGTCGATCCGGCGGCACCCGGCGGGGCCGCGGGCCAGCCGGACAGGGGCCGGCGGTGGCCGCGCCAGATCGCCCATACCGTGGCCGAGCGATTCGGCCTCGACGAGGAGCCCGTGGCCGGCCGGCTGTGGGACGTGGCCGCGACCCACCCCGAGCTCGTGGACGACGTGGCGGCGGAGGCGGAGGACGCGGACCCGCGCTCGCCGGGCGACGAGCCCGCCACCGGCCGGTAGCTGCACCCGGCCCGCCGGGGCGCGCGGCCCGGTTCACGCCTCGGCCGGCCTGTGCTAGCAATACCGGTGGCGCCGAGCGTGCGTGCGTCCCGCGTGGCGGTACCGCCGGTCAGCGCTCGACCGGGGCGTCGCGCGGCGGTCTTTCGGGAGGTCCAGTGATGCCCAGCGAGATTGGCGTCAGCCCCGACGATCTCCAGGCGCTCGCGGGTGAGGTCCACCAGGGCGCCGCGGCGATCGAGATGATGATCGCGGAGCTCGAGCGCAAGATCGAGCCGCTCGCGCAGCGATGGCAGGGTTCCGCCCGCGAGTCCTTCGAGCAGCTCTGGTCCCAGTGGCACCAGGGCGCCGACCACGTGAACCAGGCGCTCGCCGCGATCGCGGAGCTGCTCGCGAAGGCCGGCCTCGCCTACGCCGAGGCCGAGCGGTCGATCGCCGAGGCCTTCCAGCTTTGAGCCCCGGGTCGCGGCGTCGGCCAGGCGCCGTGCCCGCCGACCCGCCCGCTACCGGTGGTCCCGGGCGAGCGGCAGCGGCACGACGACGGTCCGGCCGGACTCGTCGAGGAGGCGGAAGCGCGCTCTCGTGACGAGGGCGAGGTTCTCGGCGGTGAGCGTCTCGGCGACCGGGCCGCTCGCGACGACGCGCCCCTCGGTCATGAGCACGAGCTCGTCAGAGTACGCGCCCGCGAGCGTGAGGTCGTGCATCGTCGAGAGCACCGTGAGCCCGCGCTCGCGGCACATCGCGGACACGAGGTCGAGCACGTCCTGCTGGTAGCCGAGGTCGAGGCCGGTCGTCGGCTCGTCGAGCACGAGGACCGGGCTCGACTGCGCGAGCGCGCGGGCGATGACCGCGCGCTGGCGCTCCCCGCCGGACAGCGACCCGACGTGCCTGCCGCAGAACGGCCCGAGGTCGAGCTCCTCGATCGCGCCGCGCGCGGCGTCGAGGTCGACGGCGCTCTCGACGCCGAGCGGCGGGAGGTGCGCGGTCCGGCCGAGCAGGACGTAGTCGAGCACCGTGATCGCGGGCGGGACGACCGGCTGCTGCGGGACGAGCGCTACGAGCCGCGCGCGCGCCGAGGGTCGCAGCCGGTCGAGCGCGGCACCACCCACGCGCACCGAGCCGTCGTACGCGACGAGGCCGGCGATCGCGCGCACGAGCGTGGTCTTGCCCGCACCGTTCGGTCCCGCGATCGTGCACCAGCGGCCGGTGGCGACCGCAAGGCTGACGCGGTCCACGATCCTTCGCCCGCCGAGGGAGACCGACACGCCGTCGCATGCGAGGTCCGCGGCCGTCTGCGGCGCGCCGCCGGGCACGCGCCGGGCGGCTGTTGCCCGGAGGTTCCGGCGTCCCCGGCCGGTCACCAGTGGGCCGTGCTTCGCTGGCGGAGGATGAGCACGAAGAACGGCCCGCCGAGCGCGGCGGTCACGACGCCGATGGGCAGCTCGCCCGGCGCGAGGACCGTGCGCGCGACGAGGTCGGCGAGTACGAGGAACGCGCCGCCGACGAGGAACGACAGGGGGAGCACCGAGCGGTAGCTCGCGCCGCCGAGCATGCGGACCGCGTGCGGCACGATGATCCCGACGAACCCGATGAGGCCGCTCACCGACACGGCCGCCGCGGTCCCGAGCGACGCGGCGGCGAGCACGACGAGGCGGGTGCGCGTGACGTCGACGCCGAGCGACGCGGCCTCGTCGTCGCCGACCGCGAGGACGTCGAGCCGGCGGCGGTGCGCGATCAGCACCGCGCACGAGAGCACCGTGTACGGAAGGAGCAGGACGACGTCGTGCCACCCCGCGGTGGACAGGTCGCCGAGGATCCAGGAGTAGACGTCCCGCAGCGTCTGGGTGTGGCGGAGCTGCAGGTAGGTCTGGACGGCGGTGAGCATGCTCGAGATCGCGACACCGGCGAGCAGCAGGGTCGCCGCCGACCGCTCGCCGCCGCGCGCGCCGAGCGCGTACGTGCACACGACCGCGACGATCGCTCCGGCGAAGGCCGCGAGCGGTACCCACGCGAGGGGGCCCGTCACCCCCTCGGCGCCCGCACCGATCGCGATCGTCGCGCCGAGACCGGCGCCCGCGGCGATCCCGAGCAGGTACGGGTCGGCGAGCGGGTTGCGGAACACGCCCTGGTACGCGCCGCCCGCCATCGCGAGCGTGCCGCCGACGAGGACGGCGAGCGCGACCCTCGGCGCGCGGATCTGCCAGACGATCGACGCGTCGACCCCCCCGAGGCCGCGCCCGATGTTCAGCCCGGTGACCCGGTGGAGCACCTCGGCGAGCGCGCCGGTCGCGCTCACGGGGATCGGCCCGAGCACGAGCCCGACGATCCCTGCCCCGACGAGCGCGGCGACGCAGGCGAGGAACGCACCGGGGCGAAGGCGTGACGGCTCGACCGGTGCCGCGCGCGCGTCGTCGAGGCCCCGCGCGCCCGCGCGCGCGTCGTCGCCCGGGGGCGTGCCCACGCCCGCCCGCCCGGTCAGCCCGCTGCCGCGGCGGGGACCTTGTCGACCGCGGCGATCACCGCGCGCAGCAGGTCGACGACGCGCGGGCCCCAGCGTGATGCGACGTCGGGGTCGAGCTCGACGACACGGTGCGCCCGGACCGCGCCGAGCGCGGACCAGCCCGGTCGGGCGGCGACCGCGGCGACCGGGGCCCCGTCCGCGACGAAGACGAACGTCGGGTTGTCGCGCACGACGACCTCGCTCGAGAACTGCGGGTAGTCGTCGCCGCCGACCGAGGCCCCCGCGACGTTGCGCAGGCCCGCGAGCGCGAGCACCGAGCCCACGAACGTGTCGCCGGTCGCGGTATAGAGCGGGCCCGAGCCGATCTCGTAGAAGTACGTGAGCGGGTGCGCGCGGTGGGGCACGGTGCGGACGAGCGCGGCGATCCGCCGCCGCACGCTCGCGATCTCGGACTGCGCGGCGCCGGTCCGGCCGGTGACCCTGCCGAGGGTCTCGATCTCGCCGTAGGTCTGCGCGAGGTCGGCCGCGGCGGGCACGAAGAGCGTCGGGATCCCGAGGAGGTGCAGCGCCTCGACGAGGTCCGGATGCGTCGGGTCGTAGGAGATCACGACGAGGTCCGGCCGGTAGCGGGCGATCGCCTCGACGTTCGGGGTGTAGCCGGACAGCCCGGAACGCGGTGCGTTCTTCGGGTACGTCGAGTCGTTGTCGACGGCGACGACCTGGCGTCCCGCGCCGATCGCGAAGAGCATCTCGGTGACCGTCGGCGAGAGCGACACGATCCGGGTCGGCCGCTTGCGGACCACGACCGTGCCGTAGCGGGTGCGCACCGAGACGGGGAACGTGCCGGCGCCGGGCGCCGCGGCGCGCGCGGCATCCGGCGCGTGTGCGCGGCCGTGCGCGGTGGGCGGCGACGCGAGCGCGCCCGACGCGCCGTAGGCGAGCAGCGCGGCCGCGCCGACGACTGCGAGCAGATGGTGGTGACGTCTCATTCGGGGTCCTCCTTCCGGTCGAGTGGGGTTCCGTCGACGGAGAGGACCGATGATCGTCCTGACCGCACGAGCTGCCCTTCCTCGAAGGCTCTCTTTCGTGCACCGTCAGTCAGGCGATCTGGCTCGGCCAATAGGCCTTACAGCTGCGGGACAGCGCCGGAGTTCCACCGGACTTCGCTGAGCTGGCGGTCTGGGCCACCATACACGCCGGGGGAGCGCGCCACGCCGGGGGGAGCGCGGCCCGGCCGGCCGCGGCCCGCGTCAGGTGGTGAGCGCGGTGTCGCCTGCGGCGTGCTCGGACGCGCTACGGGCACGCCCCGCCGCGCGGCGGGGTCCGCCCCGGTGCGGCCGTCCTGCGCGCAGGAACGCTGCGAGCGTCGCCGCGAGGTACACGACGTACGCGACGAGCTGCAACGGCGTCGGCTGCTGCGCGTAGCCGAAGAGGCTGTGGACCACGTCGCCGAAGGCGGACCCCTCCGCGAGCACGTGGCCGGAGTTCCACATCGGGTGGTCCAGCAAACGGAGCCAGCCGAGCTGCTGGAGGTTCTCGACGGTGTCGGCGACGAGGCCCGCCGCGAAGACCATCAGGACCGCTCCGATGACCGCGAAGAACTTGCCGAGGTCGAGCCGGTGCCCGAGCCGGTAGATCACGAACGCGATGGCGAGCGCGCCCACTAGCCCGGCCAGTCCACCGGCGAGCGTCCCGTGCGTGCCGGTCGCGAACACGATCGCGAGCGTGAACACGGCCGTCTCGACGCCCTCCCTGCCGACGGCCTGGAACGCGAGCAGCGCGAGCCCGAGCCGCTCCCCGCGTCCGAGCGCGGCGTCGGTGCGCGCCCGAAGGTCTCTCGAGATCGTGCGCGAGTGGGACCGCATCCAGAACGTCATGTACGTGAGCAGCACGGCCGCGACGGCAAACGTGCACGTCTCGAAGATCGTCTGGACCCGCGATCCCGCGTACGCGTGGATCGTGAGGTACGCGGCGACGCCGCCACCGCCGGCGAGCGCGAGCGCCGCGGCGACCCCGAGGAGCACGTCGCGGAAGTGCCGGCGCTGGCCGATCCGGTCGAGGTACGCGAGCAGGATCGCGACGATCATGCTCGCCTCGATGCCTTCTCGGAGGAAGATGACGAAGGTTGCGATCACGCGCGCCGTCCTCGGTCGTCGTGGGCGGCACCGTCGCGCCGCGCGGCCCGCGCCCGTGCGGCGCGCGGCCTCATTCGATATCAAGCATACTTGAATATAATGATCTAGTGCACCTGATGATCGGCGGCGCCCGGTCGCGCACGCCCGGTCGCGCGGACCGTCAGCTCAGGCGTGCGAGGGCGTCGTGCACGACGTCGGCCACGAGCGCGACGGGCTCGGCGAGCGCGCGCTCGGCGCCGAAGCGCTCGGTGAGGTCGACGACCTCCACGAGATGCTCGGGGACGGCGGTAGCCGCGGCGAGGTCGGCTGCGAGGAGCGAGCGCGACACCCCGACCACGACGAGCGAGGGCGCCCGGCCCGCGAGGCGCGAGAGCACGCCGCTCACGACCTTGCCCGCGAGCGAGGTCGCGTCGAGGCAACCCTCGCCGGTGACCACGAGGTCCGCGCGAGCGAGCTGCTCGTCGAGGCCGACGAGGTCCGCGACGAGATCGAATCCCGAGACGATGCGACCTCCGAGCGCCGCGAGCCCGCCCGCGAGGCCGCCGGCCGCGCCTGCGCCGTCGAGTCGGGTGACGTCGACGCCCATTTCGGCCGCGTACCGTCGCGCGGTCGCGGCGAGCCGCGCCGCGAGGAGCGCGACCTGTTCGGCGCTCGCGCCCTTCTGGGGGGCGAACACCCGCGCCGCGTCGAGGAACGGGGTCGTGACGTCCGTCGCGACGAGGAGCTCGACGCCTCGCAGCGCCGGGTCGCCGGCGAGCGCCTCCAAGGCGCCCGCGCCGCCGTCCGTCGTCGCCGAGCCGCCGCAGCCGACGACGACGCGGTCGGCGCCGGCGCGCAGCGCGGCGCGCACGAGCTCGCCCGTGCCGCGAGTCGTCGCCCCGATCGGGTCGTTCCCCGCGGCTCCTCCGGCGAGCGCGAGTCCCGAGGCCCGTGACATCTCGACGACGGCGGTCGCGACCGGAGGCGAGCCCGCACGCACGAGGCGCCACTGCGCCTCGACGGGCCGGCCGAGGGGGCCGGTCACGACGTCGGTCCGCACCTCACCGCCGACCGCGTCGAGCGTGCCCTCGCCCCCGTCGGCGAGCGGGACGCACGAGGCCGTCCAGCCGGCGCGCCGCGCGCCTGTCGCGGCAGCCTGCGCGATCTCCGGTGCGGTCGCGGTGCCGCGGAACTTGTCCGGGGCGGCGACGAGACGCGGCACGCGCGGCTGCGCTCAGCCCGCGGGGCGGTCGTCGACGAGCACGACGTCGAGCCGCCGCGGGCCGTGCACGCCCTCGACGCGGTCGAGCGCGATGTCGCTCGTCGCCGACGGTCACGAGATCCAGGTCTGTGGCGTCGTCGGCACGAGCCTCACGAGCGCGTCGGGCACGTTGTCGACGACCTGTGACCGGCGGACCACGACGACGAGGTGGTCCGGGAGGAGCGACAGGGCGCGGCGTCCCTGCGCGGCGCCGCCGTCGAGCACGATGGTCCCGGTCTCGGCGATCGCGACCGCGCACGCGGTGACTGCCGCGTCCGTCCGCTCGAGGTCGCCGACGCCGAGCGGCGGCGCGTCGCGCGTGACGGTCGTGGGTCGGCCGAGGTCGCCCCGAGGGACGAGGTCGTCCGGGAAGTCGCTCGGGAGCACGACGCTCGACGCGCCGCTCGCGGCGAGCGCGGCCGCGATCGCGATCGCGGCCTCGCGAGGCGCGGCGTGGCGGAGCGTCGCCCGGTAGTCGGTGATCCGCTCGGCGAAGCGCTCGAGCATCTCGTCCGTCGCCTGCGCGCCGGCCGTCGGGGACGCGCGCCGGTAGTCGCGGCGCACGGGCGTCGTCGGCCCGGGGGCCGCGTCGAGAGCCCCGCGGACCGCTCCGAGCACCGACTCGCGACCTGACGGGTCGCGAGGAGCGTGCGCCGAGCGCCCTGTGGCACCGGGTCCGCCCGACCGGCCGGCGGATCGCCGCCCGCGGCGTGTCGCGCGCATCGCTGCGGCCACCGAGGCGATGCCGAGCTCGTCGGACCGGGCCGGCGGACCACCGCCGTCCGCCGGTGCGTCAGTGGCCGGCGGGCCGCTCGCGCCGGCCGCGGCCGGCCCAGCCGCGGCGGCGCGCTCGAGCCACCACCGGCGGAACGACTGTGTGGCCGGTAGCGGGGCGTCGCGTGCGTCGGTCCAGCGTCCGAGCGGACCGGGGAGCCGGCCGACGCGGCCCCGCGGGAAGAGCACACGCGCGACCGACGCACCGGCGCGCTCCGCGAAGTCGAGGCGCCGCCGCGAGCCGAGCACGTACCCGGCGGCCGCCATCGCGACGGACTCGGCGGTCGGCCCGCGCGCCGCCTTGCGCTCGACGACCTCGCCGCGCAGGTGGACGAGGAGCCGCGGGATGTCGATGCGGACCGGGCACACCGAGAAGCACGCGCCGCAGAGCGTCGACGCGAACGGGAGCGAGGCCGCGACGGGGTCCGTGGCGACGTGGTCGAGCTGCGGCGCGAGCACCGCCCCGATCGGACCCGGGTAGACCGAGCCGTACGCGTGGCCGCCGACGCGCTCGTACACCGGGCAGACGTTGAGGCAGGCTGCGCAGCGTATGCAGCGGAGCGCCTGGCGACCGACTCGGTCCGCGAGCGCGTCGCTGCGGCCGTTGTCGAGCAGCACGAGGTGGAACTCGCGCGGCCCGTCGCCCGCGGTCGTCCCGGTCCACATCGACGTGTACGGGTTCATGCGCTCCCCAGTCGCCGAGCGCGGCAGGAGCTGGAGAAGGACGTCGAGGTCTCGCCAGCGGGGGATCACCTTCTCGATCCCCATCACCGTGACGAGGGTCGACGGAAGGGTGAGGCACATCCGTCCGTTCCCCTCCGACTCGACCACGACCAGGGTCCCCGTCTCCGCCACCGCGAAGTTGACGCCCGAGATCGCCACCGGGGCGC
>DAHUXW010000047.1 GCA_027306925.1 Acidimicrobiaceae bacterium | reverse complement strand
GGCCGGGTGGCTTCGGCGGCCCGCGCCCCGGTGGCTTCGGCGGTCCGCGTCCCGGCGTCGGCGCCGGTGTCGGGGGTCGTCCCGGTGGCGGCGCGCCGCCACCGGGTGGGCTCCGCGGGGGGCCGGCCGGTCGTGGCCGTCCGCCGCAGCGACGCGCGAAGCGCCGCCGTCGGAACCAGGAGGAGCTCGAGCCGATCCAGGTCGCCACCTACTCGCCGTCGAACGCGCCGGTGCCCGACTCGGAGGTCATCATCGAGCGGGGGTCGACTCCCCAGGAGCTCGGTCCGAAGCTGAACCGGTCCGCGGGAGACGTCATCCGCTTCCTGTTCCTCCAGGGCGAGGTCGTGACCGCGGCCCAGTCGCTCTCCGACGACATGATCGAGCTGTTCGCGGCCGAGCTCGGCGCGCGCATCAAGCTCGTCGACCCGGGCGAGGAGCAGGAGGCCGCGCTCCAAGCGCGCTACTTCTCCGAGGACGACGACGAGGCCGAGGACCCGGCCTCGCTCCGGCCTCGTCCGCCCGTCGTCACGGTGATGGGCCACGTCGACCACGGCAAGACGCTGTTGCTCGACCGCATCCGCGCGGCGAATGTCGTCGCGGGCGAGGCGGGTGGCATCACCCAGCACATCGGTGCCTACCAGGTGGAGCGCGACGGACGGCTCGTCACGTTCATCGACACGCCCGGCCACGAGGCCTTCACCGCGATGCGCGCGAGGGGTGCGCAGGTCACCGACATCGTCGTGCTCGTGGTGGCGGCGGACGACGGCGTCATGCCCCAGACCGTCGAGGCGATCAACCACGCGAAGGCGGCCGACGTGCCGATCGTCGTCGCGGTGAACAAGATCGACCGGGAGGACGCGGACCCGAACCGTGTGCTCCAGCAGCTCTCCGAGCACGGGCTCGTGCCCGAGGCCTGGGGCGGGGACACGATCACGGTCGAGGTCTCGGCCCTCCAGTCACTCGGGATCGACGACCTCCTCGACCATCTCGCCGCGCTCGCCGAGGTGCTCGAGCTGAAGGCGAGCCCCGAAGGGCGCGCGCGCGGCACCGTGCTCGAGGCAAACCTCGACATCGGCCGCGGGCCGGTCGCGACGGTCATCGTCCAGAGTGGGACGCTCCGCGTCGGCGACCCGATCGTCGCCGGGCCCGCCTGGGGCCGGGTGAAGGCACTCATCGACGATAGCGGCGACCAGGTGAAAGAGGCGTTGCCCTCGACTCCGGTCCAGGTCCTCGGCCTCTCCGAGCCGGCTACCGCGGGCGACGAGCTCCGGGCGACGAGCGAGCTGTCCGTCGCGCGCACGATCGGCGAGTCCCGCGAGCAGCGCATTCGCTTCGCCGGCTACGGGAGCGCGCCGGTCGCTCCCGGTGCGGGTGCGAAGCTCGAGGACATCTTCGAGCAGATCCAGCGTGGCGAGACCGCCACGCTCCGGATCGTGCTGAAGGCGGACGTCCAGGGTTCGCTCGAGGCCGTGACCGAGAGCCTGCGCAAGCTGGAGCGCGACGAGGTGAAGGTCGCCTTCGTCCACCGGGCGGTCGGCGGCATCACGGAGTACGACGCGACGCTCGCGGCGGCGTCGAACGCGACGATCATCGGGTTCAACGTCCGGCCCGACCGCCGGGCCCGCGAGCTCGCGGCGACCCACGACGTGGAGATCCGCACGTACGAGATCATCTACAAGCTCCTCGAGGACATCGAGGCCGCGATGGTCGGAATGCTCGCGCCAACCTTCGAGGAGGTCGTGACCGGCGAGGCCGAGGTGCGCGAGATCTTCCGCGTCCCCCGGGTCGGCGCGATCGCGGGCTGCTACGTGCGCGACGGCGTGATCACGCGCGGCTCGAAGGTGCGGTTCCTCCGAGACGGCGTCGTGATCTGGAAGGGCGCGATCTCGTCGCTGCGCAGGTTCAAGGACGACGTGAGAGAGGTCCACGAGAGCTTCGAGTGCGGCATCGGCCTCACCGACTTCCAAGACCTCCACCAGGGCGACATCATCGAGACCTACGAGGATCGCGAGGTCCCGCGGACCTGACCGCGACGCCGTCCCGGCCCCGAGGCGCCCGGGACGGCGGACAGCGGTGCGCGACGAGGAGGAGGTCGGGCGATGGGTGGATCACGTAGGCGCGCGCCCCAGCGTCCGTACCCACGGGTCGCGCGGGTGAACGCGCTGCTCAAGGAGATCCTCGCCGAGGAGCTCGAGCGGCGCGCGGACGCCGACGAACGCCTCCGCCTGCTCACGATCACCGCGGTCGAGTGCGAGCCGGGGCTCCGCCAGGCCGTCGTGTACATGGCGTCGCTCCCCGCTGAGGCGGTCGAAGCGCTCGAGGAGCACCGGCGGGCGCTGCAGCGCGCGATAGGGACCGAGGCGCGCCTCAAGCGCACGCCCGCGCTCGGATTTCGCGCGGACCCCGCGGTGCAGGCCGGGGCAGCGGTCGAGGACGCGCTCCGGCGGGCGAAGCCGGTGGCCGAACGCTCGGGCGTCGGGGACGGCGCCGAGCAGGACGCACCGGACGACACCGGGGACGACGCGGACCTGGGCGGGGCGTAGGGCGCGGGCGGTGGGACGTCGCGGGGCGCGCGCGGCCGTCGAGCTCGACGGCTTCGTGGTCGTGGACAAGCCGGCGGGGATGACGTCGCACGACGTCGTCGCACGCTGCCGCCGGCTCCTCGCGCAGCCGCGCGCCGGCCACGCGGGCACGCTCGACCCGGACGCGACCGGAGTCCTCGTCGTCGGCCTCGGCCGTGCGACGCGCCTCATGCGCTACGCGACCGGGCTCGCGAAGTCCTACACGGGCGAGCTCGTCCTCGGGACCTCGACGTCGACGCTCGACTCGAGCGGTGACGTCGTCGGGCGCTTCGAAATGGCGGGTGTCGGCACCGCGGAGGTGCGCGCGGCCGCCGCCACGCTGACCGGCCCGATCCTCCAGGTGCCTCCGATGGTCTCGGCCGTGCGCGTCGGCGGCCGTCGCCTGCACGAGATCGCGCGTTCCGGAGAGGTCGTCGAACGCGCGCCACGCGCCGTCGAGGTCACGCGCTTCGGCGTGGAGCCGACGGAGCGCCCCGACGTCTTCGCGATCACGGTCGACTGCTCCTCGGGCACGTACGTGCGCGCGCTCGCGGCGGACGTCGGCGAGGCGCTCGGCGGCGGCGCGCACCTCCGCCGCTTGCGCCGCACCGCCGTCGGCCCGTTCACGGTGGAGGGCGCCGTGGCGCTCGACACCGCCGGACGCAGCGACGTGCACCCACCGATCGGGCTCGTCGCGCACCTCGCCGTCGTCGAGCTCGACCCGGCGCTCGACGAGCAGGTCGCGCACGGCCGGGTGCTCGACCGCCGCGAACTCGGCGTGTCCGGCGCCGGACCGTGGGCCGTGGTCGACCGGGCCGGCGCGCTCCTCGCGGTCTACACGGCATGGCGCGAGGACAAGGCCAAGCCCGAGGTCGTGCTCGCCGAGGCGCCGTCCGCCGATCGACCGGCAGGCGAGTAGCGTCACCGCCGGTGGACGGGATCGACGTATCGGGCGCCTCCACCCACGCGCGGCGCTCGAGCGCCGTGGCGATCGGCAACTTCGACGGGGTCCACGTGGGCCACCGAATGCTCGTGGAGCGCGCGATCGCTGTGGCCCGCGAGCGCGGCGCACGCAGCGTCGTGCTCACGTTCGACCGCCACCCGGCGACCGTCGTCCGCCCCGAGAGCGCGCCGAAGCTCCTCACGAGCGTCGCCCGCAAGCTCGAGCTGCTCCGGGCGAGCGGCGTCGACGAGGTCGTCGTGCTGCGCTTCGACGAGGAGCGCGCGGCCGAGACCGCCGAGGACTTCGTCGCCACCGTCCTCGTGGGAGCGCTCGCGGCGCGTGCCGTCGTCGTCGGCGCGAGCTTCCGGTTCGGCAATCGCCAGCGCGGCGATGTCGCGCTGCTCGAGCAGATGGGTGGCGAGCTGGGATTCTCCGTCGAGCGGCTCGACCTCGTCGACGTCGAGGCCGGCGACGGGACCTTGCCCGTCTCGTCGTCCCGCATCCGGCTCCTCCTCGGCGACGGGCGTGTCGAGGAGGCCGCGCGCCTGCTCGGTCGCCCGCACGAGGTCGAGGTGGAGGCAGTGGCCGGCGGTGGGTCCGCGGTCGAACCCGGTGCGGAGCTCCTCGTCCCGGCCGAGCTGTTGTTGCCGAGACCGGGCCGGTACGCGGTGGGGATCGCGCCGGCGGGCGCGACGGCGACACCGGCTGCGGTGCGCGCAATCGCGCGCGTGCCTGCCGAGCGGCCGTCGACGGTCGTCGTCGAGTCGGCCGCGGACGGCGAGCCGCGCGCGCCCGGGGCGGGCGAGCGCGTCGTCGTCGGCTTCATCGCGGTGCTCGACGGATCGGGGACCGGCGCATCCTCCGACGATTCGAGCCGCTGACGGGCGGGCGGCGGGGACGTGCCAGACCGGTAGGCTCGGGGCCGTGGCGACGTATGAGATCCGGACGTTCGGCGACCCGGTGCTGCGGCAGCGCGCGCTCGACATCGAGGACGTCGACGGCGCGCTCGTGCGGCTCGCGGAGGACATGATCGAGACCATGTACGAGGCGCCCGGTGTCGGGCTCGCGGCACCCCAGGTGGGCGTCCAGCGGCGCATGTTCGTCTACGACGTCGGTGACGGCCCGGGTGTCGTGCTGAACGCCCGGATCGCGGAGTCCGACGGCGAGTGGACCTACGACGAGGGATGCCTCTCGATCCCAGGGCTCAGCTGGGAGGTCGTCCGGCCGAGGACCGTGCGGCTCGTGGGCGTCGACCTCGACGGCAAGGAGATCGACCTCGACGCGGACGAGCTGCTCGCCCGGTGCTTCCAGCACGAGATCGACCACCTCGACGGGGTGCTCGTCGTCGAGCGCCTCGACGAGGAGCAGCGCAGGGACGCGATGCGGATCCTTCGGCGTCGGGCGCTCGACGCCGAGCTCGGTGCCGCGCCCGGCCGGGACGCGTGGCGGACCTCGGCGAGCCCGTCCGGGCACGAGCTCTAGGCGCTCGGCGCCCCGCACGCTGGCACGCATCGCGTTCCTCGGCTCGCCCGCGGTCGCAGCGGCGACGCTGCGCGCGCTCCACGGCGCCGGCCACGACGTCGTGCTGGTCGCCACCGGGCCGGACCGGCGCCGCTCGCGGGGCGCGGCTCCGAGCCCGAACCCGGTGAAGCAGGCTGCGCACGAGCTCGCCCTGCCGGTGACCGAGACGGTCGCCGACGTCGTCGGGAGCGGAGCGGAGCTCGGCGTCGTGGTCGCGTTCGGGCGCCTGGTGCGAGCGGAGGTTCTCGACCGGCTCGCGATGGTGAACGTCCACTTCTCGCTCCTGCCGCGTTGGCGCGGCGCCGCACCGGTCGAGCGAGCGCTGCTCGCCGGCGACGAGCACACCGGTGTGAGCATCATGGCCCTCGAAGCGGGCCTCGACACCGGGCCCGTCTACGCCACCTTGACGACGCCGATCGATTCCGAGGAGACAGCGGCCGAGCTCACGGACCGCCTCGGCGAGATGGGGACCGACCTGCTGCTCGAGCTGTTGCGGGGAGGCGTCGCGTCCCTGCCCGAGCCCGTGCCGCAGACCGGTGAGGCGACCTACGCCTCGAAGCTCACGCCGGATGACCTCCGGCTCGACTGGTCGGCCGGCGCCGGCGCGTGCCGCCGGCTCGTCCGGGTCGGGCGCGCGTGGACGACGTTTCGCGGCGAGCGGCTCGTCGTGCACCGGGCACGCGCCGCGCCCGCACCGGGAGCTGGCGCTCAGGCGTCACCCGCGCCCGGCACGCTCCGCGGGGCGGTCGTGGTGACGGCCGACGGGGGCCTCGAGCTGCTCGAGGTGCAGGGAGCCGGGCGCTCCGCGCAGCCCTTCGCCGAGTGGGCGCGCGGCGCCCGACCCCTCCCCGACGAGGTGCTCGGCGCTTAGGCACGTACCGTGCTCGGCCGCGCAACCCCGGTGGCGCGAGCCGCGCCCGCCACCCGGGCCCACGGCGACGTGCCTGTCGACGACGAAGCGGGCGGTTCCCTCGTGATCGGCGGGCGGCGAGGCCGGGTGCGCACCCGGCGGTCGGGCCGGTGCCCGCTACCATGGCGCGGCCTGCGGCGCCCTCGCCGCAGGCCGCGAGCAGCCGACCTAGGCTCGGCGCACGACATCCCCTCGTCCCCTCGGCGCTCGCGGCGCGAACGATCTCCTCCTCACCGGCGAAAGGAAGCGGTGGTGCTCCGGCTCCGACCACCTCCGTGGATCCGGCCGCTCTCGCCCGTCGCGGCGCGCACGCCCCGGCCGCGAGCCGTCGCGAGCTCGCGTCTCGCCGCCGCCCACGTGGCGTTGGCGGGCGGACGGACGTCGCGACGGGATCCGTGAGCGGCGAGTCGGGCGGCCGCGACGACGTGCGCGCCGCCGCGGTCGGGGTGTCCCGGAACGCGCCCGTCCGTCGGGCACCGGGCTCGTGACGCGCCGTCGCGCGGGCGCGCGGCTGGCGGCCGCCGCGCTCCTGCCGGCGCTCGTCGGCGCTGGTGCGGCGACCCCGATCGACGCGGCGACGACCGCCGTCGCGCGAGTGCCGAAGATCGCGATCGTCGTCGCCGGTGGTCGGGGCGGCACGGTGAGCCGTGCCCTGTTCGGTGCGAACCTCCTCTGGCCGTACGGGAGCGGCGGGTCCTTCGACGCGGCGACGTCCCGCTTCTACCCGGGGTTCGTCGCGGCCGTGAAGGCGATCGGCGTCACCGCGCTGCGCTACCCGGGTGGCACGACCGCGGACAGCTTCCACTGGGAGCGGGCGATAGGTCCGAGGTCGGCGCGGCGCGCGAACGAGCCCTTCGGGGTGCAGTGGTCGGTCCCCTCCCGGCTGACCAACGTGCTCGACGGCCCGGTCGCCTCGACCGTCGGCCCCGACGAGTTCGGCCGCCTGCTCGACGGCACCGGGGCGAGCGGCACGGTGGTCGTGAACTTCGCGACCGGGAGCGTGGCCGAGGCGGCGGACTTCGTCGCCTACATGACCGCTCGCCGGTCGTCGCACCCCTCGTCGGACCCGAGCCGGCCGAGCTACTGGGCTGCGCTTCGCGCGCGCGACGGCCATCCGGCGCCGTATCCGGTGACCGACTGGGAGGTGGGCAACGAGCAGAACGCCGCGACCGAGTTCGGCTGGCGCTCGGGGACGGTCGTGTCGTTCGGCCCGCACGCCCCGAGCTGCCCGGCGGGGGAGGTGGCGACGTGCCTCTACGCGTTCGGCGGGACGACGCGCTTCACGCGCCAGCCCGTTGGCGTGTTCGCCGACGACATGCCGGCGGCCTCGCGCTCGACGGGAGCGCGATCGCAGGTCCGCTACGTCTACTACCCGCCGGTCGTGCCCGGGAGCGAGCGCGTCGAGGTCGCCGGCGAGCCGTGGCGCCGCGTTTCGAGCCTGGCGAGCGCCGGGCCGGGCGCGCACGTCTACGCGATCGTCCCGGCGACGGGCAAGATCACCTTCGGCGGCGGTCGACACGGAGCGATCCCGCCGCGCGGGGCGGTGATCACCGCGAGCTACGACTCGGGCCCGCACGGCGGGTTCGTCGAGTTCTACCGCGCGATGAAGCGGGTGGACCCGCACGCGCGGATCTGCGAGTCCGAGCAGAGCGACGTCGCCTTCCTCGCGCTCATGGGCAGGCGCATGCCCTACGACTGCGTCGAGCTCCACGAGTACGCGGCCCCGCGACGGGTCGACGTCTCCCTCCGCCGTTACGAGGAGGACCTCATGAGGGCGCCCGCGAAGGAGGGTGCCGCGGTGGCCGCGCTCGAGCGCGAGGTCCGTCGCGAGTCGGGACGTGACGTTCCGATCGTGCTCACCGAGTACGGCCAGCTCGTCGCGCCGATGCCGCGTCGCGACCCCGCGTTCGTCCTCTCGATGTACGAAGGCGTGCTCGAGGCGGCCCAGCTGCGGGAGTGGATCGACCACGGCGTGACCGTGGCGGACAAGTACCTGCTCACGTCCGCGCCGTTCCTCGCGAACGACCCCCGGCGCGTGAGCGTCGACAGCGTGAGCGCCGCGATCCGCGACTACGAGGGTGTCCCCGAGTGGGACCCGGGCCTGAGCATCGACAGCGCGATGATCGCGGGACCGGGCCCCCGCTTCGTCGTCGAGCCGACGGGCGAGGTGCTGCGACTCGTCTCGAGGCTGTCCGGCGCGCGGCGCGTCGCCTCCTCCGTGGTGAACGGACCCGTCATGGGGACGCCGGGCGAGCCGGCGCTCCTCGTCACGGCGGCCTCGACCGCGCACGGGACCGAGCTGCTCGTCGTGAACGCGAGCCCGAGCCGGTCGCTCCGGGCGCGTGTGGTCCTTCCCGGGTCGCAACGCCCGACCCGGATGGTCGTGTCGCTCGTCGACGGGCCGAGCGCGACCGCGTACAACACGGCAGCACATCCGCGCGAGGTCGCAACGACCACGCGGTCCGCACGGGTCCTGCCCGGTGACATCGCCTGGACGTTCCCAGCCCATTCCGTGAGCCTGTTGAGCTTCCGCTAGCGGGGACGCTCGATATACAATCGATTTGGTCAAGTATTGAGCCGGCATCTCGGCATGCGGACGGCTGCCGTGCCGCCGTTCACGCAACCGCTCGGTCCCGCATGCCGGCCGCACCAGGAGCGTGACGAGCACCATGGACGCGAGGGTCGAAGGTCCGACGACGTCGAGGAGCGATCCGAGCGCCGTCGGCGAGCTCGACGAGCGGTTCGCCGAGATACTCGTCGGCCACTGGCGGCCGCAGATGGCTGCGCTCCCGTCGAAGGGCGACGTCACGAAGCTCGTGGACGACATCCTCGCGCTCCTCTTCCCCCAGCACGCCGCGGACGCCGCGATCTCCGTCGGCGAGGCCGCAGCGCGCCTCGCCGGCGTTCGCGCCGAGATCGGTCGCGTCCTGTGCGCGGTCGTCACGCGAGGCCGTTCGCTGGAGCTCGCCGAGCGGTTCATGACGCTGCTGCCCGGTATCTACGAGCACCTGCTCGCGGACGCCGAGGCGATCGCGGCCGGCGACCCGGCTGCCGAGAGCCTCGACGAGGTCATCGTCGCGTACCCCGGCTTCCTCGCGATCACCGTCCACCGGATCGCGCACGGGCTCCACCGCCTCGGGACGCCGATCCTTCCGCGCCTGCTCGCCGAGATCGCGCACACGCGCACGGGCATCGACATCCACCCCGGCGCGACGATCGGGCGGTCGGTGAGCATCGACCACGGCACCGGGGTCGTGATCGGCGAGAGCGCGGTCATCGGCGACGAGGTGAAGATCTACCAGGGAGTCACGCTTGGAGCGCTCAGTGTCTCGAAGAGCGCCGTGGGAGCCAAGCGTCACCCGACGATCGAGGACCGGGTCGTGCTCTACGCCAACGCGACCGTGCTCGGCGGCGAGACCCGGGTCGGCCACGACAGCGTGATCGGCGGGAACGTCTGGCTCACGACGAGCGTGCCCCCACGCTCGTTCGTCCACAACGTGAGCGAGACGCGTGTCCGGAGCGCCTCGGACCTGCTCGAATCAAGCGAGTACTCGATCTGACGAGGGAGGCCACGTTGCCGTACGAGAGCATCCTTGACACGATCGGGTCGACGCCGCACGTGCGGATCAGGCGCCTGTTCGACCCGCGGGTCGAGGTGTGGGCCAAGCAGGAGCGAGTGAACCCCGGGGGGAGCATCAAGGACCGCATCGCGCTCGGCATGGTCGAGGACGCCGAGAAGGCCGGGCTCATCGGCCCGGGCTCGGTGATCATCGAGCCGACGTCTGGCAACACCGGGATCGGTCTCGCGCTCGTCTGCGCCGTGAAGGCGTACCGGCTGATCCTCTGCCTGCCGGAGTCGTTCTCGATCGAGCGTCGCCGGCTCGTCACCGCGTACGGGGCCGAGCTCGAGCTGACGCCGCGCGAGCTCGGCATGAAGGGCGCCATCGCACGGGCGAACGAGCTCCACGCGGAGATCCCGGCGTCCTGGATCCCGATGCAGTTCGAGAACCGTTCGAACGTCGACGCGCACGCGCGCACGACTGCCGAGGAGATCGGCCGCGACTTCCCCGGGGGGCTCGACTACATCGTCACGGGCGTCGGGACCGGTGGGCACATCACCGCGTGCGCGGAGGTGCTGAAGCCGCGCTGGCCGCAGCTGAAGGTCTACGCAGTCGAGCCGGCGCTCTCCCCGGTGCTCTCCGGCGGCGATCCCTCGCCGCACCCGATCCAGGGGATCGGGTGCGGCTTCGTCCCCGGGGTGCTGCGCGGCGAGCTGCTCGACGGCGTCGTCCAGGTGACCGCGGACGACGCCGCGCACTACACGCGGCGGTGCGCGCGCGAGGAGGGCATCCTCGCCGGCGTGTCGTCGGGAGCCGCACTCGCCGCGGTCGCCCAGACGGTCCCGGAGATGGCCGACGGCGCGCGGGTGCTCACCTTCACCTACGACACCGGCGAGCGCTACCTCTCGGTCGAGGGCCTGTTCCCCTGAGCTCCCGGCCCGTCGCGAGCCGTCCGGACGACGGGCCGGGGGCTCGCTCGGCCGCACCGCGCCGGCCCGCGCCGCGCGGCTCCGGCCGGCGGTAGCCTCGGCGCGGTGCTCGCTCCCGGCGACGTGCAGGTCGCCCCCTCGATCCTCGCGGCGGACTTCGGCAACCTCGCCGCGGCAGCGGGGGAGGTCGCGACCGCGACCGAGTGGCTGCACGTCGACGTCATGGACGGTCACTTCGTTCCGAACATCACGATCGGGCCGCCGGTCGTCGCGTCGCTGCGGCGCCACAGCGGCGCGAGGTTCGACTGCCACCTCATGATCAGCGAGCCCGCTCGCTACCTCGAGGCGTTCAAGGACGCGGGGGCGACCTCCGTCACGGTCCACGTCGAGGTCGGCGGGACGGGCGCGCTCGTCGCGACGGCGCGTCAGCTCGGGCTGGGGGTCGGGATCGCGTGCAACCCCGACACGCCGTTCGAGGCGGTCGCGCCCTTCCTCGCCGACGTCGACCTCGTGCTCGCGATGACCGTGTTCCCCGGCTTCGGCGGCCAGTCGTTCATGGTGGAGGTGCTGCCGAAGATCGCCCGTCTGCGGGCGGCGATCGACGGCCTCGGGATCGAGACCGTGGTCGAGGTCGACGGAGGGATCGACGAGACGACCGCCCGGTCGGTCGCGATCGCCGGTGCACGGCTCCTCGTCGCGGGCAGCGCGGTCTTCGGGGACCCGCGCCCCTGGGAGGCCGTCGAGCGGATCCGGGGTTCGGCGCTCCGGGCCATCGCGGAGGGAGCGGCACGCGGTCCGAGCTGAGCGGCGTGCGCGTGCGGGGACCTGCGACGGGCGCGGCGACGGGCTCGCCTGACCGCTCCGGTGACGTCGTCGGACGCCGTGCGACCGGCCCGTGCGACCGGCCCGTGCGAACGGCTCTCGCGTACGGGCTGGCGGTGCGCCGCCGCGCAGGCCACGCTAGGGCGATGCTGCGACTCGTACTTCCCAAGGGCTCGCTCGAGCGCGCGACGCTCGACCTCTTCACCGCCGCGGACCTCGCGGTGCTGCGCGGCTCGGACGTCGACTACCGCGCGGACATCGACGACCCGCGGGTCGAGGAGGTGAGGATCCTGCGCCCGCAGGAGATTCCCGTGTACGTGGCGGAGGGGATCTTCGACCTCGGGATCACGGGACGCGACTGGATCGAGGAGACCGGCGCGGAGGTCGTCTCGCTCGGCGAGCTCCAGTACTCGAAGGTCACGAACCACCCGATCCGCGTCGTGCTCGCGGTCGCGCAGGACGCGCCGTGGAACTCGGTCGGGGACCTGCCCGACGGCGTCCGGGTGTCGACCGAGTACCCGGCGCTCACGTCCCGGTTCCTCTCCGAGCACGGGGTGAAGGCCGACGTCCGCCTCTCGCACGGAGCGACCGAGGCGAAGATCCCGGAGATCGCCGACGCGGTCGTCGAGATCACCGAGACGGGTAGGGCGATCCGCGCCGCCGGCCTCCGGGTCGTCGCGACGATCCTCGAGTCGTACACGGAGCTCGTCGCGAACCCGAGCGCGGCCGCGGACCCCGTCAAGGCCCACGCGATGGGCCAGATCCTCACGCTGCTGCAGGGAGCGCTCCAGGCGCGCGGGAACGTGCTCGTGAAGCTGAACGTCGCCCGCGCGGATCTCGAGCGCGTCATCGACGTCCTGCCGTCGATGCGGTCGCCGACCGTCGCCGAGCTGTTCGGCGGGAGCGGCTACGCGCTCGAGACCGTGGTGCCGAAGTCGACGATCAACGTGCTCATCCCGGAGCTGAAGGACCGGGGTGCGACGGACATCCTCGAGATCCCCCTGCTGAAGATCGTCCGCTAGCGCGTGTCGCGCGCCGAGCCGGCGATCCGGGACGTCCTCGAGTGGCGGTGAACGCGCCGGCCGCGTCGCACGCGACGCTCGGCGCACGCGACGGCGTCGTCGAGGAGTTCGACGACGACCGCGGGCTCGGCACGGTCGTCGCCCGCGGCGAGCGCTTCGAGTTCCACTGCACCGCGATCGCGGACGGCAGCCGCCACGTCGCCGTCGGCGCCGTCGTGCGCTTCACGCTCGCGGCCGGCCACGGTGGCCGCCTCGAGGCGCGCGACGTCTCCCCCGCGGGGCCGGTGCCCCTCGAGCCGTTCCTCGAGGGCTAGGCGCCGCCTCCCAGGCGGTGGCGGTCGAAGAACGCCCAGATGAGCGCGTCCGCGTCGACGTCGCGCGCGGTGCGCCCGAGGTGGTTGCGGAGCACGCGCGACAGCTTCGGCCCGCCGG
>DAHUXW010000042.1 GCA_027306925.1 Acidimicrobiaceae bacterium | reverse complement strand
ACTGGCGGTGTCGCGCGCGGCCCGGGCCTGGTCCGGCCGGCGTCGCGTCGGGCGCGCTGCGGCGGTCGTCCACGACCGCGAAGTATCGCGGGGCAAGCTGGGCACGGCCGCAGGCGAAGCTGTGGCGGTGCTGAGAACCGCGGCGCGGTCCGAAGCACCCGCGCGATCCTGGCGACCCTCGCTCAGCGGCGGGCGCCGCCGACCGCGCGCCACGTCGCAGGGAGCAGCGCGGCCGCACACGCCATCTTCAGCGCGTCGCCCGCGAGGAACGGCGTGAGCCCGAGCGCGATCGCCCGCGCGAGGTCGACGTGGAGTGCGAGCGCGAGCCATGGGACCGCGATCGTGTACAGGACGATCTCGCCCGCGACCATCGTGGGCACGCTGCGCAGCACGGTGCGGTCGGCCCCGCGCTCCGCGAGCCAGCCGCACAGCGCGGCCGCGGCGACGAAGCCGACGAGATAGCCGCCGTTGGCCTGCTGCCAGCCCGAGGTGTGCCCGGCGAACCAGGGCACCCCGGCGAGCCCCGCGCCGAGGTAGAGCGCGAGGGCGAGCGCGGCGCGGCGCCAGCCGAGCGCGCACCCCGAGAGGACGACGCCGAGCGTCTGGCCCGTGACCGGGACCGGGGTGAACGGCAGGTGCACGACGAGCTGGGCGAGGGCACCGACGGCCCCGGCCGCCCCGAGGACGAGGAGCACGTCCCGGACGACTGCGCCGGGCACGAGGTCCGCGAGCACCGCCGGGCGCCGCGCGCCGACGCTCGCCACCTGTGTCGTCGAGCCCGGGAGCGCCATGGCACCTACGGTATCCGGCGCCCGGGGGCCCGCGCCGCTCCCGGCAGTTCCGCGCCGCCCGACCGCCGGCCGGCCTCCGCGATCTCGAGCGCCCGGGACAGCCACGGCGCGTGCGCGCCCTCCGGCCGCCCGGCCGCGACCTCGGTGGGGAGGACCCAGCGGAGCTCGGCGACCTCGGACGGCTGCGGGCTCGGCTCGTCGTCCGTCGTGCCGACGAGCACGTGGTCGAGCTCGTGCTCGACGAGGCCGCTCGACGGGCACGTCGCCCGGTAGACGAACACGCCGACCGGGCGGAGCGCGCACGACACGCCGAGCTCCTCGAGGACGCGGCGCTCCGCCGACTCGACAACCTGCTCGCCCGGCCCGGGGTGGCTACAGCACGCGTTCGCCCAGTGGAGCGGGAAGTGGTACTTCGACGCGGCACGCCGCTGAAGCAGGACGCGCCCGTCGCTCCGGTACAAGAACGCGGAGAACGCGAGGTGAAGGAGCCCCGGCGGCTCGTGGGCCTCGAGCTTGCCCGACTGGCCGACGATCGCGGCGTGCTCGTCGACGAGGAGCACGATCGGGCGTTCGATCCCGACGGGCGATCCGTCGCCGGCGTCGCGCACCGGAGGCCGGGCGGGCCCCGGCCGCTCGCGCGCGCCCGCCCCGGGTCGTGACCCCGCCACACCGTGCTCCAACTCGACCACCGCTCCTCGTCCCGACCACCTCCGCGTCCGGAGCCTGGCGCCGATCCGCCAGAATGCTAAACGGTCCCGCGCCGCGCGAGCGGCAGTCCGCGGACCGGTCCAGGATGCGCGACGAGGGGGAACACCATGGAGTATCGGCGTCTCGGTCGATCGGGGCTCAAAGTCAGCGTGCTGTCGCTCGGCTCGTGGGTGACGTTCGGGTCCCAGGTCGCCGGCGACCTCGCGCAGCGGTGCCTGTCCGTCGCGAGGGACGCAGGGGTGAACTTCTTCGACAACGCGGAGTCCTACGCGGGCGGCGAGTCGGAGCGCATCATGGGTGATGCGATCGCGAAGCTCGGCTGGCCGCGGCACTCCTACGTCCTGTCGACGAAGCTGTTCTGGGGCATCCACGACGACGTGAACATGAAGAACACGTTGAACCGCAAGTACCTCATGCAGGCGATCGACGCGTCGCTCGACCGGCTCGGGCTCGACGAGGTGGACCTCCTCTTCTGCCACCGGGCAGACCCCGAGACGCCGATCGAGGAGACCGTGCACGCGATGCACGACATCGTGAGCTCCGGCAAGGCCCTCTACTGGGGGACCTCGGAGTGGTCCGCGGACGAGGTCCGCGCGGCGTGGGAGATCGCCGAGCGGCACCACCTCCACAAGCCGGTCATGGAGCAGCCGCAGTACAACATGCTCCATCGCGCGAAGGTCGAGACGGAGTTCGAGCGGCTCTACGACGACATCGGCCTCGGCCTCACGACCTGGAGCCCGCTCGCGTCCGGCGTGCTCACGGGCAAGTACGTCGACGGCATCCCGGCCGGCTCCCGGGGGGCGCTCCCGGGCTACGAGTGGCTCCGCGACCACCTCACCGACCCCGCGACGAACGCGAAGGTCACGGCGCTCAGGTCCGTGGCGGACGAGCTCGGGTGCACGCTCTCGCAGCTCGCGATCGCCTGGTGCGCGGTGAACCCGAGGGTCTCGACGGTCATCACCGGGGCGAGCACGAGCGAGCAGGTCACCGAGAACCTGCGGGCGCTCGAGGTCATGGCGCTGCTCGACGACGCGGTGCTCGAGCGGATCGACGCGGTGCTCGCCTGACACTCCGGCGATCTCGGTCCAGTCGCCACGACCACGGCCTGCCGGGGCGACCGCGCGTGGAACGGTGCGCTCGGTAGTCGGCACACTACCGAGCGTGCCGGACGGCGGGACGCGCGCTATCGTTCTGCCCTGGTGGTGTCATCTCAAGCCCTCTCCTCCGATCTGATTCACGACATGGCCGTCGGCCGTAGCGACGGAGCGTGGCATGGCGTCCCGGAGGGCACGCAGCCACTCGGGGGGGCCACGCCCACACTCCTCGCGCTCGCGGCGCACGTCGGCGAGCTCGTCCTCGCGGTCGCGCCCGACGGGTGCATCACCGCCCTGCTCGGCGGGGCGGGCACGGCGTTCGGCACCGAGCGAGTCGGATCGAGCATCTTCGAGCACTGCCACCCGGGCGACGTGGAGCACGTCCGGGCCTTCGCCCGCGCGGGCCTCGCGACCGCACCCGGCTGGGAGGGGATCGGCGCGGTCCGGCTCCGGGTCGCCTCGGGCGAGTGGCGGTTCCACGACGTGCACGCGCTGAACTGCCTCGACGATCCGGCCATCCGCGGCTTCGTCGTTACCGTCCGGGAGTCCGCGGACGCACCCGTCGCCCCGGGTGTCGAGCGCGAGCTCGAGAGCCTGGCAGGTGCCGTGCCGCTGCCGATCCTGCTCCTCGACCCCACGGGATCGGTGCGCTTCGCGAACGACGCGGCGCGCGACCTCTGCCACGACGCGATCGCGCGCCTCGACGACGAGGGGCTCGCCGGGATCGCGGACCTGCGCGACCGCTCGCGCGTCGAGCAGGCGCTCGAGTCGGTCCGCGACGCGGGCGGCGAGGTGACGACGAGCTTCCGGCTCCTTCCACCGCGGCCGTCGGCGGCCGAGCGCGTCGTCGAGGCGACGTTCGCGGTGCGCGGCGAGCGTGGCGGACGCGGCGCAGTCCCCGTGACCGTCGTCACGCTCGTCGACGTGAGCGCGCACCACGCCCGCGTATCCGAGCTGCGCAGGATCGCGAGCTGCGACCCGCTCACCGGGCTGCTCAACCGCGTCGAGATCGAGGAGGCGCTCGCGGACCGGCTCGGCACCGCGCCCGAGCGCGTCGCGCTGCTCTACTGCGACCTCGACGGCTTCAAGGCCGTGAACGACACCCACGGCCACGACGTGGGTGACGAGCTGCTCGTCGCGATCGCCCAGGTGCTCGAGTCCAAGACGCGGCCGGGCGACCTCGTCGGTCGCCTCGGTGGCGACGAGTTCGCCGTGCTCGTCGACAGCGCCGACCCGTCCGACGCGCACGGCCTCGCGTGCAGGATCGCGGTCGCGATCGCCGAGCTGAGCGCGTACCGCCGCCTGCCCGTCAGCGCGAGCGTGGGGGCCGCGGCCGCGAGGCGCGGGGACTCGACCCGGGACCTGCTGCGGCGTGCCGACGCGGCGATGTACGACGAGAAGCGCCGGCGACGAGCCGGCGCCGGCGCGCGAAGCTGAGCCCCCGGAGCAGCGGCGGCGCGCGAAGCTGAACCCCCGGAGCGGCGCCCGCGGCGTGCGGGTTCACGCGGAGTTCACAAACCGGACACAGTCGGGAAACGTGCCGCTGGGAGTCTGGCGCCGAGCCGGGGGCCGGTCCGAGCGAGCGAGCGGCCCCTCGCCTCGCGTCCGTCTGGCGACGATCGGGCTCACCCGGTCGGTCGGCGCCCGTCGACGTCCAAGCCGAACCGAGAGAGCGTAGGAGTAAGGCGTGAGCTACCAGGCTGAGTACATCTGGATCGACGGTACGGTGCCGACGCCGTTGATGCGCTGCAAGACCAAGATCGTCGAGGACGGCAGGGAGCCCGGGATCTGGGGCTTCGACGGCTCGAGCACGAACCAGGCGCCCGGCAGCAACTCCGACTGCGTGCTGCAGCCCGTCTACATCGTCCCCGACCCGATCCGGGGAGGCAGGAACGTCCTCGTGCTCTGCGAGGTGCAGCTCACGGACTTCACGCCGCACCCGACGAACTCCCGGTCCGGCGCCGTGGCGGCGGCGCAGAAGTACGCCGACCAGGAGCCGCTGTTCGGCATCGAGCAGGAGTACACGTTCTTCAAGGACGGGCGGCCGCTCGGCTGGCCCGAAGTCGGCTACCCGGCGCCCCAGGGCCCCTACTACTGCGGTGTCGGCGGCGACTACATCGTCGGTCGGGAGATCATCGAGCGGCACACGACTGCCTGCATGGAGGCGGGGATAAGCATCGAGGGAACGAACGCCGAGGTCATGAAGGGCCAGTGGGAGTTCCAGGTGGGCATCCTCGGCGCGCCGGCCATCGGCGACCAGATCTGGACCGCGCGCTGGCTGCTCTGCCGGATCGCCGAGGACTACGAGGTCCAGGTGAGCTTCGCGGCGAAGCCCGTCCCGGGCGACTGGAACGGAGCCGGGGCGCACACCAACTTCTCGACCAGCGCCATGCGCGAGGGATACGACGCGATCGTCGCCGGCTGCGAGGCGCTCGGGACCCAGGTCGACAAGCACATCGCCGCGTACGGCCACGGAATCAAGGAGCGCCTCACCGGCGCGCACGAGACCGCGCGTTGGGACACGTTCAGCTACGGCGCCTCGGACCGGGGCGCGTCGATCCGGATCCCCTGGGCCGTCGAGAAGGCACGCAAGGGCTGGCTCGAGGACCGCCGCCCGAACGCGAACTGCGACCCGTACCTCGTTTCGCAGGTCATGATCGAGACGATCTGCGGAGCAGCCGCCGGGAACTGACCCGCGGCCGGGTGCCGCGAGCAGAGCCGTCGGTCGGGTGCCGGGCCCTCGTGGCCCGGCACCGCCGCGTCGCGCGACGGGCGGTCGGCGACGCTCTCCAGGCGCCGGGCACGACCTGGACGGCCCAGTCGATCGCCTCCGCCCACGCGCGCTGGAGCGCGAGCGGGCTCGCCGCGGACCGGCAGGCGAGCTCGTGCCGCCCGAACTGGAAATCGGTCACGTCGGCGACGATCCGGCCGATGGGGCTGTCGCCCCCGAGCGCCGCGATCCGAAGCTCCTCGTCGACGCCGAGCGCGTCCACCACGGCCCCGAGCTCCACGCCGAGCAGCACGTCGAAGGTCGAAGCCATTCCGGCTGCGAAGCCGGCTCCCGACGCGCCGGCCCCGGTGCGCACCGCGAGGAGCTCGCACATGCGGGCGCGCACGAGCGCGGTGACCGAGCCCTCGCTTCGCGGGTCGCCCCGGTCGACGAGCACGAGAAGCGCCGCCCAGCTCTGGAGCGAGCGCCAGCCGACGAGCACGAGCGCGTCACGGATCGAGCGGACCGGCCTGCGCAGGCCGTCGGCCGCTCCGATTCCGGCGAGCCCGAGGATCTGGTGCGCGGCCGCCGGCACCCGCTCGACGATCGCCTCGATCTCGGCCAGGTCGCACTCGCCGCCCGCGAGCTTCGCCACGAGCTCGATCCGGGCGGCGGCGTCCGGCGCGACCGCCCGACCGGAGACCGTCGTCGGACGCGAGAGCAGGTAGCCCTGGAAGTAGTCGAACCCGAGGTCCCGGCACGTGTCGAGCTGTTCCGGCGTCTCGACCTTTTCGGCGAGCAGGTCGACGCCGAACCCGCGGCACCGCTCGAGGAGCGCCGGGAGCCTGTCGAGCCCGAGCGCGAGGACGTCGAGCTTCACGATGGACGCGAGCTCGAGGAGCGGTTCGCAACCCGGGAACCACTCGAAGTCGTCGAGCGCGAGCACGAAGCCCCGTCGCGCGAGGCGGCGGCAACCGGCGAGCACCTCGTCGTCCGGTCGCACGGTCTCGAGGATCTCGACGACCGTGCGACCGGGCGGGAGCACGATCGGCACGGCGCCGGTGAGGATGGCACGGTCCGCGTTGACGAAGGCGAGCTTGTCCCCGACGAGCCGGTCGACGCCGATGCTCACGGTGCCGAACACGACGTCGGCCGTCATGAGGCCGTGCTCCGCGCCCGCGCGGTCCATCTCGTCGTCCAGGTGGCGGAACAGGAGCTCGTAGCCGACGACGACCCGGTCGCGGTCGAAGATCGGCTGCCGACCGACGACCACGTCGAAGGCGGTCGCGGGTCCCGAGGCGGCATCGACTGCCATGACGTCGCTCACGACCGCCGGCGCGGGACCTGGAGGCGTCGATCGCGCACCGCGCCCGGCCCGGCGCGCGCCGGACGGCGCCGCTCAGGACGCGGGTGGATCGACCAGGCCCGTGAAGCGCCCGCAGTAGTAGACGAGCGGTGCCGCGTCCGTCGCGCCGAGGTCGACGACGCGACCGACGACGAGCTCGTGGTCGCCGGCGTCGTGCACGAGCTCGAGCGAGCAGTCGACGTACGCGAGCGCGCCGTCGAGCACCGGTGCGCCGGTCACCGCGCTCCGCCACGCGACGCCCGCGAACTTGTCGCCGCCGGACACCGCGAACGCGTCCCCGAGCGCCGCCTGCTCCCGGCTGAGCACGTTGACGCAGAATGCACCCGCCGTCACCATCCGCGGCCAGCTCGTCGAGCTCTTCGCCGGAGCGAGCGCGACGAGCGGTGGCGAGATGGACAGCGAGACGAAGCTCTGGCAGGTAAAGCCCACCGGGACGCCGTCCTCGACCGCGGTGACGACGGTCACGCCGGTAGCGAACCTGCCCATCACGCTCTTGAACAGCGACTCCCCGTCCGGCCCGTCGAGCGCGGTCGGCACCGCCGCGCCCTGCGTCACAGCTCGCGGTCCGGCTCGCCGCGATCGGCGTTGGGCCGTCCGGCACGCCAGTACGGCTTCGCCGAGATCCGCGACGCGTCGAGCCGGTGCGCGACGAGCGCCCGGGCAGCGGCGGCGACGACGTGCGCCTCGCCGAACACGTACGCATGGGTGTCGGCCACCGGCAGGTCGAGCTCGTCGAGGGCATCGAGCACACGGGCCGGCGACTCCGCCGGGGCGTCCCCCCGGTGGACCCACCGGAGGTCGAGCGCGACGTCGTCGCCGACGGTGATCGCCCGGTGCTCGTGGCTTCCCGCCACGTCCGCGAGCACGAGGGCGCGCCCGCCGGCCGGGACCGCCGCCGCGATCGCGCGGACGGCCGCGAACGACGCTTCGTCGCCGACGAACAGGTGGGTCGAGACGCCCGCCGCGAGCGTGATCTTGCCGCGCGGGCCGACGGCCTCGACCCTCCGGCCCGCGGTGCCCGCGGCGAGCCAGCGGGCGCCCGGTCCGTCGCCGTGTGCGACGACCGCGAGCTCGACGACGCCGCTCGCCACGTCGTACCCGTCGACCGTGTACCGCCGGCTCACCGTCGACCCGCTCGGCGCGGGGAGCGACACGGTCAGATCCTGCCCGGGCGCGTACGCGAACGGCCCCGGCGTGCCGTTCGCCGTGAGCAGGTGCGCGCGCACGCGCGTCACGCCCGGGGTGAGGGAGGCCACGCTCACGACCTCGAGCAGCCATCGCGCCGGGTCGACCAGTGGAAACGCGCTCGGGGCGACGGGCGCCGGCTGGCTGTCCGCGGCGCTCACGAGTGGTAGCGGGGGCCGTCGCCGCCCCACGCGGCAAGCCGCTCGCGGACCTCGGGGAGGAGGTGGCCGTCCGGGTCGAGGTAGTCGCGCCACGACCGCTTCGGCGCGTAGCCGATGAGCCGCGCCGCCTTCGCGCAGCTGATCCCGGACGCGTCGGGGCGCTCGAGCGGCCGGATCGGGACGTCGAGCCCGTACACCTCCCGCACGAGCGCGACGAAGTCGTGGTTCCCGACCGTGTCCGGGGACGCGATGTACAGGACCTCGTGCCCCTCGAGGTCGGACTCGACGCACGCGACGAGCGCGTCCGCGAGGTCGTACACGTCGATGTAGGAGTGCACGTTGGGCGTGCGGACCGACCGGTCGCGGACCTGCGGGCCGAGGTTCCACTCGATGCTCCCCTCCCACTGCACCCAGCACGGCCGCACGCTGATCGCGCGGATGTCGCTGCGGCGCACCGCCGCGTCCATGAGCTGCTCGCCGAAGACCTTCGACAGCGCGTACGGATCCTGCGGCCGCAACGGGTGCTCCTCGTCGACAGGCAGGTAGTCGGGCGCGAACGGGCGCTCGGCGAAGAAGAACCCGGGGGCGGTCTCCGAGGAGAGGTTGACGAATCGCTTCACGCCCCAGCGCACGGCCGCCTCGACGCAGTTGAACGTCATCGTGAGGTTCGTGCGGAACACGGTGTGCGCGGTGTTGCCGGTCGGCTCGGGGATCGCCGCGCAGTGCACGACCGCGTCGGCGCCACGCACCACCGCGAGCGTGTCCCCGGCGTCGGTGAGGTCCGCCTGGATGTAGTGGGGAGCGCCCGGATCGGGGCGCTCGAACGCCGGCCGGACGAGGTCCGTCGCCACGACCTCGTGCCCCGACTGCACGAGCGCCCCCACCGCGGCGCGCCCGACCTTGCCGCGCGCTCCCGTCACCACGACACGCATCCCGCCTCCTCCTCGCTCGCGTTCCTGATCCGTGCCTCGGCGCTCACGGCGAGTACTGCGCGCCGTTGACCTCCAGCGACTGCCCGTTCACGTACGACGCGGCCGACTCGGACGCGAGGAACATCACCGGGCCGACGATCTCGTCCGGCCGACCCGCGCGCCCCATCGGGATGCCGGTGACGACCGCGTCCCAGGTGCTGCGCGGCGTCGCGGCGTGGAACGCCGTGTCGATCAGGCCCGGGGCGACCGCGTTCACGCGGATCCCCAGAGGCACGAGCTCCTTCGCGAGCCCGCGCGTGAGCGTCGAGACCGCGGCTTTCGTCGCGGAGTAGACGACCGACCCGCCGCCGCCGCCGTTTCGCGCCGACACCGAGGACACGTTCACGATCGACCCGCCGCCGCCCGCCGCGATCACCGGGATCGCAGCGCGGCACGCGCGGAACACGCTCGAGAGGTTCAACGCGACGAGGTCGTCGTAGAGCGCGTCGTCGGTGTCGGCCACGGTCGAGCGGCGGACCTGGCCGCCCGCGTTGTTCACGAGAACGTCGAGGCGCCCGCACCGCTCGCGGACCGCCGCGACGAGCGACACCGGGCCGGCGGGGTCCGTGAGGTCCGCGTGAAGCGCGAAGGCGTCCCCGCCGGTCGCGGCGAGCGACTCGACGACCGAACGCGCGGACGCCTCGCCGGTCGCGAAGTGCACGACCACGGTCGCGCCCGCGTCGGCGAACCCACGGGCGACCGCCGCACCGATCCCTCCCGAGGCCCCAGTGACGAGCACGACCTTGCCGTCGAATCGCATCTCCATGACCGGCGCGACCCTACCCGAGCGACCGGGTGCTACGTGACGTGCGTGCCGGACGGGTGCTCGCCGTTCTCGTCCTCGTCGCCGGCCGGCGCTCCCTCCTCGGCGGGCGCGAGCGGAAGCGTGACCGTGAACACGGCGCCGCGCGGGTCCCCGGGTCGTGCGGAGACGCGGCCGCCGTGCGCGTCGACGATGGACGAGACGATCGCGAGACCGAGGCCAGCGCCGCCGTGGGCTCGCGCGCGCGACGCGTCCACGCGGTAGAAGCGCTCGAAGACCCGGCGAGCCTGCTCGCCGGTGATTCCCGGACCGTCGTCGGCCACCTCGACGACCGCGAGGTCGCCGGCGCTCCCGACCGACACCGTCGCGGTCGTGCCCGGTGGCGTGTGGGCGCGGACGTTGCCGAGGAGGTTGTCCACGACCTGGCGGAGCCGCGTGGCGTCACCGACGACCTCGACCGCGTCGGTCGCGACGAGACGCACCGGCCAGTCGGGGCCGACGGTACGCGCGGTCTCGAGCGCGCCGGCGACCAGGTCGACGAGCTCGACGCGGGAGCGGGCGAGCGGGCGGCCGTCGTCGAGGCGAGCGAGGAGGAGGAGGTCCTCGACGAGCTGGCCCATGCGCGCGGTCTCGTTCCTGATCCCGCGCATGATGCGGCCGAGGTCGCCATCGGGAAGTGCCTCCCTCCGCTCGAAGAGCTGCGCGTACGCGGACACCGCGGCGACCGGCGTGCGCAGCTCGTGCGACGCGTCGGCGACGAAGCGCCGGAGCCGCTCCTCGGAGGCGCGCAACTGCGCCTCGGTCTCGTCGCGCTCGGCGAACGCCTGCGAGATGTTCTCGAGCATGTAGTTCAGCGCGAGCGCGACGCGCCCGACCTCGGTCCGGCCGTCGGCGCCGGGGACGCGGTGCTCGAGATCGCCGCGCGCGATCGCTCCCGCCGTCGTCTCCACACGTCGGAGCGGCGTCAGCCCCAGGCGGACGAGCCAGAAGCCGAGGAGCACCGCGGCGAGGAGCGCTCCCGCGCTCACGCCGAGCTCGACGCCGAGCAGCCGCACGAGCGTGCGCTGCGTCGAGTCGAGCGGCTTCGCGAGCACGAGCTCGTCCCCTGCGAACGGACCGCTCGAGATCTTCGAGACGCGCACGCGGAACGCTGGGCCGCCGTGCGCGGTCGACGGGGTGGTGAGGTACACGGTGGGTTCGTGGAACGGACCGCTCGGGACGAAGCCCGTGATCGAGGCGTGCAGCGCCGGCGAGTACGCGGTGCCGCCGGTCTCGTACGCAGGGCAGTCGTCGCCGTCGACGATCGTCCCCGTTTCCGTGCGCACCTCGACGAAGGTTCCCGGCGCGAGACCCGCGGCGTTCGAGGCGCAGAACGCGCTCCCCGACGGCGCGGCTGACGCGGTGCGCTCCGACGCGGAACCTCTCTGCTCGTTGCCCGAGCCCGCCGTCCCCGACTGCGGCTCCGCGCGACGCAGCGTTGCGTCGATCGCGGCGTGGGCGCTCTCGAGCGAGGAGTCGACCTGGTGGTAGAGGAAGGACCTCAGCTCGACGTACGTCACGAGGTCGGCGGTGACGAGCGCGACGAGCGCGACGGCCGCGACGGCCGCGAGCAACCGTGCCCTGAGCGACACCTAGCCCTGCTGCTCCGGCTCGCGCAGCACGTAGCCGACGAGCCGGATCGTGTGGATGAGCGGCGGGCCGAGCGCGTCGAGCTTCTTGCGGACGTAGCGAACGTAGGTCTCGACGATGTTCTGGTTGCCACCGAAGTCGTAGTGCCAGACGTGGTCGATGATCTGGTCCTTCGAGAGCACCCGGCGCGGGTTCAGCAGGAACAGCCGGAGCACGTTGAACTCGGTCGCCGTGAGCTTCACGGGCGTGCCGGCTCGCCACACCTCGTGGGTCTGCTCGTCGAGCTCGACGTCCGCGAAGCGCAGGCGACCGTCCTCCTCGCCGGTCTGCGAGCGGCGCAGGAGCGCCTTCGTGCGCGCGACGACCTCCGCGAGCGAGAACGGCTTCGCGACGTAGTCGTCGCCTCCGGCCGCTAGCCCCTCGACGAGGTCGTCGACCTCTCCGCGCGCCGTGAGGAACAGCACGGGCACCTGCACGCCGTCGGCGCGGAGCCGCCGCGTCACCTCGAGCCCGTCGATGTCCGGGAGCATGACGTCGAGGACGACGAGGTCGAACGGCTCGTTCTGGGCCCGCGAGAGCGCCGCGTACCCCGACGCAGCGACCTCGACCTCGTAACCCTCGTAACGCAGCACGGTCGCGACCGCGTCGCTGATCGACGGCTCGTCATCGACGACCAGGACGCGCTGGCTCATGAGGTGCTCCCGGAGCGACTCGTAGTCTCGGCCATCGACGCCTCCGCTCGGCTCGTCCGGCGCGGCGGCGACGGCCGCGGTCGCGCGGCGGCGACGGCCGCGGTCGCGCCACGGACGCCGGCTCGCGACCGCCGCCCTCTCGCCCAGGACCTGGTGCGATCAGCCGACCGCGTACCGGGGCGGGGCCGCGAGCCGGCGGTCCGGCCCGGTCCGACGGGCCACCGGCCGGCGACCTCCCGAGCATCGCGGGCCGTCGCGAACGCTCCCCGTGAGCCGGCTGGGAGCGGGCCGTGAACCGACGTGCCACCGGCGGGGCCGGCGGCCGCTACGCGCACCTGCCCGGCACCGCCCGGGTCAGCCGGCGAGCTCCTTCACGAGCAGCACGACGCGCTTGCCGCCCGGGTGCTCGAGGGTGCCGACCTCGCCGTAACCGCGCGCGGCGTGGAACGCGAGCGAGGCGTCGTTTCGCGGCTCGAGGTTCACCTCGCAACACATCCGCCCCGCGCGTCGTGCGTGCTCCTCCATCGCTTCGTAGATGGCCGCTCCGACACCCCGCCGGCGGTGGGTCCCGGCGACCGCGATGCGATCGAGGTAGAGGAAGGAGTCGAAGCGCTGGTCGAACCAGCGGAAGTTCGCGCTGTCGTACGCGGCGCCCGGCGCGAGCGCGAGCGCGAACCCCGCGACGTCGTCCCGGTCCTCGGCGACGAGCGCGACCTGCGCGGCGTCGAGGAGCGCGGCGAGGCCGGCCCGGTCGAGCGGGCTCAGCGCCCACTCGGACTCGAGGTTCAGCGCGAGGATCCCGGGCGCGTCGCCCGCTGCCGCCGGCCGGATCTCCATGGCGTGATCGTAGGCGGGGACGCGTCGCGGGCCGCACACGGGGCTTCCGGTCAGAGGACCTTCGACAGGAACGTCCTCGTGCGCTCGTGCTGCGGGTTCGCGATGACGTCGCGCGGTGGGCCCGCCTCCACGACGACCCCGGCGTCCATGAACACGAGCGTGTCCCCGACCTCGCGCGCGAAGCCGATCTCGTGGGTGACGACGACCATGGTCATCCCGTCCTCGGCGAGCGCGCGCATGACGTCGAGGACCTCGCCGACGAGCTCCGGGTCGAGCGCGCTCGTCGGCTCGTCGAACAGCATGAGCTTCGGCTCCATCGCGAGCGCGCGCGCGATCGCGACGCGCTGCTGCTGCCCGCCGGAGAGCTGGTTCGGGTACGCGGCGACCTTGGCCGACAGGCCGACGCGGTCGAGCAGCCGGCGCGCCCGCTCGGTGACGACGCCACGAGCCTCGCCCTTCACGACGACGGGGGCCATGACGACGTTCTCGAGCACCGTGAGATGCGGGAAGAGGTTGAAGCGCTGGAAGACCATGCCGATCTCGGTGCGCCTCCGGCACACCTCGCGCTCGGGGAGCTCGTGCAGCCGACCTCCCCGCTCGGCGTAGCCGACGAGCGTTCCGTCCACCCAGAGGCGGCCGGAGTTGATCTGCTCGAGATGGTTGATGCAGCGCAGGAACGTCGACTTGCCCGAGCCCGACGGGCCCAGCAGGCACATCACCTGGCGCGCGTCGACCTCGAGGCTGATCCCCTTCAGGACCTCGAGGTGGCCGTAGCGCTTGTGCACGGCCTCGGCGAGCACCATCGGCGCGGCCACTAGCCGGGCCCCCGGAGCGGCCCGGGGGCAGCGCCGCCGACCGCCGCGACCCGCCGGCGCGCCGTGCGGTGCGCGAGCGCTCCCGTCATCCGCTGGAGCGGCGTCGGCGGGAGCTCGTACGAGGTGCCGCGCGCGTAGTGGCGCTCGACGTAGTACTGGCCGATCGTGAGGACCGTCGTGAGGATCAGGTACCAGATGCTCGCCATGATGAGCAGCGGGATCGTCTGGTAGGTCCGAGCGTAGATCTGCTGCGCGGAGTAGAGCAGCTCGGTCACCGCGGCGACGCTCGCGAGCGACGTGGTCTTCAGCATGGAGATCGTCTCGTTGCCCGTCGGCGGGACGATGACCCGCATCGCCTGCGGGAGCACCACCTTGCGCATGAGCTGGATCCGCCGCATCCCGAGCGACTGCGCGGCCTCGACCTGGCCGTGGTCGACCGAGAGGATGCCGGCGCGCACGATCTCCGCGTAGTACGCGGCCTCGTTGAGGCCGAGCGCGAGGATCGCGGCGACGATGGACGTCACGAGCGTGTTCGCGTCGCCGCGCACGACCTGCGGCCCGAAGGGCGCGCCGAGACCGACGTGGGGGAACAGCGCAGCGATGTTGTACCAGAACAGGATCTGGACGAACACCGGGGTGCCGCGGAAGAACCAGATGTAGCACCACGCCGAGCTCGAGAGGATCGGGTTCGGCGAGAGACGCAGGATGGCGAGGCACACGCCGAGCACGACACCGATGAGCATCGCCGCGGCCGTCAGCTCGAGCGTGAGCACGAGACCGCGCACGACCGGGGCGGCGAAGAAGTAGTGCCCGACGACCGACCACCCGAAGTTGGCGTTCGTCAGCAGGCTGTGGACGAGCATCGCGACGAGCACGAGCACGGCGGCGGTCGCGACCCACCGACCGGGGTGGCGCACGGGCACCGCCCGGATCTCCTCCGGGCGGTGCCGATCGTGGTCGACCTCGGTCACGGGCCGCGACCGCGCCGCTCGCCCCGTGCGCCCGCTAGCCGACGATCGACGGCGTCGTGATCGCCCCGGACTGCACGCCCCACTTCGCGAGGATCTTCGCGTAGATCCCGTCCTTCACGAGCACCTTGACCGCCGCGAGCGTCGCCTTGTCGAGCCCCGAGCTCTTCGGGAAGGCGATCCCGTACGGCGCGACCGAGAACGCCGGCCCGTCGAGCTTGAACTGACCGTGCGACTGCTGGACGATGTAGCCGGCGACCTGTGAGTCAGCGAACCCGAGCTGCGCGCGCCCGCTCGAGACCGCGAGGTTCGCCGCGTTCTGGTCGGAGAACGAGAGCACGTTCACGCCCTTCTTGCCGGCCTTCTTGCACGAGGTGTTCGCGCTCTGCGCGTCGGTCTGCTCCGTGGTGCCGCTCTCGACCGAGACCGTGAGCCCGCACAGGCTCGAGAGGCCGTGCAGCTTGAGCGAGCTCGACGCCTTCACGTAGTACGCCTCGCCTGCCTTGAAGTAGCTCACGAAGTTCAAGACCTTCGCGCGCGCTGCCGTGATCGTGAACGACGAGTTGCCGACGTCGAACTTCCCGGACTTGAGCCCCGGGATGATCGTGTCGAACGTCGCGTTCGTCGCCACCCACCTGACGCCCATGACGGCGCCGAGCGCAACGTTCAGGTCGGCGTCCATGCCGACGATCGTCTTGCCGTTCGCAGCGACGAACTCGTCCGGCGCGTACGTCGCGTCCATCGCCACCGTCACCGAGCCGCGCGACCTGATCGACGCCGGCACGAGCGCGGCGACCGCTGCGTTCTTCGGTGGCCGCGGGATCGCCGCGGCCCGCGGCAGCACGCCCGCCGCCGCGAACGTCCCCGCCCCTCCGCCGACGACGAGCGCCGCGGTGCCCGCGGCGGCGAGCACGACCGGCACGACACGCGAGCGTCGAGACTTCCCGTGCAACTCGTTCATGGAATCCTCCTAGGTGAGAAGTGCACTTGATCCCCTGTGCCCGGCGGGGCGCACGGACGGCCGCTCACCGTCGCGGCCAGGCTTCGGCGGCTCCCCCACCGCCTCGCGCTGGCACGTCGACTCGCGTGGACCTCGACGACCCGCCGACCTGTCTGCAACCGCCGGATCATAGCGACCACGGGCCCTCGCGCCCGGGTGCGGCGCTGCCGGGGCCGCTCGAGGCACGGCCCGGGGCGCACCCGCCGGGCGCCTCATCGCGTGAGCGCGCCGCCGGACGCGCCGGCGAGGAGCTCGCACGCGCGCCAGCAGTACCACGCGGCGACGGAGCGGTACGGCCGGAACGCGTCACCGAGGAGCAGGAGCTCGCGCTCGGCCGGCATCCCCACGTTCCACGCGAGCCCGTAGCCGCGGCGCACGCCGAGATCGCCGGCCGGCCACACGTCGAGCCTGCGCAGCTGGAACATCAGGAACATCTGGGCGGTCCACGGCCCGATCCCGCGCACCGTGGACAGGCGGGCGACGATCTCCTCGTCGGTCTCCCGGGCGAGGCGCAGCGGCGCGAGCTCGACGGAGCCGTCGAGCACCTTGCCGGCGAGGTCGCGCAGCGCGAGCACCTTGTTCGCCGAGAGGCCGGCGCCACGGAGCGCCTCGTCGGGCAGCGCGCGGAGCGCTCCCGGCGAGACCTCCCCGTCGAGCGCGTCGGCGAGGCGCCCGTGGATCGCCGCCGCCGCGGCGCCGGCGAGCTGCTGGTAGACCACGGAACGCACGAGTGCCGCGAAGTGGCTCTCGTCGCGCGGGCCGAGCCTCGGCGGCCCGGCGGAGGCGACGAGCCCCGCGAGCACGCGATCGCGCCCCGCGAGCTCGGCTGCGGCCATGCGGTGGGTCACGCGAGATCCGGGCACGGTGGAAGAGTCTCTCGCGCCACCGCGCCGCGAAGGTCGCCGGGTCCTCCCCGCGTGGCGCGCGCACCGCGGCGCGGGCCGCCGCGGGCGCCGCGCACGTCGTGGTCGCCGTGCCACGCGCCGCGCGTCGTCAGGCGGCGTCGGTCCTCCGGTCGGGCTCACGCTCCCGCTCGCGGTCCTCCGAGCCCTCGTCCTGTTCCTCGACCCCGTCCGAGCTCGCGGCGCGACGCAGTCGCTCCGCTGCGAGCGCCGGGTCGACGTAGCAGGTGCGGATCCCGCCGAGCTCGTAGCCCGAGTGGTAGGCGGTGCGCGGCGTGACGTGGACGTGCGGGTGCCCGACCTCGTGGACGACCAGGTTGTACGCGACCGGTCCCGTGACCGCCCGGAGCGCCCGGAGCGCCACCCCGACGCCCGCGGCGATCGCGCGCGGCGAGGGCGCGCCGTGCTCGTCGAGCACGACAGTCTGGTCGTAGTCGACCGCCGGCGCGTCGGGCACGACGATCGCGGCGCCGGGCACGCGAGCGACCAGCTGGGCCTCCGACGCCCCCTCGCAGAGCACGCAGCGGGAGCCCGCGAGTGCCAGGGCCTCGGCGCGACTCCCCGGGTCGGGGGTCGGCAACCCGATGACCTGGCCGTGCGGGTGTGGCTGGGAGGAGCCCGCGTTCACCCCGTGGTTGACGAACAACAGCGGGAACCGCCCCTCGAGTCGCTGGGCCTCGGCCCGTGCGAGCATGAGTGCGAACGCCGCGGTGGCCTCGTCGAGGTCGAGCCCGCCGAGGTCGGTGTCGTGCACGTCGCTCAGCACCACGACCTCCGCGGCGGCGCGATCGACCGTGTGCGGCCAGCGGTTGCGGAGCGCGATCGCGGACCACGCCGGGTGTCGCTCGCGACCTGCCACCCGCTCGGTCTCCTCGCCCGCACGAGACCCTCCGCCGTCCATCTGCTCCGGGCAGAACGGGCACGGGCGCGTGCCGCGCGGCAGCTCGAGCGCGACGACGTCCGGGTTTGCCGCCTTGGCGGTCTCCCACGCCGGCACGACCAGGCTCGTCAGGCCGGTGAGGCGATCGCGGCGCAGATCGGCGGAGGGCGCACCCGGCACCCTCTCGCCCGCCTCCCCACTCGGTGCACCGGACTCGACGCGTTCCATCACCACTACGTTACGGTCGCGTCACGGGATGCCTGCAGCGCCGGCGGCCGGTGCGGCAGCGAGCCCGCTGGCGCCGCGGCCGGTCGTCTCGCGCCGCGCTGAGCGATGATGCTCGCGTGTCACGTGAAGGCCGTGGGGTCGCGTCGGGGCCGCCGGAGCCGGCGCGGTCGTGACACGGGCCCGAGGCGCGACGTGAGCCGCCCCGCGACCTGGACCTCGCTTCGCGGGTACCGCCGCGCCTGGCTCACCGCTGACCTGCTCGCCGCGCTCACGCTCCTCGCGATCGCGGTCCCCGAGCAGCTCGCGACCGCCAGGCTCGCCGGGATGCCCCCGATCACGGGCTACTACGCGTTCGTCGTGGGGACCGTCGTATTTGCCGCGCTGGGATCGAGCCCGCAGCTCTCGGTCGGCGCGGACTCCACGATCGCCCCGCTGTTCGCGGTCGGCGTCGCACGGGTGGCGGCGAGCGGCACCCCGCGCTACGTGGACGTCGTCGGCCTCCTCGGGCTGCACGCGCACGGGGTCGCGGTGCTCGGGCACGTCGCGGGCGGCCTGCCGCGGCTGGGCCTTCGCGGGGCGTCGTGGCACCTGTTGCGCACCGAGCTCCCGATCGCGACCGTCGTCGCGCTCGTCGTCGTGAGCCAGTCCGCAGCAACGACCCGCGCGTTTGCCGACCTCGGCCGCTACGACGTCAACGTCGGCCGGGACTTCGTCGGCGTCGGTGCGGGGAGCGTCGTCGCCGGGCTCGTCGGGGCGTTCCCCGTGGACGCGAGCCCGCCGCGCACCGCGTTGGTCGCGTCCTCGTCGGGGCGAACCCAGCTCGCGGGACTCGTCGCCGCACTCGCCCTGCTCGCGCTCGTTCCCGCCGCAGGCCTGCTCGCCGACGTCCCGCTCGCGACCCTCGCCGCAGTCCTCGTCTTCGTCGCGAGCAGGATCTTCCGAGCGCGCGACCTCCTCGCGATCGCACACTTCGACCGCTTCGAGCTCGCGCTCGTCCTCGTGACCATGCTCGCCGTCGCGCTCGTCGGTGTCGAGCAGGGGATCGCCGTCGCGGTCGCGCTCGCGATCCTCGACCGGACGCGCCTCAGCGCACGACCTCAGATGCACGTCCTCGGGCGGATCCCCGGCACGACCAGCTGGGTGCCGCTCGCGAGCGAGCGCGACGTCGAACAGGTGCCGGAAGTGCTCGCGGTGCTCTTCGCGACGCCGCTGTGGTACGCGAACGCGGTCCACTTCCGCGCGCAGCTCTCACGCGCGGTCGGCCCGGCGCCCGGATCCGCCCGGCTCGTCGTGCTCGACACGATCGGAATGAGCGACCTCGACTACACGGGCGCCCGCGCGCTCGCCGACGCGCTCGCGGACCTCGAGCGCGATCACGTCGTGTTCGCGATGGCGCGCGCCGGCGCGCACGTGCACGAGTCGCTGCGCCGGAGCGGGCTCCTCGACCGTATCGGGGAGGGGCACCTGTTCTCATCGGTCGACGAGGCCGTGACCGCGCTCGCCCCGTGACACCGCCGCACTGGAGTCGCCCGCCCGCGGTCCCTAGGTGCGGGTGAGGCGCCAGCCGAGCGACGGCGCGGCGAGGCGCGCCGTGGTGACGAGCGGGACGGTCACGCGCTCGGATCCGAGCGCGACCGACAACGTGCCGACGCGCGCGCCCCGGGCGATCGGCGCCCGCAGGTGCCGCACGATCGAGACGGACACGACCGGCCGCGCGCCGCGCCACCCGAGCATCGACGCGCTTCGGGCCGTGTCGACCGTCACCACACTTCCGTAGCCGGGGTCGAGCGTGGCCACCGGCGTCCCGGCGGCGACGACGCGCCGCTCGAGGAGCCCGGCGTCGGCCGCGCGCACGACGCGGCGTGCCTGCGCGAGCACGTCCGGGATCGCGGGGACCGCGCCGTCGCCGACGATCGAGCCGACGAGCCGGACCGCGCGCGAGCCGACCTTGGTGTCGGCCGCGAAGACGAAGGACGCACCCCCCTGGGGCACCCACCCGGTCTTCACGCCGACGATCCCGTTCCGGCCGAGGTCGGCGTCGACATTGTACTGCAGGCCCGCGACGGGCAGGCTCACCTGCGGTCGCGACACGATCGACGCGAACGCCGGGATCTCGAGCGCGACCGTCGCGAGGCGAGCCTGGTCCGACGCGGTCGACACGGTCGCCGGGTTCACGCCGCTCGGCCCCGCGTAGTGCGTGTGCACGAGCCCGAGCCGGCGCGCCTGCGCGTTCATCTTCGCGACAAAGGCGGCGTTCGAGCCCGCATCCCACACCGCGAGCAGCTGGATCACGTTGTCGGCGGAGGGAACGAGCGCCGCCTCGAGCGCGTCGCGCTCGCTCAGGCGCTCGCCGGCCCGCACCGCGACGACCGAGTCCTGCGCCGCGAGCTCACGCCGGTAGGTGGCGACGTCGGCGGGGGTGATCGTGATCGACGGTCCCGGATCGCCGCGGCGCAGGGGGTGGTCCTTCAGCACGATGAGCGCGGACATCACCTTGGTCACGCTCGCGATCGGGATCTCGCGCGCGCCGGGGCTCGCCGCGACGGTGCCGACGCCCCGGAGCATCACGTCGGTCTCGGCGCCGCGCACGAGCGGAAGCGACCACGAGCCGCGCGGGAAGGTGGGCTCGGCCATCGCGATCCGGCGAACAGCCGTCGACGGTGCCGCCCGCAGGAGCTGGACGCCGGCGAGCACGACCGCGAGCACGACGACAGCCGCGACCGCTGCAAGCGCCCGCCGGACGTTCCGCCGCCGCCGCTGCTGCCGCCTGCCGCCGAGACGTGAGTAGGGGTCGCCGCGCATCGGGGATGAACCTTAGGCAGCGGACCAGTCGAGGTCGTGTCGCGCGGGCGCCGGATCTTCGCGACCCGGCGGATCAGCGGCCCGCGGCATACCCCGTCATGCCGCGCGCGTTCGCCCCCGCCGAGACCACGCCCGTACCCGGGTCGCGCGCGACCGCGCAGAGCCGGCCGAGCGACCACGCTCCGGTTCGCCGCACGACGTGGCCCCGGCGCTCGAGCGCGAGGACGAACGGCTCGCCGACCCGCTCCTCGACGTAAAAGCTGCCGGGTTCCGCGTCGCGGGGGTGGAACGAGGAGGGAAAGCTCTCGGTGTGGAAGGCCGGGGCGTCGATCGCCTCCTGGATGTCCGCACCGAGCCCGAGGTGGCGCAGGAGGAAGGCGAGCTGCCACTGGTCCTGCTGGTCGCCACCGGGCGTCCCGCACGCGAGCACCGCCTCGCCGGCACGAACGACGAGCGTCGGCGAGAGCGTCGTGCGCGGGCGCCGGCCCGGCACGAGCGAGGACGCCAGGCCCTGCTCGAGCCACGTCATCTGGAGCCGGCTCCCGAGGCAGAAGCCGAGCTCGGGGATCGTCGGGGAGCTCTGGAGCCATCCGCCGCTCGGCGTCGCCGAGATCATGTTGCCCCAACGGTCCACGACGTCGACGTGCACGGTGTCGCCGCGCGTGACGCCGCGGCGGTCGACGGTCGGCTCCCCTGCGCCGGCAAGTCCGGTCGGGACCGGTCGCGTGCCGGCCGCGCCGTGCTCCGCGAACGCGCGGCGTGCGAGGTCGGCGAGCCTCGGCTCCCGACCACCGGGCGCCCCGGGGCGCAGCTCATGCGACGCGTCGTCGCCGACGAGCCGCGCCCGTTCGCGGTGGTACTCGGCGGACAGCAGCGCCGCGATCGGGACGTCGGCGACGTCGCCGTACCAGGCCTCGCGATCGGCCAGCGCCAGCTTCAGGCACTCGACGACCGCGTGCGCGCCGGTCGCGTCGCCCGGGTCGGGAACCTCGGCGCCGCCGAGCGCGTCGAGCAGCGCGAGGCTCTGCAGGAGCACGGGACCCTGTCCCCACGGCGCGGTCTTCGCGATCGTGAAGCCGCGCCATTCGAGGACGACCGGCTCCTCCCACCGTGCCGAGAAGCGCGCCATGTCCTGGCCGGTCAGCACCCCCGCGTGGCGGGCGCCGCTCGAGTCGAGGAACTCGCGACGCGCGAACTCGTCGACCGCTTCGGCGACGAACCCCTCGCGCCACGCGAGGCGGGCGGCCTCGATCGTCGACTCCCGATCGCGCCCGCGGGCCTCGCCCTCGCGCACGAGCCGGTCCAGGGTCTCGGCCCAGCGCTTGTTCACGAACCGCTCGCCGGCGCGTGGCACCCGGCCGCCGGGCATCCACAGCGCCGCGGACGTCGTCCAGTCCTCCCGGAACAGCGCCTCGACACCCTGGACGGTCGAGCACACGCCCGCGCCGATCGGATGGCCCGCGCCCGCGTACCCGATCGCGTAGGCGAGGACGTCACGCAACGCGAGCGTCCCCCGGTCGCGAAGCAGGAGCAGCCACGCGTCGACTGCGCCGGGCACCGCGGCGGCGAGTGGCCCCGCCCCCGGCACGAGGTCCACGCCGAGCGCCGAAAAGTGCGCCGCCGTCGCGGCGGCGGGCGCCGGCCCCTGGCCCGCGAGCACGCGCGGCGCGGCGTCGCCGGCCGCGCTGACGATCGCGGGCACCTCGCCACCCGGCCCGTTGAGGTGCGGTTCGACGACGTGGAGCACGAAACCCGCCGCGACCGCCGCGTCGAACGCGTTCCCGCCCGACTCGAGGACCGCCATGGCCGCGCCGGTCGCGAGCCAGTGCGTGGACGACACCATCGCGAACGTCCCGCGAAGCGTCGGGCGCGTCGTGAAGCCGGTGGTCACAGTCGGTCTCCCCCGAAGCCGGGCACGCGCGCCCGGCGGCGCGTCGCGCGCGAGCCTACGCAGCCCGGGCAGGAGCCGGGCGGTGCCCGACGCCTGCCCGATCGCGCAGCCGGCGCGCCCGAGGCCGCTCGGATCTCAGCCGAACGCCGCGGTGTACGCCCCGAGTGACAGCGGACTCGCCGAGGTCAGCGTGAGGATGCCCTTGTCCCCGGCGTCGTACCAGCACTGGAACGAGAAGTCGCTCGACGACGTGACGTCCTGGCCGATCCCGGCCACGAAGTAGGGGTCGTCGCCGTAGCCGGGCGGCGACCCGCTGGTCGCGCTCGTCGCCCACTCGGGGATGCTCATCGGCTTGCCCTGCGCCTCGGCGAACTGCGACACGGCCGTGAGGCCCTCGGGGTTCGCGGCGACCGCGTCGTACGTCGACGGGGACGCGGGGGGTGGCGCCATCGGGCAGCCCGTGTCGTACACGTCGGCACCGATGATGTCGACGTAGGCATTCCCCGGGTAGTAGCTCGCGAGGGGCGACGCGTTGCCGCACGCGACGACGTTCCAGTCGAAGAGGAAGTGGGCGCCGGCGACCGCCTGCATCGACTGCACGGTCTTCACGAAGCACAGCGCCCAGTTGCGCTGCTCGCCGCTCGTCGTGCCGATGAAGTCCGGCTCCCACGCGCCGTTCATCTCGGCGCCGAGCCGGACGACCGAGCTCCCCAGTCCCGCCGCGACGAGGTTCGACGCGAGCTGCGTCGCGTACGTGGCGAACTGGCCTTGGGCGCAGTGGCCGCGCCACGACGAGTCGGTCGTGGTCTGGCTCGACGCGACGACGTCCAGGGTGAGCACGAGCGTGCGCTCGGCGGGGTCCGCGGCGACCCAGGTCGTGTAGCCGTAGGTCGCCTGCGTGATCCATGGATCTTCCCAGTCCGACCACGACATCGACGTTCCGGTCTCGAACGTCTCGAGGCAGTCGTAGGCAAGACCGGTCGCCTGCTCGGCGACGGAGAGCGCCGGCTGCCAGGGATAGCTGCCGACGTAGATGCACGGCGTCTTCGAGTCGCCGGCGGTCACAGCGCCGCCCGCCACCGGGGGCTGTGTCGTCGTCGAGGTCGTGGACGTCGTGGACGTGGTCGTCGAGGTCGTCGTGGAGATCGTCGTCGTGCCCGGCGCCCCTCCGCCGCCGCCACCACCACCGCCGCCGCCGCCGCCGAGTGCGACCGTGACCGGAGCTGGCGATGCCGACGTGGTGGTCGTCGGCGCAGCCGTGGTCGGCGGCGTGAACGTCGTCGGCGGCGTCGCCGGCCGCGGGCGCGGGCGCGGGCGTCCCGCTTGCACGACGATCCACCGTCGCGACCAGGTGCGAGCGCCGCGCACCGTCAGCCTGACCGACACCCTGCGCTCGACATCGGAGCTGTTCTCGCCGAAGCGCGCGGTGCGCGACACGGCCCCGTCGCGGCAACGGACCGACACGTCGAAGCGCGCGATCCGCGGCGCCGACCACCAGGTGCAGCGTGTCGCGCGGTGGACGAGCGAGGCGAAGCGGACCGTCCCGCCGGCAGACGCGACCCGACGCGCCGGCACGTTTCGAGCAGCCGGCTCGAGCGCCGGTGTGACCACGGACACGACGACGAGGACGACGAGGCCGAGGGCCGCGCCGCCGCGAAGATGCCTCACCGCCGGACCACCGTCGCCGGCTCCGACCCGTGCGGTCTCAGGTCACGGCCTCCTCGCTGCCCATCGGGACACCGATTCTCGGTCTGTCCGATGCTATTCGAGCTCACTCGACAACGCGCGCGGGCGTGCTCGCGCCTGCGCCGGCGGCGCCGCAAGGACGGCGGCGCCCGCCTGGCGTACGATCGCGGCCGTCGCGCTCGAGCGCGCCGAGCGAGGGGGCCCTGGCCATGACCGCGTTCCACCGACCGACTCGAGCGTCACGGCGCCGGCGCGTGCTCGCCGCCGCGGGAGGGGCCGGCGCGAGCCTCCTCATGCTGTCGGCCGCGGCAGCCGCGTCACCCGCGATCCTCACCGTGGGTCACGCCTACTGCTTCTACTTCTACGGCCATCCGCAAGGTGGGATGCACCTCGTCGCAGCCGGTCCGCGCGTCATCGCCGCGGGCCCGAGCAACTACATCAGCGGCGTCGCGGGCAAGCCCCAGGACACGGTCGTCTACGTGGACTGCGTCGACCGCAACGGCAGCGCGAACGGTGCCGCGTACGTCGGCCTGCCCCGCGTCGTGCTCGAGCTCCAGCACGGGAACTTCGCGTTCGCCGAGCACGTCGCCCGCCGCGTGCGCCGTCTCGGGAGCGCCGACAAGGCGCCGCTCACGGTGACGGTCACGCTCACCGGCGCGGTGACGACCGGGTCGACGTCGACCGGCGCGATCCACGGCGTCCTGCGCGTGTCGGCGCCCGGCTGCCTCGCGGCGCCGTTCGCCTCCGCGTACACCGGCACCTGACGCGGCGGCGGGCTGTCGGGCGGCGACTGGGGCCCGGGGTCGCTAGCCCCTCACGTTCGACCTCGTGGTCGGCGTCGGCGTGCCGGCCGCGGGCCGGCGTGGGTCGGTCGGCGACGGCGAGGAATCGAACGAGGCCGCGACCCGCACGCACCCGGGGTCGGAGCCGAGCGGATCTCCCGACGCCGCGAACGCGCGCGCCCGGGATCCTCCGCAGAGGTCCGTGTACGCGCACCGCCCGCACGGGCCGTCGAACGCGCCGCTCCGGATCGATCGCAGCAACGGGGCGTCGCGATACGCCGCGACGAGGCCGCCGTCGCGGACGTCGCCGACTCGCACCGGCAGGAAACCGGACGGGTGCACGCCGCCGTCCGCGGCGACGAACACGACGCCCTTGCCGTCTCTCGTCGCGGCACTCGGTGCCCGCACAGGCAGCGCCGGCGGGCCGAGCGCCTGCTCGAGCCGGGCGTGAAGCCGCGCGTAGAGGGGTCCCGTGCCCGCCGGGTTTCGGTCGCCCGCTCGAGCGCTCTGCGCCCTGCGCTCCGCTGCCACCCGGCGGAAGAACGGTGCCTCGACGGTCCGGACCGTGAAGCCGTAGCGGGAGGCGTCGACGAGGAAGTGGCACACGTCCTCGTTCTGCGCAGCGCTGGTCGCCTCGACGTCCGTCCCGCGCCCGGTGGCGACGAGGAAGAACACCTCCCAGACGTCGACGCCGGCGTCGTGGCAGCGCACGGCCACGTCGGCGAGCTCCTCGAGGTTCGAGGCCATCACCGTGGTGTTCACCTGGACCTTGAACCCGTTGCGCCGGAGCGTGCCGATCGCGGCGAGCGTCGCGACGAAGTGCCCCGGGATCCCGCGGACCTGCTCGTGGGCGCGAGCGCTCGCCCCGTCGAGGCTCAGCGACGCGGTCCGCACGCCGCGCGCGTACAGCGCGGCGAGCGTGACGTCGTCGAGGAGCGGTGACACGGACGGCGCGATCGCGAGCGGCACCCGCCGCAGCTGCGCGTGCGCCGCGACGTCGAGCAGGTCCGGACGCTTCAGGCAGTCGCCGCCCGTCAGCACGAGGATCGGGCGCGGGCTCCCGATCGAGGCGAGCTCGTCGACGAGCGCGCGGGCCTCTGGGCTCGAGAGCTCGCCGGGCCCCGGCGTGCGCTGCGCGGACGCCCGGCAGTGCACGCAGACGAGGTCGCACGCCTTCGTGGTCTCCCAGAACACGAGCAGCGGCCGGTCGTCGAAGCGGCGGCGGTCGACGCGCGAGCCGGAGGGGTGCGCGGCCACGCCCGCGGCACCACCGCCCCGGTCCACCGTCGAAGTGACCGGAGCGAGTGCCGGCGAGTGGTCCACGGGGCGAGTCTCGGTCCGAGGCGACGCGCGCACCAGAGTCGGAAGTCCCGACGACCCGTGCCGCGGGGCTCCCACCCGACGAGCAGCGCACCGGCGGCCGCGCGTGGGAACCTGTCAGGCGACCGGAGGAGACACCGTGGCCGAGCACCTGGAGACCGGAGCGCGCCGATGATCGAAGGACGCGGGCTGACGAAACGCTACGGGTCGAAGGTCGCGGTCCACCAGCTCACATTCGACGTCCGGCCGGGCGTCGTGACCGGCTTCCTCGGCCCGAACGGCTCGGGCAAGTCGACGACCATGCGCATGGTCATGGGACTCGACGCTCCGGACGAGGGGCGGGTGACCGTGAACGGGCGCCCCTACCACGACCTCCCGTGGCCACTCCACGAAGTCGGCGCGCTGCTCGAGGCGCGGGCGATCCACCCGGGTCGGAGCGCCCGCGCGCACCTGTGGATGCTCGCACAGACGAACGCGATCGCCCGCCGACGGGTCGACGAGGTGCTCGAGATCGTCGGGCTCACCTCGGTCGCGGGCCAGCGCGTCGGCAAGTACTCGCTCGGGATGGGCCAGCGGCTCGGCATCGCGGCCGCCCTGCTCGGCGACCCCGGGGTGCTGTTGTTCGACGAGCCGGTGAACGGGCTCGACCCCGACGGCATCCGCTGGGTGCGCAACCTGTTGAAGGGCCTCGCCCGCGAGGGCCGCACCGTGTTCGTCTCGAGCCACCTCATGAGCGAGATGGCCCTCACGGCCGACGAGGTCGTGATCATCGGCAAGGGCCGGTTGATCGCCCAGGTCTCCACCGAGGAGCTGATCTCGCAGAGCTCACAGCGGTTCGTGCGCGTCCGCTCGCCGGGGATCGCGGCACTGCGCGACGCGCTCGAGCGCGACGGGGCGACGACCGTGTCCGAGGACGACGGCTCGCTCTCGGTGCGAGGTCCGGACGCGACCGCGATCGGCGAGCTCGCGGCGCGCATCCCGGTCACGCTCCACGAGCTCTCCCCGCAGTCCGCCTCGCTCGAAGAGGCGTTCATGGAGCTCACCGAGGACAGCGTCGAGTACCACGGGGACGTCACTCCGCCTGCGGCACGAGCGGGGAGCGGCGGCGGATGAGCGAGGTCGAGGTGCGCGCCGGCGCGCCGGGTGCGGCGCCGCCACGACCGGCCTCTCTCTCGGGGCACTACGCGATGCGGGGTCTCGTCGCGTCGGAGTGGACGAAGCTTCGCACGGTCCGCTCGACGATGTGGACACTCGCGATCACGATCGTGCTCGGCATCGGGCTCGGCGCGCTCGCGACCGCCGAGACGCGCGCGCACTGGACGGCGAGCAACCAGGTCGGCTTCGACGCGACGCGCACGAGTCTCATCGGGGTCTTCTTCGGGCAGTTCAGCATCGGGATCCTCGGCGTGCTCGTCATGAGCGCCGAGTACGGGACGGGGACGATCCGGGCCACGTTCGCCGCCGCGCCGAGGCGCCCGCGCGTGCTCGTCGCAAAGGCGGCCGTCTTCGGCGCGGTCGCCCTCGCGGTCTCCGAGGTGGTCGCGTTCGTCGCGTACTTCCTCGGCCAGTCCCTGCTCAGCGCGCCCGCGATCCACACGACGATCGGGAGCCCCGGGGCGCTGCGCGCCGTCGCGGGAAGCGGTCTGTACCTGTGCGCGCTCGGGCTCTTCGCACTCGGGCTCGCGGCGATCATCCGGCACACCGCGGGCGCGATCAGCGCGTTCATCGGGATCCTCCTCGTGCTCCCGATCATCGTCTCCGCGCTCCCGTCGTCGATCGGCATCGACATCGAGCGCTTCCTTCCCGCCCACATCGGCCAGTCGATGCTCTCGCTCCACCCGGGTATCCGCTCGTTCGCGCCGTGGCCGGGCTTCCTGCTCCTGTGTGGGTACGCGCTCGCCGCGCTCGTGGCCGGCGCAGTGTTGCTCGTCCGTCGCGACGCCTGACGCGACGGCGCGCGCGGGCGAACCACGCCGGCGGGAGCGACCGCGCGCTCGGCGCCGCGCTCGTCGGCCGCGTGCCGCGCACGGGCGCGGTGCGCGGTGCGCGGTGCGAATATGACGAGATGATAAATCTACGGAATCTGCGGATAGGCTCGGCTGCGGTCTCGCTGCCCCTCGCCGCGCGGCCGCTCGAGGAAGTGGAGAGCCCGCCGTGACCGTGCCCATCTACCAGCTGAAGGCCGAGTTCTTCAAGACGCTCGGGCATCCGGCGCGGATCCGCGTGCTCGAGCTGCTGAGCGAGGGCGAGCAGTCGGTGGGCCAGCTCGTCCCCGAGGTCGGGATCGAGGCGTCGCATCTGTCCCAGCAGCTCGCGATCTTGCGCCGGGCGAACCTCGTGCAGACCCGCAAGGAGGGGTCGAGCGTCTTCTACTCGATGGCGAACGCCGAGATCTCCGAGCTGCTCGCGGTCGCGAAGCGGATCCTCACCTCGTCGCTCACGGCGTCGGCCGAGATGCTCGCGGAGCTCGAGAGCGAGCCGCCGGCTCCGGTCGCGACGAAGCGCTGACGCTCCCCCAGCTCGCCGGAACCGTCCGCTCCGCCGGAGGAGTCTCCGTGGCGGCGCCCTGTGTGACAATCCGCTATTCTTATCAAGTCATTGAACTATCAACTCGTCACGGCCCGCGCTCGTCGTGACCGTGGACCCGCTCGACCCGGCCTGAGCGCCGCACCAGGAGCGCCGATGGGCCTGATGAGCACGATCCTCCGCCTCGGTCGGATCGCAGAGCACGCGCCGGAGCCGCCGACGCGGGTTGCGCTCGACGTCGGCTCACGGACGTCCCTCCACGTGCGCCACGTCGATGCCGGCTCGTGCAACGGGTGCGAGATCGAGCTCACGGGCTGCTTCTCCCCCGTCTACGACGCAGAGCGCTACGGCATCCGCCTCGTCGCCTCCCCGCGTCACGCCGACGCGCTCCTCGTGACCGGCGTCGTGACGCGCAACCTCGCGGACGCGCTGCGCACGACGGTCGACGCGACGCCCGAGCCGCGAGCCGTCGTCGCCGTAGGCGACTGCGCGTGCGACGGTGGCGTGTTCTCCGGCGCGTACGGAGTGGTGGGGCCGGTGAGCTCGGTCGTGCCACCGGACGTCGAGGTGCGTGGCTGCCCCCCGCACCCGGCGGAGATCATCGCCGGCCTGCGGAGCGTGACCGGTCGATGACCGGGGTCGCGCACGGGGACGTCGCCCGACCCGTCGGTCCCGCGCCACCCGCGGACGGCGACAGTCCCGCGACGGGCGCGCCGGACGGCCGCGCCGAGCGTGCGCCGGGTGCGGTGGCGATCGCGGGCGTCACGACCACCGCTCTGGGCGCGGCGGGCGCGGCGACCGGCGTCGTCGCGGTCGTTCGGGGCATCGGGCCGATCCACGTCGGGTCGCTCGGACCGCTCGCGGGCGTAACGCTCGCCGCCGGCGCGACCGGTGGGGCGTTCATGGTCGTCGTCGGTCTCGTCGCCGCCGCAGCCGGCGTCTACGGCATCGGCTACGGACGTCACGGCCGTAGCAGCCCGCTGCAGCTCGCAGCGGTCCCCGCGTTCGTCGCGACGATGCTGCTCGTCCCGCTCGCGGGCTCGGTCTCCACGTTCCTCGCGACCTGGGAGCTCATGGCGGTCGCCTCCCTCGTCGCGATCCTCGCCGACCACGACCGGCCCGCGGTGCGCGACGCCGCGCGGTGGTACGCGGTGATGACCCATCTCGGCTTCGCCGCGGTCCTCGTCGGCCTCGTCGTGCTCGCCGCGTCGGGACGCGCCGACGGGCTCGTCGCGCTCACGAGTCGAGCCGCGTCGGCGTCGTCCGCGAGCCGCGACGCGGTCTTCGTCCTCACGTTCGTCGGATTCGGGGCGAAGGCGGGCCTCGTGCCGCTCCACGTCTGGCTGCCCCGCGCGCACCCCGAGGCGCCGAGCCCGGTGTCCGCGCTCATGAGCGCGGCGATGGTCGCGATGGGCGTCTACGGCATCGTCCGGATCGACATCGAAGTCCTCGGGCCGGGACCGAGGTGGTGGGCGATCGTCCTCGTCGCGACCGGCGCGGCGTCCGCCCTCTACGGCGTGCTGCAGTCGTCGGTGAGCACCGACCTGAAGCGGCTCCTCGCGTACTCGACGACCGAGAACATGGGGCTCGTCACCCTCGCGCTCGGCGCCGCGATGCTGCTCGCCGGCTACGGCGAGCGCTCCCTCGCGACGATCGCGCTCACCGCTGCGCTCCTGCACGTCGTCGCGCACGCGGCGTTCAAGTCGCTCGCGTTCATGGCGGCCGGCTCCGTGCTGTTCGCGACCGGGCTCCGCGACCTCGACCTGCTCGGGGGCCTCGCGAGACGCATGCCCGCGACGACCGGGGCCTTCTCGGTCGCGGCACTCGGCGCCGCAGGTCTCCCGCTCGGCGCGGGGTTCGTGAGCGAGTGGCTGCTCGTCCAGAGCCTCATCCACTCCCGGCCCAGCTCCGGCACGCTCCTCGCGCTCGTCATGCCCGTCGCCGTCGGCGTCGTGGCGCTCACCACCGGCCTCGGCGTCGCCGCGATGACGAAGGCGTTCGGGATCGGGTTCCTCGCGCGCCCCCGGTCCACTGCTGCGTTCGACGCACGTGAATCCCCTGCGGCGATGCTCGCTCCGATGGCCGTCGTCGCCGCCGCCTGTACGGTGCTCGCGGTCGCGCCCGGGGTCCTCGCCCCCGGGCTTCGCCGCGTGCTGCTCGACACCGGGTCGAGCTTCGGCGCGCCGCCGCATCTCGGTCTCCTGCTCCGGCTGCCGGGCATCGCCGGCTCGATCTCGCCCGGTCTGATCGCCGTCGCCGTCGCGGTCGCCGCCGCCGCGCTCGCGCTCGTCGCCGCGGTCGCGCGAGCAGGCCGGTCACGGCGCCCCGCTGACCGGCGCGCTGCGCTGTGGGCGGGCGGCGGAGGGCCCCTCACGGCGCGTATGCAGTACACGGCGACGTCGTTCGCGGAGCCGCTCCAGCGGGTGTTCGACGACGTGCTCCGCCCGGACGTCGACGTCGAGGTCAGCCACGTCGAGGAGTCCCGCTACCTCGTCGACCGGGTCCGCTACCGCTCGCGGATCGTCGACGTGGTGGAGGCGCGCTGCTACCGCCCGGTGCTCGGCGCGGTCGCGACGTGGGCGTCGTGGGTCCGAAGGGCGCACAACGGGAGCGTGAACCGGTACCTCGCGTTCGGAGCGCTGGCGGTGATCGTCGTGATCGCGGTCGCGCGGTGACGGGAGCCGGAGTCGCCGGCGCGGCCGTGCAAGTCGCCGCGGTCGGAGCCGGCGCCCCGCTGCTCGTCGGCTGGATGCGCCAGGTCCGCGCGCTCCTCGAGGGCCGGATCGGCTCCGGCGTGCTCCAGCCCTACCGCGACCTTCGCAAGCTCGCCCGCAAGCAGTCGATCGTTCCCGAGGGGAGCACGGTCGTGTTCGCGACGGCGCCCGCGTTCATCGCGGCGACGATGCTCGTCGTCGCCGCGACCGTTCCGACCGTGACCGTCGCGTCGCCGATGGACGGCGTCGGGGACCTGTTCGTCGTCGTCGGGCTACTGCTGATCGCGACCGTCGCGCTGATCCTCGCGGCACTCGACACCGGCACGCCGTTCGGTGGGATGGGTGCGAGCCGCGAGACGACGATCGCGGCGCTCGTGGAGCCGGCAATCCTCGTCGCGGTGTTCGCGCTATCGATCCGGGCGAACTCCTCGAACCTGGCGGCGATCGTCACCGCAACCGCGCACCGGCCGGGCGACGTGCTCACGCCGGCCGGCGCCCTCGCGTTTGCCGCGCTGGTCGTCGTCATCGCGGCCGAGACCGGCAGGCTCCCGATCGACAACCCCGCGACGCACCTCGAGCTCACGATGGTCCACGAGGCGATGGTCCTCGAGTACTCCGGGCATCGCCTCGCACTCGTCGAATGGGGCGCGTCGATGCGGCTCGCCGTGCTCGTCGGGCTGCTCGCGAACCTCTACCTCCCGATCGGTATCGCCGGCGCGCACGCGGGCGCCGCGGGGCTCGTCGTCGGCGTCGGCGCGATCGCCGCGAAGACCGCACTGCTCGCGGGAGCGCTCGCGGCCGGCGAGGTGTTCGTCGCGAAGGTCCGGATGTTCCGAGTGCCGGAGCTTCTCGCCGGGTCGTTCCTGCTCGGCCTGCTCGCCGTGACGGCCGCGTACTTCATCGCGCCGCGCGGCGCGTGAGCGCACACTCGTGAGAACCCGGCCGTGAGCGCCCACACGTACGCGACGCTCGTCGACCTCGCGGCCGGCGCGCTCCTGCTCAGCGCCGTCCTCGTCGTGTGGCGGCGGGACCTCCAGGCGACCGCGCGACTGCTCGCCGTGCAGGGCGCAGCGCTCGGCGCGATCCCGATCCTCTCCGGGATCCGCCGCGGCGACGTCCAGCTCGCCGTCGTCGGCGTCGCCGTGGTGGCGCTGCGCGCGGTCGTGTTCCCGAAGCTCATCGCCGTACGCCTTCGCGGAGAGCTCGCGCACGAACGCGAGGGCGCCCCGCTCGTGAACACGACCGCGTCGCTGCTCGTCACCGCGACGCTCGTGATCGTCGCCTACGCGCTCAGCCGGCCGCTCGTCCGCCTCGACGCGTCGCCCGCGGCGCGCGCCGCCCCGGTCGGCTACGCGCTCGTGCTCATCGGCGTCTTCCTCCTCGTCACGCGCCGCAAGGCCCTGTCACAGGTCGTCGCGTTCCTCGTGCTCGACAACGGCATCGACGCGGTCGCGTTCCTCGCGACGCTCGGCGTCCCGGTGGTCGTCGAGCTCGGCGCGTCGCTCGACGTGCTCCTCGCGGTCGTGATCCTCGGCGTGCTAGCCGGGAGGATGCACGCGAAGTTCGGCGGCACGGACCTCGACGAGCTGCGGGAGCTCCGGGAGTGAGCGTCTCCGCGCTGATCGCCGTCCCCGTCGGCGCACCACTCGTGGCCGCCGCAGTCGCGCTCGTCTCCCGACGGCGCAGCCTCTCCGGCTGGTCCGGGATCGCCGCGTCGCTAGCGGTGCTCGCCGCCGGCATCGCGATCGCCGCGCGCGTCGGATCCGGCCACGTCGTCGCCGACGCGCACCTGCTGCGCGCCGACGCGGCCGCGGCGGTCATGGTGATCGTGATCGGCGTCGTCGGCGCGCTCGCGACGTTCGCCGGCGTCGGCTACCTGGACGCGGAGCTCGCGGACGGCGCGACGACCCCCGCCGCCGCGCGCCAGTACGAGGTGCTGGTGCAGGTGTTCCTCGCGGCGATGTCGCTCGCAGTGCTCGCCGACAACCTAGGCGTCGTCTGGGTGGCAGTCGAGGCGACCACCGTCGCGACCGCCTTCCTCGTCGGGCACCGGCGCACCCGCCAGTCGCTCGAGGCGACGTGGAAGTACGTCGTCATCTGCTCGCTCGGGATCACGCTCGCGTTCTTCGGCGTCGTCATCTTGTACTTCGCCTCGATCCACGCGGGTGCCTCGCCCACGAGCGCGCTCGACCTCGACGTCCTCGCGTCGCGCGCGAGCCACCTCGACCCTGCGACGGCACGCCTCGCGGTCGGGCTCATGCTCGTGGGCTTCGGCACCAAAGCCGGCCTCGTACCGTTCCACACGTGGCTCGCCGACGCGCACAGCCAGGCGCCCGCGCCGGTGTCCGCGCTGATGAGCGGCGTGCTCCTCTCGGTCGCGTTCTCCGTCGTGCTGCGCGTGCGCGCCCTGGCGGACTCGGCGCTCGGCCCCGGATTCGCGCGCGACTGGCTGCTCGTCACGGGCCTCGCGACGCTTCTCGTCGCTGTGTCGCTGCTCGTCGCGCAGCGCGACTTGAAGCGGCTGCTCGCGTACTCGAGCCTCGAGCAGATGGGGCTCATCGCGGTCGCGGCGGCCGCGGGCACACGGCTCGCGATCGCGGGGCTGCTGCTCGTCGTCACCGCGCACGGCGTCGTGAAGGCCGTGCTGTTCATCTCCGCCGGCGAGCTGCAGCACGTGCACGGCTCGAGCTCGATCGCGGACCTCACCGGCATCGCCGCGCGCTCACCGCTGCTCGGCGCGGCGATCGGGGCCGGGCTTCTCGGGCTGGTCGGCCTCCCGCCGTTCGCGCTGTTCGGCGGCGAGCTCGCGATCGCGCGCGGCATGGCCGACGCGCACCTGGCGCCCGCCCTCGGCGTCGCGCTCGTCCTGCTCGTCGTCGGGTACGCGTCGATCGTGAACCACGGCGCCGCGATGCTCCTCGGACCGGCGCGCGCCGGAAGCCCGGCGATCGCGGTCACGCGACCCGTCGCGGTGCCGGTCGTGCTCGGCGTCGCCGTGCTCGTCGTGCTCGGGGTCGTCGGCGGTCCGTACCCGCACCTGCTCGAGACCGCGGCGACCGTGCTCGGGGCGCGATGACCACCGGCCGGTGCCATCCGCGCGGCGGATCGCGGCGCGCGGCGCGGGTCGTCGCCGCCGACGAGCTGGCTGGGCAGTCACGGGCGCTGCTCGACGAGGGGCACCGCCTCGCACTCGTCGCGTGCCACGACGACGGCGGCGCGCTGCGCTGCGTCTACCTCTTCCTCGCAGCGGCGCCCGAGCGGCGAGTCGAGCTGCACGTGCATCTCGATCCCGTGCGGCCCGAGGTGCCGACGCTCGCGGGCCTGTCGTTCCCGGCCGGCCGCTTCGAGCGCGAGATGCACGACCTGTTCGGCGTCGTGCCGGTCGGCCACCCGTTGCCGCGGCGCCTCGTCCGCCACCCCAACTGGCCAGCCGGCTGGTACCCGATGCGCCGCGACGCGGGCGACCCGCCGCCGTTCGCCCTCGACTCCGAGCCGTACCCGTTCCTCGAGGTCGAGGGCACCGGTGTGTACGAGATCCCCGTCGGACCGATCCACGCGGGCATCATCGAACCGGGCCACTTCCGCTTCTCGGTCGTGGGCGAGACGATCCTCAAGCTGAAGGCGCGCCTTTGGTTCGTACATCGCGGAGTCGAACGGTGCTTCGAGGGCCGCCACGCCGAGGACGGGGTCGAGCTCGCCGAGCGCATCTCCGGTGACACCGCCGCCGCCCACTCGCTCGCGTACGCGCTCGCCGTCGAGGACGCGTCGTCGTGGGAGGTGGGCGAGGACGCGCAGCGACTACGGGCGCTCGTCGTCGAGCTCGAGCGGATCACGAACCACGTCGCCGATCTCGGCGCGCTGGCGAACGACGCCGGCTACTCGGTGCTCAACGGGCACGCGCTCGCGCTGCGCGAGCGGATGCTGCGCATGAACGAGCAAGTGACCGGGCACCGCCTGCTCCGCGGAGCGATCGCGCCGGGCGGCGTCCGACTTCGCGCGCTCCCCGACCTCGCCGAGCTCGACACGATCGCCGCGGGCGCTGCCGAGGTCGCGCGCAACGCGTTGCGCAACACGACGGTGCGAGACCGCTTCACCGGAACCGCAGTCCTCTCGGCCGACGACGCGGCGGCGCTCGGCTGTCTCGGCGTCGTGGCCCGCGCGAGCGGCGTGCCCGGCGACGCACGCGTCGAGCACCCCATGTGCGAGCTTCCCGTGGCGACGGTCGTGCACACCGAAGGCGACGTGCTCTCGCGGTTCCTCGTGCGGCGCGACGAGGTCGCCGCGTCGGTCGAGCTCGTCCGCGAGCTCTGCGCGCGCGCCAGGGGTCGGACAGCGCACACGGCGGACCCGCCGGGCGACGCGGCGACCCCGGTCGGCGGAACGGGTGTCGTCGAGGGCTGGCGGGGCACGATCGTGCACCGTGTCGAGCTCGCCGACGGACGCCTCACGCGGGTGAAGGTCGTCGACCCGTCCTGGTTCAACTGGCCGGCGCTGCCGGTCGCGCTCGCGAACACGATCGTCCCGGACTTTCCGCTCGCGAACAAGAGCTTCAACCTCTCGTACGCGGGTAACGACCTCTGAGCGGCGAGCCCGTCGCGGTCAGCGCGACATGCCCGCCATGCGCACCGCTCCGACCGCTCCGGTGGCGCCGGTCGCGCTGCTCGCAGCGGCGCCGCCGGTCCTCGACGCGGCGCTCGCCATCGGGCTGTCGTCCCCGCGCGTCGCGGCGGTCGCCGGAGCCGTCAACGGCTGCACCGTCTCGGAGGCGGCCGCACCGGGGTCCGTCATCCACGAGCTGCCACCCGTGCCCGCCTCGTACGCGCCCCACACGAGCATCCCGAGCACGATCGCGGCCGCCGCGACCGGGACGAGCGCAGCGCGTGGCAACCGGTTCACGGGGCCCGACCACTCGCGCATGTTCAACCGGGCGCGGCTGCGCGCCCCGACGCGGTCGAGGAGGTCGAGGAACGCCTCCCCGACGTCGCCCACCTTGACGACCGCGCGCCGGACGCTTAGCGCGCCGATCCACCGCCACACGCGTTCGTCGAGCTCGGAGGCGAAGGGGTCCCCTCCTTCGACGACGCGTTGCCCGAGGCGGTCCACGAACCCGAGCAGGTGGCCCGCAGCGCGGTCGAGCCTCTCGCCGCGAGTGCTCGGCTCGTGGCGCACCCAGGTGGCCAGGTCGGCCGACCGGACGCCCATCACGCGACCACCTTCACAACACCTTGCATGTAGCCGGTGTGGGACATCACCCACGAGCCGCAGGGCACCGCGCAGTCGAACGGGTAGCTGCCCGCCGACTTCGCGACGAACACGAACGAGGTCGTTCCGCCGGGTCCTATCGAGACGTTGAGCCCGAGACCCGGGGACGTGAAGGTGTGCGGCATCGCGTCCTCGTTCTTCACGACGACGGTGACGCGCTCGCCTGCGGTCGCGGTGAACAGGTCGGACGCGCCGACACCGCTCGGACCGACGTACGCGGGCTCGGAGCCTTCCGGCGTCGCGACGTCCTTGATCACGAGATCGACGACGTTTCCCGCCTCGCCGGATGCGCTCTGCCCGGCGCCTTCCGCGGCGCTCCCCGGCGAGGTGACCCCGCTCCAGATCGCCCCGACGCCCGCGGTGAGCCCGAGCAGCACGCCGATGCCGAGCACCAATCCTGCGAGGAGCGTGAGGAACCCCGACACCGGACGGGAACGGGACTCGGAACGGTCATCCATCGTCATCGCTGCACTTCGCTTCCTCGCACACGAGTGGTCTTGGACGGAGCCGCGCCGCACGACGCGGCGGGGTGGGCGCTAGGCAACGGTGATCGTCCCCTTCATGAACCCGAGCGTCGCCATCGGGCCGGCGGTGCCGTCCGAGCCGCTGCCGCACGGCGTGAAGCACTGCCAGGTGAACGTGCCCGTCTTCGACGGCGTGAACGTGAAGGTGACGACCGCCGGCACGACGGTCTTGTTCGAACCGCTCCCCGCGTCGCTCGCCAGCGGCACGGGGATATTGACCCCGAGCTCAGGCGAGGTGAATGTGTGCGCGATCACCTTGTTCGAGACGGAGGTCACGGTCGCACCGTTCACCGTCTCGGTGCCGCCCTGCACCTGGTTGTAGCTCGCGAGCGCGGCGGTCAACGGCGTCGCCGCGTCGTCGTAGTTGGTGATCACGAGCGTCACCTGCTTGCCTGCCGGGACCGTGATGGACGACGGGGAGTACCGGGGCCACCCGGGCCTGCCGGTGATGGTCCCGGCCGGGCCGCTCGTGTCGTCGAGCTGGAGCACGATCGCCACGACGTCCGCCGCACCGCTCGACTCCTGCCCGCTCGTGGTCGCAGACGTCGCGGACGCCTTCGGCGCGGCCGGCTGCGACGCCGGCGCGCTCGTCGAGGCGGTCGGCGCGCTCGGCTGCGCCGGCGCGGAGCTTCCGGAGGCAGACGTCGCGCTCCAGATCGAGCCGACGCCGGCCGTGGCGCCGAAGACCACGCCCACGGCGAGCACGGTGCCGCCGAAGAGCGCAAGGAATCCTGCAGATCGGTGATGCCGGTCTGGAACTGGTCCGTCGGCGGCCGTCATATCGCCTCCAATGTCGTGGCTCGAACTGTCTCTCCAAGGCTCCTCGTCGACGGACGCGGCAGGTAGTGCCATTGGTCCGGGACGAAGGTCCTGAAGTCGGGGGCGCGCCGCGCGGCGCCGAAGTCGGCAGCCGTCCCCTGCCTGCACCCGCACGATCTCCCGGTAGGACGCGTCCATGATCACGTCCTCGCTCTCGCCGTGGTCGGCGACGACCGGACCGTCGAACCAGGTGAGGACCCGCATCCCCCCACTCCTGCACCTCGAGGTTGAATGCGCGCTTCGGGGGGATCGGATCGGGCGACACCGTGCGGAACCAGACGAGCTCGCCGGTGCCGTCGACGATCATCGGACCCTGAGCCCCGACGCCGCCGTGGCTGTCCATGAGGATCAGGCCGCCGTCCTGGCCGGGTCGGTCGATGTCGATCCGTTCGGCCGCCGGGGCGATGTCAGGACGGGAGCGGAACCGCTGGATCTTGCCGGTCGCAGCCGTCGCTCGGCTCGCCAGCACCGAAGGCTCCGAGGCGTGCACGGCAGGGACGCGGGTCGCGCGCGACCGGCGCTCACTTGGCGACGGCACGCGTCCGACCGCGGGCGCGGCCACCGCCGAGCGCCCCGACCGAAGGACCCGGCGCCGCGTCATGGCTCCGGCGGACCGCTCCGGTAGACCGCGCGGGCGGCGGCGGCGTGGAAGGCGGCGGCGGGCGCACCTGTTCGTCACGCCCCTGGCGCATCCACCCGATGAAAACGAGACGCGTCGCATCCGGCCCGTCCGGCTCCCGTACAGGCGCGGGCCGTCCCGCGTGCGCTAGGACCTTGCCGATGCCTGACCGGGACCATTTGCGCGACCACCGGTTCGCGGGCCGGGTCGACGCCCGAGATGCGGCGGGGAGCATCCGCCCCCTGTGGATGCAGGTGTACCTCCCGAACCTGCTGATCGCGACCGGTCAGGGCGCCATGCTGCCGATCCTCGTCTACGCGACCCGCCAGGTGCACGGCTCCACCGCGACCGGCGCGGCGATCGTCGCGCTGAACGGGCTCGGCACGCTGCTGTTCGACCTGCCCTCCGGGCGGATCGTCGCGCGCCTCGGCGAGCATCGCTCGGGCCTTCTCGCGGCCGCCATGCTCTCGGCCGGCCTCGTCGGGTGCATCCTCGCGAGGTCGGTCGTCGAGCTCGCGTTCGGCGTGCTCGTCCAGGCGGCGGGCTGGGCGCTGTGGAGCCTCGTCCGCATGACCCACCTCAGCCGAGCCGCACCCGTGCGCTCACGGGGACGGGCGCTCTCGCTCTTCGGCGGGCTCATACGCGCCGGCAACGTCCTCGGACCGTTTGCGTTCATCGCGATCGCAGGCAGCTCCGACGTGCGCCCCGCCTTCGCGATCGACCTCGTCTCGGTGGTGGTCGGCGTCGCCTGGGTCGCCCTCGCCCGTGACAAGCACGACGCCGCCGGGATCGGGCGGTCGGCGCCGATCCGACCGCTGCGCGTCGTCGCCGCGCACCGCCGGTCGCTCGCCGTCGCGGGCACCGCGGCGTTTGCCGTCAGCCTGCTGCGGGGCAGCCGCGCGGCGATCGTCCCGTTGTGGGCCGCGCACCTCGGCCTCAGCTCGCACAGCGCCGCCGCGCTGTACGCGTTCTCGTCCCTCGTCGACCTCGCGCTCTTCTACCCGGCGGGCGTCGTCTCGGACCGGTTCGGCCGCCGCGCCGTCCTCGTCCCGTCGCTCGTGCTGCTTTCCGTCGGGCACCTGGTCGTTCCGATCACGACCAGCTTCGCCACCCTCTTCGCGGCCGCGTTCGTCCTCGCGCTCGGAAACGGAATGGGCGCGGGCATCGTGATGACGCTCGGTGCGGACCTCGCGCCGAACGAGGGTCGGCCCTCGTTCCTCGCGGTGTGGCGCTGCATCTCCGACGCCGGCACGACGGGGGGACCGCTCGTCGACTCCGCGGTCATCGGCCTCGGCGCACTCGCACTCGCCGGCCCGGTCGTCGCCGTGCTCGGGCTGGCGGCGGCCTCGCTCGTCGCGCTGCGGCTCCCGGAGCCGGAGCACCTCCGCAATCGCCGGGCCGAGGCACCGGTCGTCGGGCGCCGCGACCTCGCGAGCCCGCTCGAGCTCCCCACGGAGCCGAGCGGAATGCCCGACTGACCGGCCGACCTCGCGGGCGGAGCACCGCCGCCGACGAGACGCGCGACGCGGCGGGCCCGGCGCTCTCCTCGGCGGGACATGGTGCCGACGTGGCGCGCCGCGACGGCGACGGTGCGGCTCGGGCTCCGGTCGCAGGTCGGGGGCACGCGCGCCGACGGCGACCGGCGATCACACCGCCGGCTGCCGCAGCAGGGTCTTCAGCTGTGTCGGGTTCGCCCGCCGGGGATCGCCGAAGTAGATCTCGTGGTGCCTGCCGACTCGCCGGTAGCCGTGCTCGGCGATGTACCTGTGCAGCGCCGCGATGGCGGGTCCCTCCTCGGCGTAGGGCCCGACGTGCATGACCTGAGCGGCGAGGCCTTCCGCGAACTGCTCGCAGCGGACCCGGTCGAGGGCGAGGTCGGGCCTCTTCGAGGCAGCTCCGGCCAGCGCGCCGGCGATCAGCCGGTCGGTGGCCGCATCGGGTACCCGGATCATCATCCTCCAGTGCCAGCCCTCCTTTGACGACGGGGCGAAATCGGCCGGCTCGCCTCCCCACCACAGCCCCTCGAGTGGGGCGATCCGCTCGTCGGGTGCGCCTTCCTTGTGAAGCGCGAAATTGATCGTGTAGGCGGCCGCGTAGAGCGCCTGCACGGCCTGCGTAACCTCCGTGGACGACTCCGGGTCGCCGTGACCGTCGACCATCAGGAATCGAGCGGCAGGTACTTGGACGAACTCCGCTGCGCCGACCTTCGCCCGATACAGCTGCACGTGGCTGGCCGACACGCAGGCCGTCGCGACCATGACCAAGCCTCCTCGGTTAGGACTGTCACCAGCATCGACCGCCGGTAACGACTCCGGTAGGGGCATTGGTCCCGGGAACCTCCGATCGCTCCACCACGAGTCCAGCACCTCCGGTCTCTCCACCACGAGCGGCACGTCGGGACGCCGGGACGCCGGGCACCGGCTCCCACTCAGGCGACGGTGCCCGAGCTGCCCCGGTTCGCCGACCTGCCCGAGATCGAGGTGGTGCTCTGCCGCCGTCCCGACCTGCCCTCGGCCGGAGCCGGTGAGACCCGGATGATCGCCGTGGCCGCGGCCGTCGCCAACGCCATCTTCGATGCGACCGGCCGTCGCCTGCGCGACCTTCCCCTCACGCCGGGAAACCGCCTGGCGGACTGACCGACTCCACACCTCGCGTGACCACGTCCGCATGCTGGATGCCGGACGGAACCGGTCAAAGTCGCGTCAGGACCCGGCTTTGGGGTCGTTCGCCCCTGGTCAGTCCGGCTCCGCTCGACCCAGGATCGACGAGGCCGGTTTTCGCTCACACCAGGGGTCCGGAGGTGGCCTGATGGAGGTCGACGTCCATGCCCGCCACGAGCCGGCCGAGTACCTCAGCCGAGTCGAGCGCCCCGAGCCTCCGCCGCCCGGTGCTGCCCCCTTCCAGCAGGACCTGAGCGGGCAACTGGTGCTCGTCGAACGGTTCGGCACCGTCGCCCAGGTTCTCCCCGTCTCCCAGGCGCAGCCCTACCTTCCCGCTGCGCGACCTCGCGCCGAGGCCACCCGGCCGGCGAACGAGCGGCACTTCGATCGCTGCGCTCGCCATCCCGGCAGGCTCCTCACCTTCGCCGCCCAGGCCGGTTCGCTACTTCATGTCGACGCGTCGCCGGAGGCGATTGCCCGCGTCGCCGACCAACCCACCGCGCGCGAGCTGGTGGGCGCGGCCTCCCGACTCGAAGGGTCGCGCTGACGTTGGCCGAAGGACCGGAACGCCGCCGGGAAGCCGACCGCGACGAGGCGCCCGCCGCGTCGCCGACGCCCCTCGAGGCGAGCCCGCCTCCCGCCGAGGCCGGCAGCGGCCTTGCGATCCTCGTCGTGATGATCGGCGTGATGATCACGGCCGTCGACACGACGATCGTCGTGCTGGCACTTCCCGAGATCGAACGATCGCTGCACGTGGTGCTCGACTCGGTCATATGGGTCGTCATCGGTTATCTGCTCGTCATCACCCTCCTCGCGACCCAGGTCGGCCGCTTTGGCGACATGTTCGGCCGGATCCGCATGTACGAAGCCGGGTTCGTGATCTTCATGGTGGGATCTGCGCTTTGCGCGCTGGCGTGGGACGAGGCGTCCATCGTGGCGTTTCGCCTCCTCCAGGGGGTGGGCGGGGCGCTCGTCACCGCCAACAGTGGCGCGATCATCGCCGACCTGTTCCCTCGTGAACAGCGAGGCAAGGCCTACGGCTACAACGGGGTCGGGTTCAGTCTCGGGGCAGTGCTCGGGATCCTCCTCGGTGGAGCCATCGTCACCTACGTCTCGTGGCGGTGGATCTTCTGGATAAACGTCCCCATCGGGCTCGTAGGCGTCGGATTGGCCTTTCGAGTGCTACACGAGCGTGGGGAACGGGAGCACCACCGGCTGGACCTCGTCGGGATGGTCTCCTTGGGTCTCGGCCTCTTCGGCGTCCTGTGGGCGGTTACCAAGCTGGCGACCACGTCTCTCGATGCCGAGCTCCTGGGCTACCTGGCGGGCGGAGCCGCGCTCATCGTGCTGTTCGTGGTTGTCGAGCGGCGGGCGGCCGAGCCGATGCTCGATCTGTCGCTGTTCACCGTCCCGGCCATGACCCCCTCGCTGCTGGCGTCACTGTTCCAGGGCCTCGCCAACTACGCGGTCCTGTTCCTCGTCATCATGTACCTCCAGGGGGCCCGGCACCTCTCGCCCATCCACGCCTCCTTACTCCTCATCCCCGGCTACCTCATCGGCGCGGCGATCGGCCCGGTTGCAGGGAGGTTGGCCGACCGCTTCGAGCCGGTGCTTCCGGCCACTGTCGGGCTCGGCGTCCAGGTTGTCGCCCTTTTCATCTACGCTCACCTCTCCCTTACGACGGGGCTGTGGGTGGTGGTCGCCGGCAGCGTCGTCAACGGCCTCGGAGCGAGCTCCTTCTTCCCCGCCAACAGCTCTGCGGTGATGAAGGCCTCCCCGCCCGCCGCGTTCGGCATCTCGTCGGGGATGCTGCGCACGTTCGCCAACGTGGGGATGGTCTTCTCCTTCTCCATGGCCATCCTGATCGCGTCGCGCAGCATCAGCCGCCATCTCGCCTTCGCCATCTTCGTCGGCTCGACCAGCCTGCGCCCTGATGACGCGCAAGCGTTCACGTCAGGGCTGCACGCTGCGTTCTATACCTCCATGGGCCTGATGGCACTCGCTGCCGTCCTCTCGGCAACCCGCGCGACGCCGGCCGGCGGCGCGAGACGCCGCGAATGAGCGGACGCCTCACAGCCGACGGCAAGGACGAACGGTCCTCAGCCGGCGGGGGCAGACGGACCGCAACTGGCGAGGGCTCTCCAGGGGTGCTCGGCTGAGCTCGAGGCGATCCGAGGGCCCACGACGCCCGGATCGCTGACGGTCGCCCTCGCTTACATCGGGGCTGTCGCCATCGTCCTTCCCGAGGTGTTCGGCATTGGCCGACGGCGCGATCCGGTCGAAGGCGCCGGAGCGCAACGACGCCGCGTCAGGTCGCCGGCGCAGGAGAGGACCAGCCCGGCCATCTGCGACCGCGAGGTGCCGACGCGCGCCGCCGAGGCCGTAGGAGCACGACGACCCGACCTCCGACGCATCGCGCAGTCGGGTATGGTCGGCGGAGAGCCGGCCGACCCTGGCCGATTCGAGCGGGCTTCTCAGCCCGGACCGAGGAGGTGCCATGATCGGCGAGAAGGTCGACCTGTTCCAAGGAAAGCACACCGACCTCGCCGAGCTGCAGCACAAGATCGAGGAGTACCTCCAGTCGGACGGCTTCTCCGTCCAGTCCTCGCCGTCGAGCGATCACGGCACGGTGATCCAGGCAAAGAAGGGGGGGTTCCTGCGGGGCATCGTCGACGCAGACCGGGCCCTCTCGATCGTCCTCTCCGGGGATCCCGACAACTTCACGGTCCGGATCGGGATCGGCAAGTGGCTGCAACACCTCGGGGTCGCGGCACTCGAGACGTTGCTCATCTCCGACCTCTTCCTCCCGATCGACATCGCCGAGACGGCATGGAACGTCGAGATCGAGGACAAGCTCGTCCACCAGATCAAGTCGTTCGTCGGCTGATCGCCGGCAGCCGCGTGAGGCGGCTTCACCGATCAAGCGGCGCCGGAGGTGCTTGGCGCGCTCCCCTGATGCCCTAGGCCGTGCGACCCACCGACGCCGCCGGTCTCGTGGGCCACGTGTTCGCCCGCGGTCTTTGCCACTCCGTCGCGCCGCATCCATCGTCACCGAACGCGCCTACGTCGGTCCGTCGAGCGAGCAAAGCCGGCGGGAGCAGCGATCAGGTCGTGACTCGAACGGTCTCTCGGTCGTCGTGGCCCCATCGCCCACCGAGATGACTCCCGCGCCGGTCGACCTCGCGTGCACGCGCGTGACCGAGCACATCGCAGACGTCGCCGCCTGCGACCACGCTACGCGGATCGCCGGCCGAGAAGGTGCCGAGGCAATTGTGCAGACCCGCTATGCGTCTGCAGACCCGTTCCGTGCCGCCAGTGAACAGCAGCAGCCGGCAGCTAGCAAGGCGACGTTGCGCACGTCCGAGTAGTGCAAGTGACTTGCACCACGGTTTCGTCCGTGGTGGATTCGTTGAACTCCCCGCCCGAGCCCGGCCCGCGACGCCGTGCGCGCCACCTTGTCGACGACGGAGGTGCACGGGGCGACCCTCGGTGAGCTCCGCCGGCGACCGGCCGGGCTGGGGGTCCGGGCCGACTTCTCGTCGATCTACCGGGCCGTCGTCGCCGTCAACGGCAACACCAATGCGCCGATCCCGCTGTTCGCGATCGGGGTGTTCACCGGCTTCACCCTCTCGCAGGCGGGGCTCGTACGCCATTGGCACAAGGCCCGGCTGCGACGCTGGTGGGTGCGAGCGGCGGTGAACGGGACCGGGGCGGTCATGACCGCCGTGGCGACGGGGATCTTCTTGGCCTCGAAGGTCACCGCCGGCGCCTGGGTGGTGGTGCTCGCCATCGCCGCGCTGATGGTGCTTTTCCGCCGCATCGACGCCTACCACACCGAGGTGAGCGCCGAGCTCGGCCTCGGCGCGGTGCCCGCAGCTCCCCGAGCGGAGGAGAGCCTCGTCGTCGTCGCCGTCAACCGCGTCTCTCGGCTCAGGAAGGACGCGCGCTGCGCCGCGCCGTCTCTCGGCAGCAAGGTCGTGGCGGCGAGTGTCGCCTTCGAGGACGACCAGGCGGCACAGCTTCGCGCCGACTGGGAGCGCTGGCATCCTGGGGCGCCCCTCGTCGCGCTCCAGCCCGCCCATCGCTCCATCGCCGGGCCGATCGTCGCCTTCATCACCTCGCCTGAGGTGGCGGCGCACGCCCGGGTGCTCGTCCTCATCCCGGAGGTCGAGCCTCGGCGCTGGCGACACCAGCTGCTCCAGAACCAGCGCGGCGTCATCCTCGCCAACTTGTTGCGGCGGCGCACCGACGTCGCCGTCGCCACCCTCCCGTTCCGCCTGGCGAAGGAGTAGCCGACTCTTGTTGAACTCCTGGGGCACGGGTACGCGTCGAACCCGCCGGCGCGAAGCGGGCCGGCGAGGCGCGCGCGGACGAGAAGCAGTGGCCAGGGGCCGAGGTCGCGCGTGCGGAGTCGTTGTCGGGCACAGGCCGTCGGAAAGCCCCTGACCGCTCTCGATCGGCGAGCGCGACGGCCGGATGGCACCCGACGTTGTTCCGCACAGGCGTCAATCCCAGCAACCGAGCGGATTAGGGCGTAGCGTCTCGACATGGTCGACGGCCGGGAAGAGGTGGGCCTCGAGCGAGGGACCCTCCTCGGCCGGGGACCGCGCGATGCCGAGCCGCTCTGGGTGCGCGATCCGCGCGCGAGGCGTCACGAGTGGCGGCGGCTCTTCTCCGAGGTGCTCGGCACCTTTCTGCTCGTCGTGGTGGCCGCCGGTGCCCCGGTCGTGGACGCCGTCTCCCACGGCCAGGTCCCCCTCGACGCCCAAGTCGTCGCACCGGGCCACATGGTGATGGCGATCATCTACTTCATGGGAATGGTGGGCGGAGCCCACCTCAATCCGGCAGTCACCCTGTCCTTCGCCGCCCGGGGCAACTTCCCTTGGAGCCGGGTGCCGGGCTACATCCTCGCCCAGCTGAGCGGAGCCACGGCTGCATCGCTCCTCCTGCGGGCGCTCTTCGGCACGGTCGGCCATCTCGGCGCGACATTGCCGGGCCCGGGGATCTCCTCGAGAACGGCGCTCATCGTCGAGGTGCTCCTCACCGTCGGCCTCGTGAGCGTCATCCTCGGGACCGCCTCCGGTGCGCGCAACGTGGGCGCAAACGCCGCGCTCGCGGTCGGCGGCTACATCGTCCTCGCCGGATTGTGGGCAGCCCCTGTCAGTGGGGCGTCCATGAACCCGGCTCGCTCGTTCGGCCCGGAGCTCGTGTCCGGCAACTGGGCCAGCTGGTGGGTGTACGTTGCGGGCCCGATCGCCGGTGGGCTGCTCGCGGTCGGCATCGCCTGGATCCTGCGCGGACCTCCGAGCCTCGCCGCCAACGTCGCGGCGCAGGGGGGGGACCCCGATGACGACCTCGCCGAGACCCGGACATCAAGAACAGCAGCAGGAGGGAGCAGCCATGGCGAGTGAGCACTGGAAGGACGAGCCCGAGGCGCAGGACTACCCGGCAGCGCGCAGCTACCTATCCCTCCTGGTCGACCCCAGCGAGGCGAAAAAGGCCGCCAAGGCGCTTGCGGACGACCCCGACGCCGCGCGCTACCAGGCCAAGGACATCCTCCGGGCGGCCGGCCTCCCCCTCTTGCCGCTCGACGACCCCGAGGTGGCAAAGGACCTCGCGAAGGTGAAGGCCGGCACGAAGCTCTCCCCGGTCCTGCTGGTACGCGGCGACCCGCTGTGGGTCGCCGACGGCTACCACCGGGTCTGCGCCAGCTATCACATCGACGAGGACGCCGAGATCCCGTGTCGCATCGTAGCGAGGCCGCGCTCCTGACGGCGCCACAGGCTGCTCGTCGGGGCACGTCCTCGGAGGTCACGAGCTTGCCATCCATCACCGACCTGGCCACGTGCGCCGTGCGCCACCCGAAAGCCTGACCGCCAGAACCTTGCGGGCAGACATCGACAAATCGTGCGCTGCCGGCTTTTTCAGCGGGTGACTTCGTCGAACTGGTGTTCGTACATCACCGCGGAGGTCTCTCGCGACAAGGACGAGATGCGCGACACCGAGCTCTGCCGCCACCTGTCGGGACTCGTCTCTCCCTCGGAGGCGAGGCGAGGCGAGGCGAGGCGAACGGGGACCCTTACGTCAAGTCCATGCGCCACCACGTCGCCGACGCGGAGCAAGAGACCGTCTTCGACCGCTGCCACCTCATGAGGTACCTGACCGGCGCCGTCGACCCGGAGCCGTCGACCCGGAGCCGTCGATAGCGTGCGCACGCGCGAGACCTGGGCGCTCGTAGCCGCGGACGACACGATCCTCTCGGGGTCCCTCGGGACTGCCAAGCGACAAGCGTCGGACCGGCACACGCGGCGCACTGCGCCCGGGTGGACCTCTCGTCGCACCCACGATGGCCCGGCGTCGTGCACGCGGGGCCGGGTCACAGGTCCCCCCTCGAGGGCGGAGGACGGCAAGAGGCACTCGACGTCCCCGAGAACGTGTCCCCGGGCCAACAGCCGACGGGACCTTCGCCCCTGGCCGGAGGGGGCTGCCCCGGACGAACCTGTGGCGTGGGCTTCGTCGAGCCGGAATCGGTCGCATCGTGAGCCGTCCGGCACGGTCCGCCGGCCCGAGCTCCCCGATGCGCTCGGGCGCTCCGTCCGGCGGCGCTGAATGGAGGGGCGGAGTGCCTCCGGGGCCGCCCACGGGCGCGGCGATCTGCTCCCTCGAGGTCGCCTCGGCTCTGGCCGCGCTTGGCAGCTCGCGCCAGGGCCTGGACGAGGCCGAGGCCGCTAGGCGGCGGGCGTCGGTCGGTCCGAACTCGCTACCCCACCCCCGACGGCGTTCTGTCGCGATGGAGCTGGCCTCCCAGCTCAGCAACATGTTCGCCATCGTGCTGGTGGTCGCGGCGGTGCTCACGTTCTTGACGTACTTCCTCTCATCGCCTCGCAACGCTGCCAACCTTGAGCTCGGGTTCGGGATCCTCGGCGTCGTCGTGTTGAACGCGCTGATCGGCTTCGCCCAGGAGCATTCGGCTGAGCGTGCCGCCGAAGCGCTCCAGGCCATGGTGCCGCACACCGCCAGGGTGCTCCGAGCCGGCCAGCTGACCGAGACCCGAGCCGAGGACCTCGTCCCCGGTGACGTCGTCGTGCTCGAGACCGGCGACGCCGTGTCGGCAGATTGCCGGGTGATCGAAGGGCACTCCCTGTCGATCGAGATGGCAGCGCTCACCGGCGAGAGCCAGCCGGTGTGGCGGACCGACGAGCCCGCCGACCCTCACAACTCACCCCTCGATGCCCGCAACGCCGTGTTCATGGGGACCTCGGTCACCACCGGCACGGGCAAAGCGGTCGTATTCGACACGGGGATTTCGACCGAGTTTGGCCGCATCTACCGACTCACCGCGGCACTGCCCCCCGAGCAGAGCCCCCTCCAGCGCCAGGTAGCCGACATGGCGCGCCGGGTGGCGGCCGTCGCCATCGGCGCAGGGGGGCTGCTGTTCGCCTTGAGGGTGCTCTCGGGCAACCCCGCGGCTCTGTCGTTCGTATTCGCCCTGGGGGTGATGGTGGCCCTGGTGCCCGAGGGCCTGCCTGCCACACTCTCGGTCTCGCTCGCCATCGGAGTGCGACGCATGGCGCGCCGTCACGCTCTCATCAGACGCCTGGCAGCGGTCGAGGCGCTCGGGTCCACCACCGTGATCTGCACCGACAAGACCGGGACGCTCACCAAGGCTGAGATGACCCTTCAGCGGGTCTATGCCTCGGGCCGATTCCATGCCGTGAGCGGGGTCGGCTACTCCCCCGAGGGAGTGGTGGAGGACTTGGAACCGACCGTGACCGACGTGCTACGGACGGGGGCGCTGTGCAGCGACGCCCGCCTGCTCGCCCCCTTGGAGGACGAGGGTTGGCGCGTGCTCGGCGACACCACCGAAGGAGCGATCCTCGTCGGCGCGGCCAAAGCGGGGATCGATCTCGCCGCCGAAACCGCGCGCTCGCCGAGGGTGGGCGTCTTTCCCTTCGACCCCGACCGCAAGCTGATGACCACGTTGCACCGGACGGCCGGTGGTGTCGAGGCGCACGTGAAGGGATCACCCCAGGCCGTGTTCGACCGTTGCATCGGTGCCCGCTTCGACGGCCAGGCCGTGCCGTTCGACTCG
>DAHUXW010000041.1 GCA_027306925.1 Acidimicrobiaceae bacterium | reverse complement strand
GCCCGGCCGTCGGCTTGCTCCCGTCGGCGCGGTCTGGCACGATTGCACCGTGACGACCGCCACCATCGTCGTACTTCTCACGTAGCGCACGACGACGTCGTCGTCGATCGTGCGCTCACGGCCTCCCGAAAGGGAGGTCGTTTCGTTTCCGGGCGCGAGTCGTGGCGGCGCTGGCTCCCGGTGGGTGGAGCCGCCAGCTGGGGCCGCGAGCCGGCCGGGACGCGAGGGACGAAGGGGACACGATGGAGCTCACCGGGGCGCAGTCGCTCATCAAGAGCCTTGAGCAGCAGGGCGTCGAGGTCGTGTTCGGCCTCCCCGGGGGGGCGATCCTCCCGGTCTACGACCCGATCATCGACTCCTCGATCCGGCACATACTCGTCCGCCACGAGCAGGGTGCGGGGCACGCCGCCGAGGGCTACGCACAGGCCACCGGCCGCCCGGGCGTCGCGATCGTGACGAGCGGCCCGGGCGCGACCAACGTGGTCACGCCGCTCGCGAACGCGTACATGGACTCGACGCCGCTCGTCGTGGTCACCGGACAGGTCGCGAGGAGCGCGATCGGCTCCGACGCGTTCCAGGAGGTCGACATCACGGGCATCACCGCCGGCGTCACGAAGCACAACTGGCTCGTGACCGACGCCGCCGACATCCCGCGCGTGGTCGCCGAGGCATTCCACGTCGCGACGACGGGACGGCCGGGCCCGGTGCTGATCGACTTCCCGAAGGACGTCGCGAACGCGACGACGACGTGGCACGAGCCCGGTCCCATCGACCTCCCCGGCTACTCGCCCCCCTCGTCGCCCGATCCGGCCGCGATCGCCGCGGCCGCGGACCTGCTGCTCGCGGCCGAGCGCCCGGTGCTCTACGTCGGCGGCGGCGTCCTGAAGGCCGAGGCCTCGGCCGCGCTCGCGGAGCTCGTCGAACTCACCGGCGCACCGGTCGTGACGACGCTGATGGCGCGCGGCGCGTTCCCCGACAGCGACCCGCGCTGCCTCGGGATGCCCGGGATGCACGGCAACTACACGGCGGTGACCGCGGTGCAGCGCTCGGACGTGCTCGTCGCGCTCGGCAGCCGCTTCGACGACCGGGTGACCGGCAAGGTCGACGCCTTTGCGCCGGGCGCGAAGGTCGTCCACGTGGACGTGGACCGCGCCGAGATCGGCAAGGTCCGCCGGCCGGACGTCGCGGTCGTCGCGGACTGCCGGGCCGCGATCGAGGCGCTCGTCGCCGTGATCCGCGGACGCTCGGGTGCAGACGCGGCGGATCCGCGGCGGATCGCGCCGTGGATCGCGTTGCTCGACGAGTGGCGGCAGCGCTTCCCGCTCGTCTACGACGCCGCGCGCGACGTGCCGGCCGGCGGCTCCTCGCTCGACGGTGGGCCCGCGCTCAAGCCCCAGTTCGTCATCGAGCAGCTTCGCGACGCGACGCCCGACGACACGGTCCTCGTCTCGGGCGTCGGCCAGCACCAGATGTGGGCGACGCAGTTCTGGGCGTTCGACCATCCGCGTACCTGGGTGAACTCGGGCGGCCTCGGCACGATGGGCTTCGCGGTCCCCGCGGCGATCGGCGCGAAGGTCGGGCGTCCGGACCGCACGGTCTGGGCCGTCGACGGCGACGGGTGCTTCCAGATGACGGCCCAGGAGCTCGTGACCGCCTCGGCGGAGCGCATTCCGGTGAAGATCGCGATCCTGAACAACGCGTACCTCGGGATGGTGCGCCAGTGGCAGCACATGTTCTACGAGGAGCGGTACTCGGAGGTCTACCTCTCGCCCGACCTCCCCGACTACGTGATGTGGGCCGAGGCGATGGGCTGCGTCGGGCTGCGGGTGACGTCACCCGAGGAGGTGCGTCCGGCGATCGACAAGGCCAACGCGATCGACGACCGGCCGGTGGTCATCGACTTCAGGACGGACTCGATGGAGCAGGTGTACCCGATGGTGCCGTCCGGTGCGTCGAACGACGACATCGTCGTCCACCCGAGCCAGCAGGGCCTGCCCCGATGAGCGTCCAGGGCACGTCGGCCGGGCCGGGCCGCGTCGTGCCGATGCCGGGGTCGGGGTCGGGGTCGGGGTCCGACGCGCGCGGCGGACGGCGGCTCCGCCACCACGTGGTCACGCTGCTGGTCGAGAACAAGGCCGGCGTGCTCGTGCGCGTCGCGGGGCTGTTCGCGCGGCGCGGCTTCAACATCTTCTCGCTCGCCGTCGCGCCGACGCACGACCCGCGGTTCTCGCGGATCTCGATCGTCGTCGACGTCGAGTCCGCGCCGCTCCAGCAGGTCGTCGACCAGCTCGACAAGCTCGTGAACGTCGTCGAGATCGGCGAGCTCCACCCGCTCGCCGCACGCGAGGCCGAGCTCCTGCTCCTCACGGTCTCGGCCGACGCGGTCAGCCGGTCGCAGGTCATCCAGCTCGCCGAGGTGTTCGGCGCGAAGGTCGTCGACGTCGGCGCGGACGCGCTCACGCTGCGCTTCGCGTCCGCGCCCGAGGCGCTCGACGACTTCGAGGAGGTCATGCGCCCGTACGGGATCCGCGAGCTCCAGCGCACCGGGCGGATCGCCTTACCTAAGCTGGGCCGCGAGGCGTGAGCACCCGAGGCGACGTCCCGGCGCGCGACGCCCGGGCCTGACCGCCGCGATCCCGCCGCCGACGCCACACCGGCCCGGCGGTCCACGACGAGACAACGAAGGACGACCCACGATGCCGAAGCTCTACTACGCACAGGACGCCGACCGCGGCTTGCTCGACGGCCGCAAGGTCGCCGTCGTCGGCTACGGCTCCCAGGGGCACGCGCACGCGTTGAACCTGCTCGACTCGGGCGTCGACGTGCGCGTCGGCCTGCGCGCCGGATCGTCGTCGGTCGCGAAGGCCGAGGCCGCGGGCCTCCGGGTGCTCTCGATCGCCGACGCGGCCGCCGAGGCCGACCTCGTCATGATCCTGCTCCCGGACACCGACCAGGCCGCGGTCTACGAGGCCGATATCGCGCCGCACCTGCACGAGGGCGACGCGGTGTTCTTCGCGCACGGCTTCAACATCCGCTACGGGACGATCTCGCCGGCTCCCGGCATCGACGTCGCGATGGTCGCGCCGAAGGGCCCGGGTCACCTCGTGCGCCGGACCTACGTCGAGGGCGGCGGCGTGCCGGCGCTCATCGCGGTCGCCGCGGACGCGTCGGGCAAGGCGATGGCGCTCGCGCTCGCATACGCGGACGCGATCGGCGCGACGCGGGCGGGCGTGCTCGAGACGACCTTCACCGAGGAGACCGAGACGGACCTCTTCGGCGAGCAGGTCGTGCTCTGCGGCGGCCTCACCGCGCTCGTGACCGCAGGGTTCGAGACGCTCGTCGCCGCCGGCTACCAGCCGGAGTCCGCGTACTTCGAGTGCCTCCACGAGCTCAAGCTCATCGTCGACCTCATGTACGAGCAGGGGATCTCGGGGATGCGCTACTCGATCTCGACGACGGCCGAGTATGGCGACCTCACGCGAGGACCGCGGATCATCTCGGACTCGGTGCGCGCGGAGATGCGAAAGGTGCTCGACGAGATCCAGGACGGTCGCTTCGCGCGCGAGTGGATCGACGAGAACGCCGCTGGCCTCCCGCGCTTCGAGGAGCTGCGCAAGAAGGGCCAGGCGCACCAGATCGAGAAGATCGGCGCCCAGCTGCGCGAGATGATGCCGTTCATCTCGGCGGGGCGCCAACGCGTCGAGGACGTCTCGGGAGGCTGAGCGCGTGCGGGGCGCGGCCGCCCGCGCCCCGCACGCCGGACGCGTCGGGCGATGGTGCTGCGCACGGCGCGGGTATCGTTGGACCGAGCTTCGGTGCACGTTCACTGGCAGGCGGACGCGCCGCGCCGGAGTTGCCCCTCCGTACAGAAGTGAGGCGCGCGGCACATGGCCGATCCAACGGCGAAGATCGAGTTCCCGAACTCCCGGCTGAGGCCGATCGAGCGGACGTCCACCGCGAGCGTCGTGGCCCGACAGCTGCTCGACGAGCTCGCGAAGGACGACTTCGTCTCCGGCACGCGGCTGCCGTCGGAGCGTGACATGGCCGACACGCTCGGAGTGGGCCGGTCCACGCTCCGCGAGGCGATGGCGGCGCTCGACCTCCTCGGCATCATCGAGGTGCGGCCGGGCTCCGGCTCGTATCTCAAGGCCGATAGCTCGCAGCTCCTTCCGCAGGCCCTGAAGTGGGGCTTGATGCTCGCCCAGCCGGAAGTCCAGGACCTGGTCGAGATGCGCGAGCACCTCGAGCTGCTCGCCGCGTACCTGGCCGCCGCTCGCGCGTCGGACGACGACGTCGAGCGGCTGAGATGCCATCTCGAGCAGATGCGGGCACCGGATACCTCGGTCGAGGAGTTCGTCGAGGCCGACATCGCCTTCCACCTCGAGACGGCGATCATCGCCAAGAACACCGTGCTCGAGGCGTTGCTGGAGAGCATCCGCTCGCTCTTGCGCGCGTGGTTCGACCGTACGCTTCGAGTCGAGGGCACGATGAAGGCGACGATCAAGGAGCACGAGGCGGTCTTCGACGCGATCGAACGGCGCGCGCCGGCCGACGCCGAGAGGCGGATGCGCCAGCTGATGCAGCGCGCCGACCGGCGTCTCAAGCAGACGCTCTAGCTCAGCTCCGGGCCCGGCTCGAGCGTGGACGGGGATCGACGACCCCGGCCGAGCCGATCGCGTCGAGCTCGGCGAGGTGCTCGTCGTCGAGCTCGGTCGCGAGCGGCACCGCCGCCGCGCTCGCCGCGACCTGGTCGGCCGACTCCGGCCCGATGATCGCCGCGGCGACCGACGGCCGGCGCAGCAGCCACGCCAGGGCGAGCCGAGCAGGCGGCTGCCCCCAACGCCGGGCGAGCTCCTCGAGGCGTGTCGCCGCGTCGATCTGGGAGTCGGTGAACGCGCCCCCGCCCCAGCGCGTTTCACCGGTGTAGGGGCGCTCGCGCGCCGCCGCCGTGGTCAGCAGGCCGCCGGCGATCGGGCTGAAGGCGAGGAGCGAGAGCCCGAACTCGCCTGCGAGCGGGACGACCTCGGATTCGACCTGGCGCGCGACGAGGTTGTAGCGCACCTGGATGCAGGCCGGCGTCCGGAGATTGCGCCGGTCGCAGATCCAGAGCGCGTGCATCGTCTGCCAGGCCGGGTAGGTCGAGAGTCCGTAGCTGCGGGTCTTGCCCGACCGCACAAGCTCGTCGAGCACGTACAGCGTCTCACCGAGCGGCGTGTCGGGGTCGGGATGGTGCGCATAGAACAGGTCGACGTGGTCGGTGCGCAGTCGTCGCAGGCTCCGGTCGAGCTGCTCGACGAGGTGGCGTCGGGACAGTCCCGAGTCGTTCACGCCAGGTCCGACCTGCTCGCTCGCCTTGGTCGAGAGCAGCAGCGAGTCGCGTCGGCTGCCGAGCACCGCGCCGATCATCTCCTCCGCCGACTTGCGCTGCGCGGCCGGGGCCACACCCTCGCGATCGAAGTGCGCCAGGTTGCCGTACGCGTTGGCGGTGTCGACCATGTTGATCCCCGCGTCGAGGGCTGCCCCGAGGACCCGGTCCGCCTCCTCCTCGCGCGGCGCGACACCGAAGGTCGCCGTACCGAGCACGAGACGCGACACGCGCATTCCCGACGTCCCGAGCACCGCATAGTCCATCTGGTACCTCCCTATACGGATCGGTCGTCGCCCCACGACAGCGCGACCAGGTCGGGACCGGTCACGACCGCGTCGCGCCCGGGAAGCGCCGCGGGGCGGAGCACGGCGCGCGCGACGACCGGTCGGCCGGCGGAGGTGCTCGGCACCCGCCACCCGTCCTCGCCCATCACTGCGACCAGCCCGTCCTGGGCGCCGATCAACCCGGCGACGTACCCGCCGGGGGGCAGGGTCGCGTACGGTCCCGGTCCGAGCGCCGCGAGACGGGCGAGCGCCGCGTGCAGCGGATGGGGGTGGAAGCGGCCGTCGACCATCGAGCCGACACCGCGCCCGCCGACCGTCCCGGCGAGGCACACGCGGGCCGGCCCGAGCGCGGCGAGCGCGGCGTAGGCGGCGACCGCCCACGTCGCGCCGAAACGGCTGGAGTGCCGGCGGTGCGGTCCGTCCCAGGCCGCGCGCACGGGGAGTGCCGCACCGCGTGGGGGCCACGAGTCGAAGGTGGGCGCGAGCCCGACCGGCCCGAGGTACAGGTCGCGGCCGGCTGCGATCCTACGCACCTCGGCGACGATCGCCGCGTAGCTCGCGGGCCCGGTCGTGATCGCGCGCCGGTCGTCGTCGTGCGCCGCGCCCGCGAGCGCGACGCCGACGACCTCGGCCGCGTCCGGGACCCGACCGGCGATGTTCAAGCTCGCGAAGTGCCCGCGCGTTCCCGCCCCCACGCGGACGCCGCTCCCTTCGAACGCGTGGCGTGCCGTGTCGGCGAGCCGGTCCGAGGTGACCGGCTCGTCGCTCGCGAAGAGGAACGCGGTGTCCGCGACGCCCGAGCTGATCGACGCGAGCGCGTGAAGCCGCGCCTCGCGGCCGGGTGGGCAGTCGACCGTGAGCACCGCGTGTCCGGCGAGGCGCCGAGCGACCTCGAGGTCGCGCCGCAGGCGGTCGGTCCACTCCTCGTCGCCGAGGTCGACGAGGAGGTGGACGTACGCCGGTCCGATCTCCGCGATCCGCGCCAGCGTCTTGTCGTCCAGCTCGCCACCGGGGTGGGTCAGGCCGATAGGGGGGAGCGTCGCGACCGGGGCTCCGGCGCACAGGTCGGCGACGTCGCCGACCTGTGCGCCCGCGTCGCCAGGAGGATTCCGGCTCGGCGCGGTCGCGCGGTCCTCCGTGGAGAGCGTGACGGTGAACGCGGCGGGGGGCCCGGGTGCGAGCCGCAGCGGACGCTCGGCGCTCAGCGGCGGGCAGTAGGACTTGAACGTGGCGTCACCCCAGTTGCGCTGGTCCTCCATCTCGAAGAGCGCACCGTCGAGCTCGACCGTGACGGCCACACCGTCCGCGGGCAGGCGCAACCGGCGAAAACCCGAGACGACCGGGCGCGCGGAGACGCGCGAGGGGGCGGCGACCGAAGTCTCGGCGCCAGGAGGTCCGGTCGCGACGGGCGCGCCGGGGGCCGGCGGGGTGTGGAGGACGCACGGTCCGGCACGGGCGACGTCGACCGCGGACTCCACGTCGAGCTCGAAGGCGATCCGCAGCGCACGTCCGGCGACCTGCGCGGAGCCGTTCACGGTGAGGGGATGTCCCGCGACCCGGCCGGCGAAGGTGACCGCGTCGCCGGGAGTCTTCGACGGGCCGGCCGGCAGGTCGTAGGAGATCGGGATCTCGGGGCTCCTCCACGACTCGTCGCGCACGGAGAAGAAGACGCGGGGCGCGACGACGTCTCCTCGGTACGCAACGTCCTCGAGCCCGTGCCCGGTGAGCAGCATCGTCCAGTCACCCGACGCGAACGCGTGCACCGTGCCCTCCCCGGGCGACTCGCCCCACGCGGCGGCCGCGTCGCGCGCCGCGTCGGGGCTCATGGAGCGGTCCGCACGGTCACCGTCGTGGTCCCGGGTCACCGGCCGGAACCCGGGGACGTCGAGCGCCCGGGCCGCCGCATCTCCGCACGGTAGCATCCGGCCAACTGGTTGACCAGTCGAACGGTTGGGCGGTATCGTGGGATCAGCGCGTGTGGCAAGGCACCGCCGGATGCATGGAGAGAGCGCGAGGATGACTGCAGACCTGACCGTGACCGTCGTCGGTGCCGGAGGCAAGATGGGCATGCGGGTGTCCGACAATCTCGCTCGCAGTCCATACACCGTCTTCTACTCCGAGACCCACCCTGCTGCCCAGGACCGCGTGCGGGCTGCGGGTCGCGAACTCAGCGAGGCGCTCGACACGGCACCCCGGAGCGACGTCGTCATCCTCGCCGTGCCCGACGTCGTGCTCGGCGACGTGTCGGAAGCCATCGTGCCACGTCTTCGCCCCGGGGCGATCCTGCTCACGCTCGACCCGGCAGCGGCGTACGCGGGTGTGATCGCCCGTCGCCCCGACGTCCACGTCGCGGTCGCGCACCCGTGCCATCCGTCGATCTTCCTCGAGCGGACGTCGAAGGAGGAGTGGGCCGACACCTTCGGGGGCGTCGCCGCACCTCAGGACGTCATCGCAGCGCTCGAGTCCGGCGACGACATGGTACGAGAGCGGGCCACCGCGGTCATCCGCACGATCTACGGTCCCGTCATCGGCGTTCACTGGGTGACGGTCAAGCAGCTCGCAGTGCTCGAGCCGACGCTCGTCGAGACGATCACCTGCATGATCAGCGGCCTCTTGAAGGACGCGCTCCACGAAGCGGTCCACACCGCCGGCGTGCCGGAGGAGGCGGCCAGGGCGATGTTGCTCGGTCACACGCAGGTCGCGCTCACGAACTCGCTGCGCGGCTCCAACCCGTTCTCCGAGGGTTGCCTCATCGCGATGGACTACGGCCGTCGCGCGGTCGTCCGGGACGACTGGAAGAAGATCTTCGACGACAAGGAGCTGGACGACGTCATCGCGAAGATGCTGCGGATCGACGCGGTGCGACGTGATCCCGAGGTGACCGCGGCGGGAAGCACCGCCGGCGACTAGGCCCGATCGGGTGGCGGCCGCCCCGCTCGTCGGGATCCAGATCGGCGCCGTCTCCTTCGTCGACGAGGGAGTCGACGAGGTCCTCGACCTTGTCGCGGAGAAGGCCTGCGTGAACGCGCTGTTCCTCGCGACCCAGTCGTTCGACCGCGGCGTCCAGGGTCGGCAGGTGCCGGGACGTCCGTGGCCCGGCCACGGTCCGACGGAGCCCGACGACCATTCGGGCGGTTCCTACGTGACCCAGCACGACGAGTTCTACCGCGCCGCCGTGATCGGCGCCCACCGCGCGCGCGACGCGCAGGTCGCGGGCTTCGACGTCCTCGCACGGGTGATCCCCGCGGCGCGCGAGCGCGGGCAGGCCGTCTACTCGTTCGTGCTCGAGAACACCCACTCGGGCCTCACGCGGGGAGTCGCCGGCTGGCCGAGGGTCCTCCAGGTCGACGCGCGGGGGCGGCTCGACACCGATGCGTGCCTGCGAAACCCCGACTACGTGACGTGGTGGCTCGCGTTGATCGAGGACCAGGTCACGTCGTATCCGCTCGACGGGTTGATGTTCGGGTCGGAACGCGGAGGACCCCTCGGCAACGTGCTCGGCGGCGGCGGATTCGCCCGGAACGGCAACCCGTACTGCTTCTGCGCGCACTGCGAGGCGGCCGGCGAACGGCGCGGCATGGACAGCCGCCGCACCCGCGAGGCGTACGTGAAGCTGGACGAGCTGGTGCGCGATGTCGACGACGGCGCCCCGGCCGGCGACAGCGCGTTCGTCCGGTTCCTCCGGCTGCTCGGCCGGTATCCGGAGATCCTGGGGTGGGACCAGCTGTGGCACGACGGGTACCGCGAGCTGCAGAGGCGCATCTACGGCGCGGTGAAGTTCTTGGATCCACAGGTCCAGGTCGGGTGGCATCTCTGGCACCACAACTCCTTCTCGCCGCTCCACCGGGCGCAGAGCGACTTCTCCGACCTCGCGGGATGTGTCGACTTCGTCAAGCCCGTCCTCTACGGCGACTGCGCGGGTTATCGCCTCCACCATCACGTCCAAGCCCTCGCGGCGGGGATCTTCCGAGGTGTCGGCGAGCAGGTGCTGCTCGACCTCTGCCAGGCGGTCCTCGGGTACGACGAGGACGTGCGCTTCGACGATCTGCCCGAGCGCGGCCTCTCGGCCGACTACGTGCGGCGTGAGACCGCGCGCGCGGTCGACTCGCTCGCGGGGTCCGCGAAGGTCTACCCGGGGCTCGACGTGAACGTCTCCACCCCGCCGCACGTCCGGCAGACGACCCCCGCCCGGCTCGGCGCAGCGCTCGGTGCCGCGCTGGACGCCGGCGCCGACGGCGTGGTCCTGTCGCGCAAGTACTCGGAGATGACCCACGAGAACCTCGAGGCGGTGGGCCGCGTGCTCCGCGCGCGCTCGCCGCAGGAGTGATCCTGCGCGTCGCCGGCGCACGCCGCGCCCGGCCGCGCCCGGGACGTGCCGGCGGCCGGGCGGCGTGCAACGGTGTGATCCGGATCGCGAGCTGTGGCAGCGTCGCGTGCGCGAGATCCCGTGAGGCGCAGGGGAAAAGTGGTTGACCACACGACCAGTTGACAACCTGACGCGCACCGCTATTATGACGTTTCAACAATTCAGTGAAGACAGATCGGGGGGAAGTGCCTTGAAATCACCATCCGCAGGCAGGACGCGCCGCGCGCTCGTCGCGGCGGCCGCTGGCATGAGCACGCTCGCACTTGTCGCGTCCACGACGAGCGCGAGCGCGAGCAGCTCGGTGCCGGCGCGTCTCTCACACGCGAGCGGCGCGACCGCGCACGGAACGGACCAGTCGAGCTTCTCCATCCTGCTGACGACCGAGGACACCCAGACACCGGCGGAGCTGCAGAAACTGGCCACGACCTCGTGCAAGACCGAGGCGCAGGCCCAGCCGATCGCCCTCCAGCAGACGCCGAGCCAGAACATCGAGTCCAAGATCCAGCTGCTTGCGTCGCAGAACAACCTCCCGCTGATGTACGCGGCGTCGAACCCCGACATCATCCCCGGCGGGTCGCTCGTGAAGAAGGGCGACGTGCTCAACGTCGAGAGCGCGCTCAACCAGCTCGGCGTCGGAAACGACATGACTCCGCTCGCCCTGTCGACGACGAAGGCGCAGTTCCAGGGTGGCGTCCCGTCGGTGCCGTTCCAGATGAACATCGAGGGCCTCTTCTACAACAAGAGGATCTTCGCGAACCACCACCTCACGCAGCCGAAGACGTTCGACCAGCTGCTCGCCGACGCGGCAGTGCTGAAGAAGGCCCACATCATCCCGATCAGCGCCTCGGGCTCCTCCGGCTGGACGATCAGCCGCTGGGTCGGCGTCCTGCTCTTCCGCGAGCTCGGCCCGAACGCCATGAACCTCATCGCTCAGAAGAAGGCGTCGCTGACCTCGGCGGCGTACATGACGGCGGCCAAGCAGGTCGCCCAGATGGGCAAGGACGGGTACTTCTCACCTGGCATCACGAACCTCAGCTACAACGCGGCGGTCGCCCAGTTCCTGGACGGGAAGTCGGCCATGATGTACATGGGTACGTGGCTTCTCGCCCAGATCCTCTCCTCGCAGGACAAGGTCGGCCGGGACAACGTCGGCTTCATGCCGTTCCCGGCGGTGAAGGGCGGCAAGGGATCGATCGGGCAGTACCCGGCGAACACCGGTTCGCCGAACGTGATCAACCCGAACCTCTACGGTCCCCACGCGCAGGCGTGGCTGAAGTGCATCGCTGAGAACTACGGGAGCGCGTCGCTCAAGGACCAGGGTGTGTTCACAGGATTCCGGACGAACCAGCCGGTCGCCGGCCTGGCTCCGATCACCCAGACGATCCAGAAGACCATCAACTCCGCGAAGCAGAGCGTGCTCTGGTTCGAGGCGCTCTTCGGTCTCAAGGCAAACGACGACGCCTCCGGGAACGCAGCTGCGCTCGTGACCGGGGCCATGAGCCCGCAGCAGTACATGGGCATCTTGCAGGCGGACCAGTCGCAGCCGTAGCACGACCTGGTTGGGACGGACAGGGCGGCACCGCCGTGACGGCGGTGCCGCCTCGTCCGTTCCAGGCGACCGAATCTCGTCTAGATAGGCTCCGGTAATGCGCCAGGTGTTCGGCAACAGGCGAGCAATCGCGTTCTTCCTCGCCCCCGCCCTGCTCGTGTACATCGGCGTGATCGTCGTCCCCGTCGGCTGGTCGCTCGTCTACTCCGTCTTCACGGGAAGCCCGGCGTCCGGGTTTGCGTTCGCCGGGCTCAAGAACTTCCGGGCGCTGTTCGCGGACCCGACGATCCCGCAGACGCTCTGGTTCACGGTCAAGTACGCCACCGTGCTCACGGTCGGCCAGATCGTGATCGGCTACTCGCTCGCGCTGCTCTTCAAGTTCGTGCTGCGCCGGTCGTCGACCTTCATCCGCACGCTCGTGTTCTTCCCGGTCGTCCTGCCGACGGTCGCGATCGCGCTCCTCTTCGCACAGCTCTTCGCCGTGACCCCGCAGGCAGGCCCGGTCGACTCGATCATCCATCTGTTCGGCGGACATCCAGTCGACTGGTTCGTCTCGGGCAGCCACGCGTTCGTCGTGATCATCGCGATGGACATGTGGCGATCGGTGGGCCTCTTCGCCGTGATCCTCTACGTCGGGCTGCTCGACATTCCCGAGGAGGTGATCGAGTCCGCAAGGATCGACGGGGCCAGCGGGTTCGGCCTGCTGCGGCGGATCATCCTCCCGATGTCCCGCCCCATCGTGGCAGCGGCCACGATCTTCGCGCTGAACGCCGACCTCAAGGTCTTCGACTCGATCCTGGCCTTGAACAACGGCGGCCCCGGGACGGCCACGACGCCGCTCAACCTGTACATGTTCCAGGAGTCCTTCAACTACGACAACTGGGGCTACGGCAGCACGATCGCACTACTCATCACCGGCTTGAGCCTCGTCGTCACCGTGGTCGTCTTCCGTTCCCTGCGACGCGACATCACGAAGGACTGAGAAACCATGGCGATCAGCAGCGGCCGGGTGGAGTCGGCGGTCTCGACCCGTCGGGCACGGGTCACCCGGGCCCGCCCAGGTCGGGCGCGCACCGTGCAGCTCTCGCGCAAGACGCTCACGCGGGCGATCATCGGGATCATCCTGGTGGTCGAGATCTACCCGCTCTTCTGGCTGCTCACGAGCTCGCTCAAGACGCAGAACGCGTTCGTGTCGCAGCCGCTGTGGACGATCCCGAGCAAGCTCGATTTCGGGAACTACGCGTCGGCGTGGACGACCGCGCACATCCCGAGCGACGTCATCAACAGCCTGATCGTCACGGTGAGCTCGGTGGTCGTCATCCTGCTGCTCGGCGCCGGGGCAGCGTTCGCCCTCGAGGTGCTCGTGTTCAAGGGCCGGGGCGGGATCCTGTTCTTCCTGGTCGGCGGCCTGATGGTCCCCGCGCAGCTCGTGCTCTTGCCGCTGTTCGAGATCTACTTCAAGCTCGGGCTCAACAACACGCTGCTACCCATGATCATCACCTACGTGGGCCAGGGTCTGCCGCTCACGGTGTTCCTCATGGCCACGTACTTCCGCTCCGTGCCCCGTGAGCTGTTCGAGGCGTGCGCGATCGACGGCGGCGGCACCTATCGTTGCTTCTTCTCCGTCGCCCTTCCGCTCGTGCGGAACGGGATCTTCACGGTCGGCATGCTCGTCTTCTTCTCGGTGTTCAACGACCTGCTCGTGGCGCTGACCTTCAACTCGAAGCCGTCGCTCTCGACGATCCAGGTCGGGCTGCTGAACTTCAACGGCCAGTACGGCAGCGTCGCGTACGGTCCGCTGTTTGCCGCGATCAGCATCGTAATCTTCGCGTTGTTGATCCTCTACCTGTTCATCAACAAGCAGATCATGCGGGGTCTCACGTCGGGAGCGGTCAAGGGGTGACGCCGTGCGGTGCGCGCAACCGTGCGCAGTGGTGATCGTCGACTGCCACGCGCACGCGTGGTCGCGCTGGCCACACGGCGCGGGTGTCCCCGACCCGCTCACCCGCGGCAGCGCTGCACACCTGTTGTTCGAGATGGATTCCTGCGGGGTCGGGCGAGCCCTGTTCGTGAGCGCCGAGATCGAGAACGCCCGTGACAACAACGACTACGGGGCGCGCACGGCGGCGGCGCACGCGGGGCGGCTGAGCCAGCTTGTCGACGCGGACAGCCGCTGGAGCGGCGACTACCACCGCGCGGGCGCGGCCGAGCGGCTCCGACTGCTCGTCGAGAAGTACCGTCCCGTCGGCGTCTCCCACTACCTCGGGCCCGTGAACGACGGGTGGCTCGTCTCCTCCGAAGGGCTCGCGTTCTTCGCCGTCGCCGCCGATCACGGCCTCGTCGTGAGCCTGGCGGCGTCGGCACCCTGGCACGCGGATCTGCGAGAGGTCGCGAGGAGGTTCCCGCCGCTCTGCCTGCTCGTGAACCATCTCGGCGGCGTCGCGCTCGGCCCGGGTGGAGGCGAGGACTCGGAGCGCCGGCTCCTCGGCTACGACGACGTCCCGAACCTCCTCGCCAAGGTGTCCGGTCTCTACTACGGGCACCCGAGGCCGTGGGAGTACCCGTACGGCGACCGGATGGCGCTCGTGCGGCGCTTCTGTGACGCCTGGGGCCCCGAGCGGCTCGTGTGGGGGTCGGACTTCCCGTCGAACCTGCCGCACGTCACGTATCGGCAATCCCTCGAGCTGCTGCGGGGGCACGCGCCCTTCCTCTCCGTTGGCGACCTCGAGGCCGTGCTCGGAGGCAACGTCGCACGCTGGCTCTCGGTCGGCGAGGCGGTGCGCGGTGCCTGAGCGCCGCGCGCGGGTCGGGATCGTGTGCACCGCCGCGGCGCGGGCGCGCTACGTCGGCCCGGCGTCTCTCGAGCGGCTGCGCGCAGCGGCCGACGTGACCGTGCTCGAGCTCCCCGGGCCGTCGCGCACCTCGGGGCCCCCACCCGTCGATCCGCCGCTCACCAGGCGGCTGCGTGAGTTCGCACGCGATCTCGACGCGCTCGTCGTGGGCTACGGCGCGCCGCGGGTGACCGACGAGGTGCTCGCGGCCGCCCCGTCGCTGAAGGTGGTCGGCGACACGCACGGCGACCGGTTCGCTGCGCGAGTCGACGTCGCCGCCGCCGCACGTCGCGGCATCGCGGTCGTGGACACGACGAACGGCTCCTCCGACCCCGTCGCCGAATGGGCGCTCGCGCTCGTCCTCGTCGGCCTGCGCAACGCGGGAGCGCACTTTCGCCGCCTCGTCGCGGGAGAGGTCCTCTGGCCGGACCGAGAGGTCTTCAGGCAGGATCCCGGATACCTGGGAGGCGAGCTCAGCGGGAAGACCGTCGGGCTGCTCGCCGTCGGAAACGTCGGCCGGAGGCTCATCGCGCTCCTCGAGCCGTTCGCGGTGTCGCTGCTGGCCCACGACCCCGGAGCGCCGAGCGAGCTCGGGCCGATCTACGGGCTCGAGCTGACTTCGCTCGACGCCGTTCTCGAGCGATCGGACGTCGTCGTGTGCCTCGTCCCGCTCACGGCGGGCACGCGCGGGCTCATCGGCGCCGCCGAGCTCGAGCGCCTGCGACCGGGTGCGGTCTTCGTGAACGTGTCGCGCGGTGCCGTCGTCGACACCGAGGCGCTCGTCGCGCGTCTCGCGCGCGGTGACGTGGTCGCGTGCCTCGACGTGGTCGAGCCCGAGCCGATTCCGGTGGACTGCGCGCTCCGGACCATGCCGAACGTCTTCCTCAGTCCGCATATCGCTGGCGTGACCGCCGCGAGCGAGCCGCGCTTCTTCGACCTCATGGTGGACGAGGTCCTACGGGTGCTCGCCGGGTCCCGGCCGTACTTCCCCCTCGTCCCCAGGGAGTAGTGGTCGACCAGTACACCAGTCGGCCACACCCTGGTAGCCTGAGCCGACTGTTCCGGTTCGGCCTCGGGGAGGGGGGAGCTTGACGACACCAGGTGTCGCGCTGCTCGGGACGCTCGATACCAAGGGCACCGAGATCGCGTGGGTTGCCGAGCGACTCGCGGCGGCGGGCGCTCGCGCGATCGTCGTCGACACGGGAGTCTTCGACCCGCAAGGGTTCGACGGCCCGGTCGCGATCGACCAGCGGCGGGTCGCGCGCGCGGCCGGCTCCGACCTCGACCGCCTTCGAAGCGCCCGCGACCGCGGGCGTGCGGTCACGGAGATGGGCGAGGGCGCGGCGCGCGTGCTCGCAGAGCTCCACGAAGGAGGCGACCTCGACGGCGTGCTCGCGCTCGGCGGCAGCGGTGGGTCGTCGATCGCCGCGCGGGCAGTCCGCGACCTCCCGCTCGGTCTGCCGAAGCTGTTGGTGTCGACCATGGTGTCCGGCGACGTCTCCGCCTACGTCGGCGCCAGCGACGTCACCTTGATGTACAGCGTCGTCGACGTGGCCGGGATCAACCAGGTGTCGAGCGCCGTCCTCGCCAACGCCGCGGCGGCGATCGCGGCGATGGCGCGCACGCACGCGAGCCGCGCGGCGACACCCGCGGCGCGCGGCCGGCCGCTCGTCGGCGCGTCGATGTTCGGGGTCACGACGGCTGCGGTGAGCGCTGCGAGGCGCCGACTCGAGGAGCTCGGCTACGAGGTGCTCACGTTCCACGCGACCGGCTCGGGAGGACGTGCGCTCGAGAACCTGGCGCGCTCGGGATTTCTCGCCGGCGTGCTCGACCTGACCACCACCGAGCTCGCGGACGACCTCGTCGGCGGCACGTTGAGCGCAGGCCCGGAACGTGTGACGGCGGCCGGGGCCGCGGGCGTGCCGCAGGTCGTCGGTCTCGGCGCGCTCGACATGGTGAACTTCGGTCCGGTCGAGAGCGTGCCCGAGCAGTTCAGGGATCGCCACCTCCACGTGCACAACCCCACCGTCACCTTGATGCGCACGACGCCGGAGGAGTGCGAGGAGCTCGGTCGCCGGCTGGGTGCGAAGCTCGCCGCCTCTCGAGCTCCGACCGTGCTCGTCGTCCCCCGCGGAGGAGTGTCGGCGATCGACGCCGAGGGCGAGGAGTTCTACGACCCCGAGGCGGACCGTCGGCTCTTCGAGGCGGTCCTCGGCGCGGTGGCCGGGTCGGCGGTCACGGTGATCGACCACCCCGGGAACATCAACGACGAGGATCTCGCAGTGCGCGCCGCCGAGGCGCTGGACGCGATGATCCGGGAGGTGGACTGAGGTGGAGCGGCAGCGGGCGCTCGCCCGCCTGCGTGAGACGATCGCACGCGGCGAGGCGATCGTCGGCGCCGGAGCGGGGACGGGCATCTCCGCGAAGGCCGCCGAAGCCGGTGGAGCCGATCTCATCATCATCTACAACTCGGGGCGCTACCGGATGGCCGGGAGGGGTTCGCTCTCGGGACTGCTCGCGTACGGCGACGCGAACCAGATCGTCGTCGACATGAGCCGCGAGGTCCTGCCCGTCGTGCGCGACGTGCCGGTTCTCGCGGGAGTGAACGGGACGGATCCGTTCAGGGTCATGAGTCGCTTTCTCGACGAGCTCCGGACGATGGGATTCTCCGGCGTCCAGAACTTCCCGACGGTCGGCCTCATCGACGGGGTGTTCCGCCAGAACCTCGAAGAGACCGGGATGGGTTACGACCTCGAGGTCGAGATGGTCCGCCTCGCCGCGGAGCGCGACCTTCTGACCGCGCCGTACGTCTTCGACGAAGATTCGGCCGCGGCGATGGCCGCGGCGGGCGCAGACATCGTCGTCGCGCACGTCGGGTTGACGACCTCGGGCACGATCGGGGCGAAGACCGCGCTCAGCCTCGACGAGGCCGCCCACCGGATCCAGGTGATGCGCGACGCTGCGGCCGCGGTGAACCCCGACGTCGTCGTCCTGTGCCACGGGGGCCCGATCAGCGAGCCGCCCGACGCCGCGTACGTGCTCGCGCGCACTACCGGCGTCGTCGGCTTCTTCGGGGCATCCTCCGTCGAGCGGCTGCCGACGGAGCGGGCGATCCGTCTTCAGACCGAGGAGTTCAAGTCGGCCCTCGGGCACAGCGAACCTACGGGAGGAACCAGAGATGCATCGCACGGCGGATGACGTCCCGACGAGGGTGTTCGACTGGGGGACGATCAAGTGGCTGGTGACGCCGCACCTCGACGACGGTGCCGGGCTGACCACGGGCGAGGTGATCGTCTACCCGAGCGAAGGGCACGCCCCGCATCGGCACCCGGGCGAGGAAGAGGTGATCTACGTCATCTCGGGACGGGGGATCCAGACGGTCGGCGAGGGTGACGACGAGGAGCGCTTCCCGATCGCCGAAGGCGACGTCGTGTACATTCCGACAAACGTCCTGCACTCGACGTACAACACGACGTGGAGCCCGCTGCGGCTGGTCGTCGTCTACACCCCCGGAGGCGCGGAGACCGTCCTCGACTCCTTGCCCGGAGCTCGCGTGCTCGACGCGGGAGCGATGCCGCACTGGAGCCAGTCCGCCTGACCCGCGACGGACGACCGCGATCACGGGCGGCGGGCCGCGGTCCGCGGTCCGCCGCGGGTCCTAGAACTCGGCGACCGCGACCCGCCCGTCGAGCCAGGCGATCATGTTGAGGACGAGGAAGTTCCAGTTCTGGAAGCCCTTGGTCATCACGGGTTCGCCCGAGTCGGGGTGGTAGAACTCGTGCAGGCCGCCAGAGGTCTCGAGGTCGCGCCCGAACAGCCGCACGGTCTTCTCGGCGAGCCTGCGGGCGTCCTCGTCGAAGCCGTACTTCACGAGCCCTCGGAACACCATGTAGTTGCTCATGCCCCAGACCGGGCCGAGCCAGTTGGACGGGTTGTTGGACGCGCGCAGGTCGTACATCTTCTCGAGACACGAGAGGCTGCGGACTCCGTAGGTCGCCTGGAACGTGCGCGGGTCGCGGACGCGCTCCACCATGCGCTCGGCCTGCTCGTGGGTCGCGAGGCCCGCCCACATCGGAAGGAAGCTCGACCACCCGTCGACGCGCATGAGAAGCGCCGGCCACGATCGCGGGGCGCCTCGGTGCAGCCAGTCCCCCGGGTCGACGGGCCGGAGCGCGAGGTCGGCCGAGTAGAACGTACCGTCTCGCTCGTCCCAGAGGTGGACGTCCATCGCGTCCGCGAGGTCCTGCGCCCGACGGCGCCGACGGTTCGACTCGGGCAGGTCACCCAGCTCCTCGAGCAGGTACGCGTACGCAAGCAGCTCGCGGTAGAGCAGCGAGTTGAGGTAGACGGACGCAGTGCTCTTGTTCGGCCTGTAGAAGACGGACGGGTCGTTGTCCACGCCCACCGCGAAGTCGCTCTGCCAGTAAGCGAGGCCGGTGTCGGCATGCACGTGGCTCTCGAGGTAACGATCGACGAACAGACCGATCGTCGGCACACGCGAGCGGATCCAGTCGGCGCTCCCGATGCGCTGGGTCAGCAGCGCGGCGTGCTGCGCCACGACCGGCTTGTGCATGTTCTCGGCGAACCCTCCGGCGCGCGTCGGGTCGCCGTGCGTCAGGGTCTTCTCGGGCGTGAGCTGGATCGGCATGACGCCGTCGTCGTCGGTGTGGTCGAGGAAGTTGAGGATGCACCCCTGCTCGTACGCCGCGAATCGACCGCTGCAGTCCGTGTCGAGCTCGACCTGGCCGAGCACGATGCTGATGGACCAGGAATCCCAGTCCCACAGCGCGCTCGAGTAGTAAGGGGAACCGGGGCTGGACGGCACCGTGTAGGGATGGGCGAGCTGACCGTCGGGCTCGCGCGTCATCTGCTCGCAATTCGTGCGCACGTGCTCTTCGAGAAGGCGTGCCCAGCGGTCCAGCATCATCGCTCCGTGGCTCGTCGGCGTGGATCGCCGTGGATCATATCAACCGGTTGACCAATAGCTGCCGCCACGCGACCGGAGCGGAACCCGGGCACGGGCCCGGCGCGCGGGCGGTTGGGCCGTCAGCGTGGGTCGTCGCGCAAGTCGTCGCGCGAACGCTCCTCGAGCCGCACGCCGCCTTCCCGGACGGTCGCGCGGTGGCGTCCGGACGGCAGCGTGACCGGCTCGCAGCCGTCGAGGTCGAGAATTCCCCGCGCGCCGGTCGGGACCGCCGTGTCGACGACGAGGCCACCGTCGGCGACGCGCCACGAGATCGCGACGGTGCCATACGGTGACTCGTGACGCGCGGACGCGGACGTGATGGCGCCACCGGGGCGCGGGCGGAACAGCACATCTCGATAGCCGGGGGAAGCCGGCGCGAGGCCGGCGACCACGCGGTGCATCCAGTCGGCGACCGCGCCGAGCGCGTAGTGGTTGAACGAGGTCATGGTTCCCGGATTCACGCTGAGATCGGGGAGGAGCGCGTCCCACCGCTCCCAGACCGTGGTCGCGCCGCACGCCACCGCGTAGAGCCACGACGGGCACTCGCGCTGGAGCAGGAGCTGGTAGGCGCGCGCGACCTCGCCCGCGTCGCAGAGGGCGTCGCACACGACGGGCGTTCCGGCGAAACCGGTCGCGATGCGCCCGCCGCTCGCCTCGACGAGCTCGCCGAGGCGCGCGCCCGCGGCGCCGACCTGGTCCTCCGGGAGCAACCGGAACCGGATCGCGAGCGCGTACGCGGTTTGCGTGTCGCTCGACAGGTGGCCAGGGACGTCCACGAAGCGGCGCACGAACGCGTCTCGGACGAGGTCCGCTAGCGCGCGGTAGTGGGCCTCGTCGTCGCGTTCCCCGAGAACGGCGGCCATACGCGAGAGCTGGGTCGCGGAGCGGAAGAAGTACGCGGTCGCGACGAGGTAGGGGTCGGTCATCGCACGAGCGGGCTCCTGGACCGGAGCGCTCGGGTCGAGCCAGTCCCCGAGCTGGAAGCCCTCGTCCCACACGTGGTCCTCGCCGGCGAGACGGTCGACGAGGTCGACCCAGGCCTTCGCGCTGGCGTACTGGCGAGCGAGGATCTCGGAGTCCGCGAAACGCTCGTAGAGGGTCCAGGGCGTGAGGACCGCAACGTCCCCCCAGACCGCGCCGGGCCGGATCGGGGTCCACATCTTGTGGGCGGGGATCACGGGCACGTACCACGGCACCGTGCCGTCGGGCAGCTGCTCGATCGCGACGTCGCGCAGCCAGGAGTCGAGCATCCCGCTGCAGTCGTAGAGGAACGTCGCCGTGGGGGCGAACACCTGGATGTCGCCGGTCCATCCGACGCGCTCGTCGCGCTGCGGGCAGTCGGTCGGGATGTCGACGAAGTTGCCGCGCATGCCCCACACGACGTTCTCGTGAAGTCGGTTCACGTCCGCGTCCGAGCACTCGAACCAGCCGGTCCGCTCCATGTCGGTGTGGTACACGCGGGCGACGACGTCGCCGTGCGACGCGGCGGCGTCGAGGTCCCCCGGCCAGCCGTCGACCTGGACGTAGCGGAAGCCGTGGATCGTGAACCTCGGCTCCCACTCCTCGACACCGCGGCCGCCGAGCACGTAGACGTCCGTCGACTTCGCCTCACGCAGCGGCCGCGTGTAGATCTCGCCGTCCTGCAGCACCTCTGCCGTCGACATCGTGACGGTCGCGCCCGCCGGTCCGGTGACTTGGATCCGCACGCGCCCGACGAGGTTCTGGCCGAAGTCGAGGACCTGCTTCCCGGCGGGCGTGCGGAGCACCTCGCGCGGGCGAAGCTCGTCGGTGCAGCGCACCGGGGGACCCGTCGGGGCGACGAGCGTCGACGGGTCGCGGGTGCCGACGCGCACCGGCGCCCACCCGGCTTCGTCGAAGCCCGGCGACGACCAGCCCGGCCGCTCCTCGCGGGCGTCGTAGACCTCGCCGTCGTAGTTGCCGGCGCTCAGAATGGGCCCCGGGGCCGCCTGCCACCGACCGTCGGTGGTCACGAGCAGGCGCTCGCCTTGGACCGTGTCGATCTCGAGCTGCGCGATCAGGCCGACGTCGTCGCCGTACAGGTTCCGGAAGCCGCCGTTCCAGCCGAGCCGGCCCCGGTACCACCCGTCCCCGAGCCACGCGCCGATGGCGTTGGCTCCTTCGCGCAGCAAGGCGGCGACGTCGTAGGTCTCGTACTCGAGGCGCGTGCCGTAGACGGTCCATCCCGGCGCCATCGCCTCGCGGCCGACGCGCCCGCCGTTGATCTCGACCTCGTACAGCCCGTGCGCGGTGACGTAGAGCCGGGCGCGCGCGACCGGTCCTTGAATGTCGAACCGCCGACGCACGAGCGGCGGTCGCCGATCGTCGGATTCGGGGTCCTCCGCCCATGCCGGACCGACGGGCACGCACTGCCAGTCCTGTGGCTCGAGCAGGCCGGCCTCGATCAGCGCGGGCGGGCTCCAGGCAGAGGGCTCGTCGTCGGCGCCACGCACCCGCACGCGCACGCGCACCTCCTCGCGCGACCGGAGGTCGTCGAACGGCCAGGGGACGAGCACGGAGTCGGGCGAGAGGACCGCAAGGCGCGCGGGCACGGTTTGGTCGCGGGTGATCTCGAGCTCGTACCCGCGCTGCGACCAGCCGGGCGCCGCGTCGACCTTCCACGACAGCCGCGGACGCCGCTCGCCGATGCCGAACGGCTCGCGGTGGTGCTCGACCGCCGGCGCGCCCGGGACGGTTGCCATGTGTTGGTCCCCCTTTGCGGTGCGACGTGCCGTGCCGTTGGGTAGGGTAGCAGTGGCCAACTGGTCGACCACTCAGCCGGACGACCGATCGGCTGCACATCGGCGGACTGGAGGACACCACGCCCGTATTCGACCTGACCGCCGACTGGATCCATCCGGGCACCCGGCCACCGTGGCTCCAGGTCGTCGCGGTCGGGCGCTTCACGGTGGTCGGGGGCGGTCGGTTCGATCGCCACTTCCACGACGACGACGAGCTGTGGATCATCACGAAGGGCAGGGCGAAGGTGGCAACCGAGGGTGTCGAGCACTTCGTCCAGCCAGGCGATCTCGTCATGACGCAAGCGGGCCAGGTGCACGACGTGCTGGAGGTGTACGAGGACCTCGAGGGGTTCTTCGTCGAGACCGGGCATCCCGCGGGGGGCCGCGCCGGCCACCAGTACGCGCGCGACGAGGACCGATCCGGCCACGAGGTGCCGCAGCGGCCACTGCCGGCCTCGTTCGCCGTGCGCTGACGAGCAGACGGACGGGGGAACATGAGACTGCAGGGCAAGCGGGCGATCGTGACCGGAGCGGCGGGCGCGCTCGGGCGGGTGATCTCCTCGGCGCTGGCCGACGAGGGCGCGGCCGTCGCGGGGTTGGACCTCGACGGGCCCGGGCTCGAGCTGACCGCCCAGCTCGTCGCCGGTCGCGGCCGCCCGTCGCGCGCGTTCGTCGTGGACCTGACCGACTTCGACGCCGTCGGTGGGAGCGTCGAGGCCGCACGCGAGAGCCTCGGTGGCGTGGACATCCTCGTGAACTGCGCGGGCGGGGGCGCGGTCAGCTTCTTCCACGAGATGAGCGCCGAGACCTGGACGACGCAGGTCGACCGGAACCTCAACGCGGTGTTCAACGTGACGCGCCACGTGCTCCCGGGCATGCTCGAGCAGCGGGACGGCCGGATCGTGAGCATCGCCTCGGTCGCCGCGATCGCGGGCGGGCGTCTCGTGCGCGGCGCGACCGCGTACGCGGCGGCGAAGGCGGGAGTGGTCGGCCTGACGAAGGCGCTCGCGATCGAGGTCGCGGAGCACGGCGTGACGGTCAACTGCCTCGCCCCTGGCGCACAGGCGACGCCCGGTCGCGATCGGGACACACCCGAGCGGAGGGAGGAGCTGCTCGCGCAGATCCCGACCCGGCTGCTCGGCCGGCCGGAGGACCTGGCGCAGGCGGTCGTCTTCCTCGCCGGTCCGGCAGCCGTGAACATCACGGGAGTCATACTCCCGCTCGACGGCGGGCATTCGATCTGACCAGAGGAGGGTGCGATGAACGACCGGTTGCGGCGCGGGCGCGAGAAGTTCGAAGAGCTCTACGGCGAGGGTCGGGCGCAGGGCCTGATCGACATGCAGACCGGACTGGCGCAGGATCTCGCCCGCTACGGGATCGAGTTCAACTTCGGCGACGTCTACTCGCGCCCGGGCCTGACACTCGCGCAGCGCGAGATGGCGTCGCTCGCCGCGCTGGTCGCGCTCGGCGGCCTCGAGCCGCAGGTGCGCGGCCACACGCGCGGCGCGATACGGGCGGGGCTCAGCGCGACCGAGATCCTCGAGACCGTCATCCACACCGTTCAGTACGCGGGCTTCCCCCGCGCGCTGAACGCCATCCGCGTCGTCACCGACACGCTCGAGGAGCTCGGAGTCGAGGTTCCGCCGCCGCTCGGCCCGACCGATCCCGAATGACACGACGACGGGAACCGCCGGTCCGGGGGCGACGCCGGTGACGATCGGCCTCAGCACGTACGCGTTCTTCTGGCGCAGGTCGGAGCGGGTCAGCCGCCCACTCGACCTTCTCGCCGTGATCGAGCGCACCGCCGCCGCGGGCGCGGGGGTGCTCCAGATCTGCGACGTGCCCGACCTCGAACGGCTCTCCGCGGCCGAGCTGGCGGCGCTCCGTGCCGCGAGCGAGCAGGCCGGCGTGGCACTCGAGGTCGGGTTCCGAGGGGTGCGATCGGCGAGCCTCGAGCGCTTCCTCGACGTCGCGGTGGCGCTGCGCGCTCGCCTCGTCCGCACGATGCTCGGTGCCGGCGCAGACCGACCGACGGTGCAGGAGGCGGTCCGGGAGCTCCGCGCCGTCGCGCCCCGGTACGCGGACGCCGGTGTGAGGATCGGTCTCGAGACCTACGAGGTCTTCGCGACCAGCGACCTGCTCCGAGTCGTCACGGGAGTCGGCGACCCGGGCGTCGGCGTGTGCCTCGATCCGGCCAACACGGTCGCGCGCCTCGAGCAGCCGCAGGCGACGATCGACCAGGTCGCCGAGCACGTCGTGAACCTGCACGTCAAGGACTTCGCGTTCAAACGCTCGCCCGGGCTCGTCGGTTTCGCGCTCACGGGTTGCGAGCTCGGCACCGGGCTGCTCGACCTCGATTACCTCTACGACCGGGTACGGCCGTCCGAGCGCGGCATCAGCGAGATCGTTGAGCACTGGCTTCCGTGGCAGGGTGACGAGGTCACGACCGTGGAGACCGAGCAGCGCTGGACCGAGCGCTCGCTCGCGGTGATGCGAGGACTGGCGGGATGAACCGCGGCGCGGCGCGGCGATGACCTACCTGTTCAACGCGCCCGAACGGTTCGCGGACGAGGCTGCCGACGGGTTCGCTGCCGTGTACGGCCGACTCGTGCGACGCGTGCCGGGCGGCGTCGTGCGTCGTGCGCCGCTGGCGCCGGGAACCGTTGCGGTCGTGATCGGTGGCGGCTCCGGTCACTACCCGGCCTTCGCCGGGTACGTGGGTGAGGGGCTCGCTGCCGGCGCCGCGATGGGCAACGTGTTCGCGTCCCCGTCGGCCCAGCATGTCCGCTCCGTCGCCCGGGCGGTCGAAGCGGGCGGCGGTGTGCTGTTCTCCTACGGCAACTACGCGGGTGACGCCCTGAACTTCGGGGAGGCCGCGACCCGCCTCGCCGCCGAGGGGATCGCGTGCGCGTCGGTGCCGGTGACCGACGACGTGGCGAGCGCACCCGACGGCGAACGGCGGCGGCGGCGGGGCATCGCCGGCGGGCTGATCGTCTACAAGGTCGCGGGTGCGGCAGCGCGGGAAGGTTCCGAGCTCGGCGAGGTGCGGCGACTCGCCGAGCTCGCCAACGACCGGACGCGCTCCATCGGCGTGGCCTTCTCCGGCTGCACGCTCCCGGGGTCGCGAGAGCCGCTGTTCGACGTGCCACGCGGTCGGATGGCCGTCGGGATGGGCGTCCACGGGGAGTCCGGTGTCGCAGAGCGCGACGCCGTGAGCGCCGACGAGCTCGCGGACCTGCTCGTGGAGGAGCTGTGGCGTGAGTCGCCACCCGCGGCGAAGAGGCGCGGTGGGCGGGTCGCCGTCGTGCTCAACGGCCTCGGGTCCGTGAAGTACGAGGAGCTCTTCGTCCTCTACCGGCGCGTCGCCCAGGTGCTCGTCGCCGAGGGCGTGGTCGCTGTCGAGCCGGAGGTCGGCGAGCTCGTCACGAGCTTCGCGATGGCCGGCGTCTCGCTCTCGCTCTGCTGGCTCGACGACGATCTCGAGCGGCTGTGGCTCGCACCGGCGCTCGCACCGGCGCTTCGTCGGTCGCTCCCCGCCGGTGAGCTCCCTTCGGCGGCGACGACCGGGCAAGCGCAGGCGGCGGGCGTGGCCTCGCTCGATCGTGCGGCCCAGTCGGACGGGGCCGAGCCCGGACCGGCGCACGAGGGATCGCGCGCGGCGGCCGTCACGATCGCTCATGGGCTGCGCCTCGCGTCGGACGCGCTCGACACGGCAGCGGAGCAGCTCGGGCGCTACGACGCGATCGCGGGTGACGGCGACCACGGCATCGGGATGCTACGAGGCGCGACGGCGGCCGCGGCGGAGGCCGCTCGGTTCGCGGGCCTCGGCTCCGGGGCGGGCAGCGCGCTCGAGGCGGCGGGTGCCGCGTGGGCCGACGCGGGTGGCGGTACGTCCGGAGCCCTCTGGGGTCTCGGACTTCGCACGGCCGGCGCGTGTCTCGGCGACGCCGTACCACCCGGTCCCGTCGCCGTCGCCGACGCGGTGGACGCCGCGTGCGCGGCGATCGCGCGGGCCGGCGATGTCGTCGAGGGCGACAAGACGATGCTCGACGCTCTGGCGCCGTTCGGCCGAGCACTTCGGGAGCAGATCGCACGAGGAGCGACCGTGGCGGACGCGTGGGCGGCCGCCGCGCCGATCGCCCGGGAGGCTGCCGACGCCACGTCCGCGTTGCTCCCTCGGGCCGGACGCGCGCGGTTGCACGGCGAGAGGAGTCGCGGAACGCCTGACCCCGGCGCGATCTCGCTCGCGCTCGTCGTGGACGCGGCCGGACGAGCGGGAAGGGGTGGCGAGAGTGGCTGAGGAGCAACTGCCGGCGAGATCGTGGCGGATCGTCGTCGGCTCCGACGACGCGGGCTTCGAGTACAAGGAGGCGCTCAAGGCGGAGCTCCAGTCGAGTGGCCTCGTCGCGAGCGTCGAGGACGTCGGTGTCGACGCCGACGGACACACTCCGTACCCGACGGTCGCGATCACCGCCGCCGAGCGGGTCGCGGCCGGGCTCGCCGATCGGGCACTGCTCGTCTGCGGCACGGGGCTCGGCGTCGCGATCGCCGCGAACAAGGTGCCGGGGATCCGTGCAGTGACCGCGCACGACAGCTACTCGGTGGAGCGGGCCGTCCTCAGCAACAACGCCCAGGTGCTCGCGATCGGCCAGCGGGTGATCGGCATCGAGCTCGCCCGGCGGCTCGTGAGCGAGTGGCTCGGCTACCGGTTCGACGCGACGTCGCCGTCGGCGGCGAAGGTCCAGGTTCTCGCCGACTACGAGGCGCGCGGCGAGCCATGAGCGACTCCGCACCGGCAGTGGCGGGACCGGGTCGCGCGGCGATCCTCGCGGTCAGCCTCAAGCTCTACCTCGGCCACGTCGCGACGCTCGAGTGGTGCCGATCGGTGGGCGACATCGCGTCCCGCGCTCCTGCGGTCACCGGCGGGCTCCTCGATCTGGTCGTCCTCCCGGCGGTGACGGCGCTGTCGGCCGTCGCGGAGATTCTCGGACCCGCGGGCGTCGCGATCGGCGGCCAGGACCTCTGGACAGAAGACGGCGGTCCGTTCACCGGGGAGATCAGCGGCGCCGACCTCGCGGCAATCGGCTGCGGGTTCGCCGAGGTCGGGCACGCGGAGCGCCGGCGCATCTTCGCCGAGTCCGACGACCTCGTGCGCCGAAAGCTCGTGGCGGCGACTCGCAACGGGTTGACACCGATCCTGTGCGTCGGCGAGGAGCGCCGAGGCACGGAGCGTGACGCCGTCGGCGAGTGCATCCGCCAGCTCGGCGCTGCGCTCGCCGGACAGGGCGGAGGTGCGCCCGGGCCGCACGACCTCGTCGTGGCCTACGAGCCCGTCTGGGCGATCGGAGCCGCAGAGGCCGCACCGCCCGACCACGTCGCACCGGTGTGCGCAGCGATCAAGCGGTGGGCCGCCGACTGGGTCGCCGGCACTCGGGTCCGCGTGATCTACGGGGGTGCGGCGCGCGAGGGGATCGTGTCGAGCCTCGGCGACAGCGTGGACGGGCTGTTCCTCGGACGTTTCGGCCACGACCCTGCTCGGCTCGCGCGCGTGATCGACGAGCTCTCGGCGTGACGTCGACCCGCGGCGCTCACCTCGGGCCGGACCCGCTCGAGGCCCGTACGACGAGCTCAGGCTCGAATCGCACGTCGCGATGCTCGTGACCGTTTCCGCTCGTCTCCTCGAGGAGCAGCTCCGCCGCGGCAGCCCCCAGCTCGTACTTCGGCTGGCGGACCGAGGTGAGCGCCGGCGAGAGCATGGACGCGAACGTCACGTCGTCGTAGCCGACGACCGCGACGTCGTCGGGAACGGACCGGCCCGCGGCCGCGAGACCGCGAAGGACGCCGAGTGCGAGGAGGTCGTTCGCGCATATCACTCCGGTCGGTGGGGGGTCGAGCGCGAGCAGCCGAGGAACCGCCGCCTCGCCGTGCTCGACGGTGGTCGACGCGACGCCGATCTCGACGAGGCTCGCCCCGGCGCGCTGCCCGAGCGAGCGCATCGCCCGACGAGCGCCCTTGCGGCGGTCGGCACACTGACGGATCGTCACGGGACCGTTCAGGAACGCGATGTCGCGGTGTCCGAGCTCCATCAGGTGTCGTGCCGCGAGCTCGCCGCCGCGCACGTCGTCGACGGTCGCGGAGCAAAGGCCCTGAGCGCCGCGCTCGCGGTCGATGAGCACCGTCGGAATGCCGTGCCCGGCAAACTCGACGACGCGGTCGAGGTCCTGTTCCGCGGGCGTGATCAGCAGCCCGTCGACGCGGTGCTCCTCCAGGATCCGCATGTACCGGCGCTCCTGCTCCGGGGACTCCTCCGTCGAGCAGAGCATGAGGACGTAGCCGTGCTCGCGCAGCACGTGCTCTGCGCCCCGCACCATCTCGGTGAAGAACGGGTTCGCGATGTCGAGGACGACGACGCCGATCATTCGGCTCCGCCCGCCTCGCAGCTGCTGCGCCGCCGTGCTGCGCACGAACCCGGCCTGCCGTATCGCCTCCCGGACGCGCTCGCGGGTCGACGGCGCGACGACCGAAGGATTGTTCAGCACGTTCGACACGGTGCCGAGCGAGACGTGCGCGAGATCGGCGACCTCGCGGATCGTCACCCGTCGCTGCCTGCCCGGCGCCTGCCACCTCTCGGGACCGGGATGGTGCCCGTCGCCGTCGCTTGTCACACGCACTCCTCGCATCGCGTAGGGCACGCGTCCCGCGTTCCGGCGGAAGGTCGCGCGTGGAACGAATCTTGACATCGCATAGGTACGGCCGTACTCTAGCGCAGAGACAGGATTTGAACGATTCATTCGCGGCGGTGCCGGGTGGCGCATCTGCGGATGTGTCACTCGGTGATGCTGGAAACGACTGCCATCGCGGGCCCTCGCGTGCGCGCCGGATGGTCCCTGAGGAGTGGTGTGCCAGATCTCGCCGGCTCGCGGCACGTGCGGTCGGCCGCTCGCGCGCTCCGGGCACGACGTCGCCACGGTGAATCGAGTCGGAGCGTCCCCATCGCCGGCCGCGGTGCGCCGCAGCCGCCTTCCTCGCGCTTCGTCGGGTGCCCGGTCGCGACGCCGGCTCGCCAGGGGTTCCGCGTGCCGCGGCACCTCTCGGCGACATCTGCCGGAACCCAGCGGCCGGTGAGACAGCCGCTCGCCGCGTGGCGAGCACACGGATCGGAGGGGGATGACTACGCGTAGCGACGTCCGGGCCGCCTTGCGGCAACAACGGATCGAGACACCGTCCTGGGCGTTCGGCAACTCGGGCACGAGGTTCAAGGTCTTCTCGCAGGCGGGGGTAGCTCGCGACCCGTACGAGAAGGTGGCCGACGCGGCGGCCGTCCATCGCTTCACGGGGATCGCTCCTTCGGTCGCGCTCCACATCCCCTGGGATCGCGTCGACGACTACTCGGACCTCGCCAAGCACGCGGCCGACCTTGGCATCCAGATCGGCGCGATCAACCCGAACCTGTTCCAGGAGCCCGAGTACCGTCTCGGGAGCGTCTGCAACCCCGATCCCGCGGTGCGGCGCAAGGCAACGGCACATCTGCTCGAGTGCGTCGAGATCGCGAAGGCGACGGGCTCGACGGTGCTGAGCCTGTGGTTCGCCGACGGGACGAACTACCCCGGACAGGACGACATCCGTGCGCGCCAGGACCGGCTCGCGGAGGCGCTCGCGACGACGTACGCGGCGATGCCATCCGGCATGACGATGCTGCTCGAGTACAAGCTCTTCGAGCCGTCCTTCTACACGATGGACGTCCCCGACTGGGGGACCTCCCTCGTCCACTGCCTCGCGCTCGGCGAGGCAGCGAAGGTTCTCGTCGACACCGGGCACCACGCGCCGGGGACGAACATCGAGTTCATCGTCGCGAACCTGGTGCGCCTCGGCCGCCTCGGTGGTTTCCACTTCAACAGCCGCTTCTACGCCGACGACGACCTGATGGTCGGTGCGGCCGACCCGTTCCAGCTGTTCCGCATCATGAACGAGATCGTCGCGGCGGATGCGCTCGCCGCCGACTCCGGCGTCGCGTTCATGCTCGACCAATGCCACAATATCGAGCCGAAGGTGCAGGCGGAGATCCGATCGGTGATGCACGTGCAGGAGGCGACCGCGAAGGCGCTGCTCGTCGACCGGGGGGCACTCGATGCGGCCCAGGCCTCGGGCGACGTGCTCGGAGCGTACGAGATCGTCATCGACGCGTTCAACACCGACGTGCGTCCGCTGCTCGCCGAGATACGCGCGGACATGGGCCTCGACCCCGACCCGATCGGCGCGTACACGCGATCGGGCTACTACGAGGCCGTGGTCGCCGAGCGCGTCGGCGGGACCCAGGCCGGCTGGGGAGCGTGACCGATTGACGACGCCGTCCGCGCCGCCGCGCGCGGTGCAGGAGCTCCTCGACCGCTCGCACCGCCTCGGGGCCGACCCCCGCAACACCAACTACGCGGGCGGGAACACGAGCGCGAAGGCGCTCGGGCGCGACCCGGTGACCGGCGAGGACGCGGAGCTCATGTGGGTGAAGGGATCGGGCGGCGATCTCGGCACGCTCACCGAGCAGGGCCTCGCGGTCCTCCGGCTCGACCGGCTGCGAGCGCTTCCCGGCGTCTACCCGGGCGAGGAGCGCGAGGACGAGATGGTCGCGGCCTTCGACTACTGCCTGCACGGGCGCGGTGGTGCTGCGCCGTCGATCGACACCGCGATGCACGGCCTCGTGACCTCGCCGCACGTCGACCACCTCCATCCCGACGCCGGCATCGCGCTCGCGACGGCAGCGGACGGCGAGGCGCTCACGAGTGCGTGCTTCGGCGAGCGGGTCGTCTGGATCCCGTGGAGGCGCCCGGGCTTCCAGCTCGGCCTTGACATCGCGGCGGTGCAGCGCGAGCACCCCGAGGCGATCGGCACGGTCCTCGGCGGCCACGGGATCACCGCCTGGGGCGACACGAGCGCGCAGTGCGAGGCCCGCTCGCTCGAGATCATCGCGACCGCCCAGGCCTACCTGGACGACCATGGGGCGCCCGAACCGTTCGGCGCGGTCGTCGCCGCTCGGGCCCCGCTCGCGCCCGGGGCGCGCCGGAGCCGGGCCGCCGCGGTCTTCCCGTTGCTGCGCGGGCTCGCGAGCACCGACGCGCGTCAGGTCGGGCACTACACGGACTCCGACGTCGTGCTGGACTTCTGCTCGCGAGAGCGTCTCGAAGCGCTCGCGGCGCTCGGCACGTCGTGCCCGGACCACTTCCTTCGGACGAAGGTTCGCCCTCTCGTCGTCGACCTCGGCGCGGACTCGCCGCTCGAGACCTTGACCGCGCGCATCCGCGAGCTGCACGGTGCGTACCGCGACGAGTACCGCGCGTACTACGAGCGGCACGCGACGCCGGGCTCACCCCCGATGCGCGGCGCGGACCCCGCGATCGTCCTCGTCCCGGGCGTCGGGATGTTCAGCTTCGGCAAGGACAAGCAGACGGCCCGGGTGGCGGGCGAGTTCTACGTGAACGCGATCAATGTGATGCGCGGCGCCGAGTCCGTCTCGACGTACCGTCCGATCGAGGAGTCCGAGAAGTTCCGGATCGAGTATTGGGAGCTCGAGGAGCAGAAGCTCCGCCGCATGCCGCCGCCGCGAGCGCTCGCGACGCGCGTCGCGTTCGTCACCGGCGGGGGCTCGGGAATCGGCGCCGCGACGGCCCGGAGGCTCGCCCGTGAAGGCGCGTGCGTCGTCGTCGCGGACCGCGACCCCGAACGCGCGTCGCAGGTCGCTTCGGCGATCGGCGGGCCCGACGCGGCCGTGTCGGTCGCAGCGGACGTGACGTCCGAGCAGGACGTCGAGTCCGCGCTGCAGTCCGCGGTGCTCGCGTTCGGCGGCGTGGACCTCGTCGTGAACAACGCGGGGCTCTCGGTCTCGAAGAGCCTCCTCGACACGAGCGCCGGCGACTGGGACCTCCAGCACTCGGTCATGGCACGCGGCTCGTTCCTCGTCTCGCGCGAAGCGGCCCGCGTCATGGTCGAGCAGGGGATCGGGGGCGACATCGTGTACGTCGTCTCGAAGAACTCGGTGTTCGCCGGCCCGAACAACGTCGCGTACGGCGCGACGAAGGCGGACCAGGCCCACCAGGTGCGCCTCCTCGCCGCGGAGCTCGGCGCGCACGGCATCCGTGTGAACGGCGTGAACCCGGACGGCGTCGTGCGCGGCTCCGGGATCTTCGCGGGCGGTTGGGGCGCACAGCGAGCGGCCGTGTACGGGGTCGAGGAGGCGGAGCTCGGCGAGTACTACGCGCAGCGCACGCTGCTCAAGCGCGAGGTGCTCCCCGAGCACGTCGCGAACGCCGTGTTCGTGCTCGCGAGCTCGGAGCTCTCGCACACGACGGGCCTGCACGTCCCGGTGGACGCAGGCGTCGCTGCTGCGTTCCTCCGGTGAGGCCCGCACCGCGCCGGGCGTGGGCCGTGCCCGCCGGCCGGGTCGCGGCAGGGCCTCGCGCGCGCGGGCGAAGGCGCCCTCCCTCCGACCGTCGGTGAGCACCGCGCGCGTCGTCGCCGTCGATCTCGGCGCGTCGAGCGGCCGGGTGTTCCTCGGCTCGGTCGACGCGGGCGCGCTGGAGCTGCGTGAGGTCGCCCGGTTCTGGAACGGGGCGGTGCCGGTCGCGGACACCCTCTACTGGGACCTCCTCCGGCTGCACCGAGGTGTGCTCGACGGCCTGCGCGCCGCCGGCCGGCTCGCGGGCTCCGTCGACTCGGTCGGCATCGACTCCTGGGCCGTCGACTACGGGATCATCGACCGCACGGGAGCGCTCGTGTCGAACCCGGTCCACCACCGGGACGCGCGGACGCTCGGCGTCGTCGAGGAGGTCCTCGCGCGCATCCCCGCGCCCGAGCTTTATCGTCGCACGGGCGTCCAGCTCCAGCGGTTCGACACGCTCTTCCAGCTCGCGGCCGCTGCGGGGAGCCCCGCGCTCGACGCCGCGCAGCGCCTGCTGCTCGTCCCGGACCTGCTCGGCTACTTCCTCACGGGCGTCGAGGGCACGGAGGAGACCAACGCCTCGACGACGGCGCTGCTGGCCGCGCACGGGCTCGAGTGGGACCGCGAGCTCCTCGCGATCGCCGGGGTCCGGCCGGACCTGCTCGCGCCCCTCCGCAGGCCCGGCGACCCGGCGGGCGACCTGCTGCCCGCCGTCCTCGAGGACACCGGGCTCGAGGGGCGCGTGCCGCTCACCACGGTCGCGTCGCACGACACCGCGTCCGCCGTCGCCGCGGTGCCCGCGTCCGGCGAGCACTTCGCGTACGTCTCGTGCGGCACGTGGTCGCTCGTCGGGCTCGAGCTGCCCGCGCCGGTGATCGACGAGGCGAGCAGGCTCGCGAACTTCACGAACGAGCGCGGCCTCGACGGCACGACCCGCTACCTGAGAAACGTCATGGGGCTTTGGCTCCTCCAGGAGTCGATTCGGACGTGGTCGCGCGCCGGTCTCGTCGTCGAGGTCGACGACCTCGTCCGCGAGGCCGCGTCGCTGCCCGCGCTCGCGTCCGTCGTCGACGTCGACGACGACGCGCTCCTCGCCCCCGGGGACATGCCCGCTCGGATCGCCGCCGCGTGCCGCGCGACGGGCCAGGCCGCGCCGCGCACGCCGGGCGAGGTCACCCGGTGCGTGCTCGACAGCCTCGCGCTCGCGTACCGGCGTGCGATCGAGCGCGCGAAGGCGCTCGCGCACCGGGACGTCGACACGGTCCACCTCGTCGGGGGAGGAGCGCGCAACGCGCTGCTCTGCCAGCTAACCGCCGACGCGTGCGGCTGCGACGTCGTCGCCGGTCCGGCCGAGGCCGCGGCGATCGGCAACGTGCTCGTCCAGGCGCGCGCCATGGGTGCGCTCGGCGCGGACCTCCCCGGGCTGCGGGCCGTCGTCCGCGCCCACACCGAGCTGCCCGTCTACCGGCCGACGCCCGGGGGGGCGGCGGCGTTCGACGCGGCCGGCTCCCGTCTCCACCCGTGACCGCCCGGCACGGGCCGGGGTCGCGGTGCAACGCCACCCGGACCCAGCACGGCGGGACGCGCGGTCGCCTCGGGTCCGGCCATCCTCCTTCTCAGTCGAGCCGCTCGACGACGTAGTCGATGCAGGTCGTGAGGGCCTCGACGTCCTCGGAGTCGATGCCGGGGAACATCGCGATCCTCATCTGGTTGCGACCGAGCTTGCGGTAGGGCTCGGTGTCGACGACGCCGTTCGCGCGGAGCACCTTCGCGACCACCGACGCGTCGACTCCGTCGACGAAGTCGATCGTGCCGACGACGTGGCTGCGGTCGTCGGCCTTCGCGACGAACGGCGTCGCGAAGTCCGAGCGCTCGGCCCAGCCGTAGAGGATCTCCGCCGAGCGGTCCGAGCGTGACGCGGCCCACTCGAGCCCGCCGTTGTCGTTGAACCACTCGACCTGCTCCGCGAGGAGGAGGAGCGTCGCGAGCGCCGGGGTGTTGTAGGTCTGCTCGAGGCGTGAGTTCTCGATCGCGATCTCGAGGTCGAGGAACGCGGGGACCCACCGACCACCGGCCTTGATCCGTCCCGAGCGCTCGAGGGCGGCGGGGGACAGGACGGCGAGCCACAGCCCGCCGTCGGAGCCGAAGCACTTCTGGGGGGCGAAGTAGTACGCGTCGACCTCCGCGGGGTCGAAGCGCAGGCCGCCCGCGCCCGAGGTCGCGTCGACGAGCACGAGCCCGTCCGCCGCCGAGCCGTCCGCCGCGCGCGGGCGCGCGACGGGCATCGCCACGCCGGTCGAGGTCTCGTTGTGCGTGAGCGCGTACGCGTCGACCGACGGGTCTGCGACGGGGTCCGGGTGCGTGCCGGGGTCGGACGCGAGCACGACCGGGTCTGCGAGGTGGGGCGCGGCCTTCGCGGCGCTCGCGAACTTCGAGGAGAACTCGCCGAAGGTGCAGTGCTGGCTGCGCTGCTCGATCAGGCAGAACGTCGCGACGTCCCAGAACGCCGTCGAACCCCCGTTGCCGAGCACGACCTCGTAGCCGTCGGGAAGCGCGAAGAGCTGGGCGATGCCGTGGCGCGCGCGGGCGACCACGTCGCGCACCGTCCCCTGCCGGTGCGACGTGCCGAGGTAGGTCGGCGCGACCGACGCGAGCGCCGCAAGGGCCGCCGGGCGCACCTTGGAAGGTCCGCAGCCGAAGCGGCCGTCCTTCGGGAGCAGCTCCTCGGGGATCTCGATCGCGACCATCTCCTACCTCCGTCGTCGGCTCCGGGGCGCGCCGCCATGAGCCTCATCGTCCGTCTGTGCCAGCATTGCAGGTATGGCACCGCCTCCAGACATCGCCACCGCGGACACGACCCGCCCGAGGATCTCGCGCCGCGTCGGGGCCGTCGCGCCGTCCGCGACGCTCGCGATCGACGCGAAGGCGAAGTCCCTGAAGGCGGCCGGCGTCGACGTGGTCGGCTTCGGCGCAGGCGAGCCGGACTTCCCGACTCCCGAGGCGATCGTCGAGGCCGCCGCCGCCGCGTGCCGCGACCCGCGCAACCACCGCTACACGCCGACCGCCGGGCTCCCCGAGCTGCGCGCCGCGATCGCCGCGAAGACCGCGCGCGACTCGGGCTACGCGGTCGAGTCCTCCCAGGTCCTCGTGACCAACGGCGGCAAGCAGGCGATCGCGAACACGTTCGCGACGCTCCTCGACCCCGGCGACGAGGTGATCGTCCCGGCCCCGTACTGGACGACCTACCCCGAGGCGATCGCGCTCGCCGGCGGGGTCCCCGTGCCCGTGCCGACCGACGCGTCGACCGGGTTCCAGGTGAGCCTCGAGCAGCTCGAGCGGGCGGCGACCCCCCGGACGAAGATGCTCCTGTTCGTATCGCCGTCGAACCCCTCCGGCGCGGTCTACGGCCGCGAGGCGATCGCCGCGATCGGGGAGCTCGCGCTCCGTCGGGGCTGGTGGGTGCTCGCCGACGAGATCTACGAGCACCTCGTCTACGACGGCGCCGAGCAGCACTCCATGCCGGTCGTCGTCCCCGGCCTCGCCGACCGCTGCGTCGTCGTGAACGGCGTCGCGAAGACGTACGCGATGACCGGGTGGCGCGTCGGGTGGATGGTCGGGCCCCGCGACGTCGTCGACGCCGCGACGAACCTGCAGTCGCACGTGACGTCGAACGTCTCGAACGTCGCGCAGCGAGCCGCGCTCGCCGCGGTCTCCGGCGACCTCGAGGCGGTCGCACGGATGCGGGCGGCGTTCGACCGGCGCCGGCGCACGATCCACACGATGCTGAACGAGATCGCCGGCGTGTCGTGCTTCGAGCCGCAGGGGGCGTTCTACGCGTTCCCGTCGTTCGAGGCGGTCCTCGGCCGCGGGCTGCGCGGCCGTCGGCCTTCGACGACGCTCGAGCTCGCCGAGGTCGTGCTCGAGGAGGCCCAGGTCGCGTTCGTGCCGGGAGAGGCCTTCGGCGCCCCCGGCTACGCTCGCTTCTCGTACGCCCTCTCCGACGACGACCTCGTGAAGGGCATCTCGCGCATCGGCGAGCTGCTCCGCGAGGTCGAGCCGCCGGTCGAGGGTTGAGAGCGCAGCCGAGCGACGAGGGAGCAGACGCGCAGATGGCCCGGATCCTGGTGACAGAGAAGCTCGCGCAGAGCGGGCTCGACGCGATGGCCGCGGCCGGCCACGAGGTCGACGTGCAGCTCGAGTGGACTCCCGAGTCGCTGCTCGGCCTCGTCGCGGGCGCCGACGCGCTCGTCGTGCGCTCGGCGACGAAGGTGACCGAGGCGGTGCTCGAGGCCGGCCGTGACCTGAAGGTCGTCGGCCGCGCGGGCGTCGGCCTCGACAACGTCGACGTCCCCGCGGCGACCCGGCTCGGCGTCATGGTCGTGAACGCGCCGGAGTCCAACGTGCTGTCCGCGGCCGAGCACGCGTTCGCCCTGCTCCTCGCCCAGGCGCGCAACGTCCCTCAGGCGCACGCGGCGCTCGTCGCCGGCCGCTGGGAGCGCTCGAAGTGGGAGGGCGTCGAGCTCCACGGCAAGACGCTCGGCGTCGTCGGCCTCGGGCGCATCGGCGCGCTCGTCGCCCAGCGTGCGCTCGCGTTCGGCATGCGCCTCGTCGCGTACGACCCGTACATCGCGCCGGACCGGGCGCGGCGCATGGGCGTCGAGCTGCTCGGTATCGACGACCTCGTCGCGACCTCGGACTTCATCACGATCCACCTCCCGAAGAACAAGGAGACCGCCGGGCTGTTCGGCAAGGAGCTCCTCGCGAAGGCCAAGCCCGGTGTGCGCATCGTGAACGCGGCGCGTGGCGGCATCGTCGACGAGGACGCTCTCGCGGAGGCGATCTCGGCCGGCCACGTCGCCGGCGCGGCGCTCGACGTGTTCGCGAGCGAGCCCACGACCGAGTCGCCGCTGTTCTCGCTTCCGAGCGTCGTCGTCACGCCGCACCTCGGCGCGAGCACGGGGGAGGCGCAGGACAAGGCGGGCGAGCAGATCGCCGAGCAGATCGTCCTCGCGCTCGCCGGCGACTTCGTCCCGTACGCGGTGAACGTCGCGGCGCGCGGCGCGTCCGAGGCGGTCCGGCCGTTCCTCGGCATCGCCGAGCAGCTCGGGAAGTTCTTCTCGTCGCTGTCCGACGGGCTCCCGGACGAGATCGAGGTCGAGTACGAGGGCGCGCTCGCGGCCGAGGACGTCGGGATCCTCACGCTCTCGGTGCTGAAGGGCGTCTTCGCGGTCGCGAGCGACGAGCCCGTGACCTACGTGAACGCGCCCCGCCTCGCCGAGGAGCGCGGTCTCGCGGTCCGGGAGTCGCAGACGACGACGACGCGCGACCGCGTGAGCCTCGTCACAGTCCGCTCCGACGCCCACTCGGTCGCGGGCACGCTCGTCGGCCACGACGGCGCGCCGCGCATCGTCATGGTCGACGAGCACCAGGTCGAGCTGCCGCCCGCCCCGCAGATGCTCGTCGTGCGCAACGACGACCGTCCGGGGATGATCGGCGTCGTCGGCACCGCCCTCGGCGACGCGGGCGTGAGCATCGCGGACATGGCGGTCGGCCAGACCCGCGGTGAGGGCACGGCGCTCATGGTCCTCACCGTCGACCGGCCGCTCGACCGGGAGGTCCTCGCCGACCTCGCGTCACGCCCCGGGATCCTCGGCGTCCACCAGGTGACCAGCTAGTCGGCTTCCTTCGCGTCGGTTCCGTCCGGCGTGCCGTCGGCCCCGTCCGGGGAGTCGTCGGCGGGCGCGGCGCCTCCGGTCGCCCCGGCGGCCGGCTCGCCCGCCGTCCGATCGGCGACGGCGACCCCGGCGGTCTCCGCGGGCGCGAGGTCACCGGCACCGTCGCCGGTCGCGCGGTCTGCGGCGATCTGCACCGAGCGCTCCTCGGCGTGCGGCACCGGCGGCCACAGCCCGTGGCTTGCGCGCGAGAACGCCAGCTCCCCCTGTTCGCGGCGCGTGCGGGCACGGCGCGCGAGGGTCCGGACGACCGCACCGACGAGGCCGCCCGCCACGCCGGCGACGATCGTCGTGCGCACCTTGTGCGATCCGGACGCCCCAGCTCGCCGTCGCGTCATCTCAGCCCTCGTCCCGTGTTCTCGCCGGTCCCGTACTTCGTGCGGCCCGCACGAAGGCGCTCCTGCAGGCTACCGTGCCGCCGCCGGATCACGATCGGCTAAACCCGACCCCGTCGACCGGCCGTTGGTGCTCCCAGGGACGAGCGCAGGGGGCCCACGCTGACACGACGTAATCCGGAGCACGAACGATCGGCGGGCGGGGCGCCCGTCGTCGTCGTCGCCGATCCGGACGACCTGGACGAGCTCGCCGCGATCGTGACCACGGTCGCCGGGACGACTGCCGTGGTCCGGCCCGCCGCGACCGCCCGGGACGCGCTCGCGCTCGCGGCCGGCGACGTGCCCGCGGCGGTCGTCGTCGGCGTGCGGAGCGCGCGCGGCGCGATCTGGGTCGACCTGGTCGACGAGCTCGCCGTGTGCGCACCGGGGACGCCGGTCGTCGTCGTCGGCCCGTCCGAGCTCGCGCAGGACGTGTCGGCGCGCGGCGCGGAGCGCGTGGGCTGGAAGGGCGCGGCGCGCGGCAAGCTGTGGGACGCGCTCGAGCGGTCCGCGTCGCCGGAGCGCCGCCGCGCCGCTGCCGCCGACGTCGCCGTGCTGCTCGGTGCGCTGCCGGCGGCGGTCGGCGACGGAGTCGTCCTGCTCTCGATGTCCGGCCGGGTCCTCGACGTCAACGCCGCAGGGGCCGCGCTGCTTGGCCGATCGCCCGACGACCTCCGCTTCGAGATGCTCGCAGGCGCGCTCGCGGGCTGGCGCGACGCGACCGGCACGCCGTACGAGCCCGACGAGCTGCCACCGGCTGTCGCGCTGCGCACCGGCGAGGCCGTTCCCGCGACGCCGTGCCTGGTGCCGGCGCCCGACGGGGGCGAGCTGGTCGTCGAGTGCGTGGTCACACCGGTCGCCCGTGCCGGCGATCCGGTGCCCTACTGCGCCGTCGTCTCGCTGCGCGACCGCACCGCAGCGCGCGCCGTGCACGACGAGCTCGCCGCCGCGAAGGAGGCGCTCGCGTCAGCGCAGGACGAGCTCGCGTCCGCGAAGGGCGAGCTCGCGGCCGCGCGCTCGGCGCAGGACGAGCTCGCGTCCGCGAAGGACGCGCTGTCGGCCACCCCGGCCGCGCTCGGGGCGGCGCACGACTCGCTCGCGGTCGCGACGGCCGAGCTCGCGGCCGCGCGCTCGGCGCGCGACGAGCTCGCGTCCGCGAAGGACGCGCTGTCGGCCACCACGGCCGAGCTCGCCGCGACGAAGGACGCGCTCGAAGACGAGCGTGCCGCGCGCGACGCGCTCGAGGCCGCGAAGGCCGAGCTCGAGGACGCGCACGCCGCGCACGCCGAGCTCGGGGCCGCGCACGCCGCGCTCGACGAGCTCGGGACCGCGAGAGACGCGCTCGCTGCAGCGAAGGACGAGCTCGCCGCGGCGCGCGCCGCGCGGGATGCGCTGGTCACGGTCGAGCGCCGGCAGCACCTGCTGCTCGAGCACGCGGCGGAGGCGTACCTGGTGATCGACGAGCGCGGGATCGTCACGGAGGCGAGCGCGACGATCGCGACCTTCGCGCCCGTCGACGACGTCGTCGGCGCCGACGGGCGCGCGCTCGTGCACCGCGCCGACCGCCGGCCGATCGTCAGGCTGTTCGCCGACGTCACCGGCCGTGCCCACGCGACCGGACGGGTGGAGGTGCGCGTCGCGGACGCGGCGCAGGGGGTCCGCTGGGTCGAGGTCACGCTGAGCAACCGGCTCGACGAGCCGGCGATCTGCGGTGTCGTCGTCAACGTGCGCGACATCAGCGCGCGAAAGCGCGCCGAGGAGTCGATGGCACAGCTCTCGGCCATCGTCGAGTCCTCGATGGACTCGATCGTCGGCATCACGCTCGACGGTCGGATCTCGAGCTGGAACCGGTCCTCGGCGCAGCTCTACGGCTACGAGGCGGCCACGGTCGTCGGCGGCGCTGCGGACCTGATCGTCGCCGGGCACGAGCGCTCGCGCCTCGCGGAGCTGCTCGCGCAGGTCGGGCGTGGCGAGCACGTCTACGTCCCCGCGATCGACGCGGCCCGCGCGGACGGCTCCACGTTCGAGCTCTCGCTCAGCGTCTCGCCCGTGTACGACAGCGCGGGCGACCTGGTCGGCGCGTCGTCGATCGGCCGGGACATCACCGACCGGCGCCAGCTCGAGCGCGACCGGCGGCTCGCCGAGGAGCGCTGCCGGCTCGGCTTCGAGCGCGGAGCGATCGGCATGGTCATGTTCGACCCCGACGGCACGGTCACGCGCGTGAACGCCGCGTTGTGCACCCTGCTCGGTCGGCGCGAGAAGGAGCTCGTCGGCGCGAACGCCGAGGGCTTCATCCACCCCGACGACGTCGCCGGGCGCCGCGAGCTCCTCGGCGAGCTGCTCGCCGGCACCCGCAACCACTACCGCGCCGAGCGCAGGCTCCTGCGGGCGGACGCGGAGATCATCTGGGCGCTCGTGGACGTGACCGCAGTGCGCGACGAGAACGGTGCCGTCGCGTACGTCTTCGGCCAGCTGCAGGACATCACCGCGAGGAAGCGCGTCGAGCGCGCGCTCGAGCAGCAGGCGCTCCACGACGCGCTCACCGGCCTGCCGAACCGCCTCGCGCTCGAGCACTGCCTCGCCCGCTCGCTCGAGCAGGCGCGCGCGGACGGGACGAAGGTCGCCGTGCTCTTCGTCGACGTCGACAACTTCAAGCTCGTGAACGACGGCCTCGGGCACGTCGTCGGGGACCGCGTCCTCGTCGAGCTCGCCGGCCGGCTCGCCGCGGGCGTCCGCATCGGCGACACGACGGCCCGCTTCGGCGGCGACGAGTTCCTCGTCGTTTGCGAGGGCGTCGCGGACGAGGACGAGGCGCGCGTGCTCGCGGACCGCGTCCTCGGCCTCGTCGACCGGCCCGTGCGCGTCGACGGACGCGACATCGCGCTCACGGTCTCGTGTGGCGTCGCGGTCGTCGACGGGTCCGCGAGCCCCGAGGTCGCGCTGCGCGGCGCGGACGAGGCCATGTACCGGGCGAAGGAGAACGGCCGCGCCCGCGTCGAGGTGTTCGGCGGCCGGCCCGGGCGCGGGGCCGTGGACGTCCCCGAGCGGCCGCTGGTCGAGCGCACGGTCGTCGAGGTCACGGCCGTCGAGTCGGGACGGTCCGAGCGCGACGGCGATCCGGCCGATCCCGTCTCCGGCGGCGCGCCGGGACGCCCGGTCAACCTCGCCGGCGACACGGTCGCCGACCCGAGCACCGACCGCGAGTACGCCCCCCGAGCTTGACGTGAACACGATGTTCCGTCACACTGCTCCGATGGTCTCCCGCGGCGGCGCTTCGACCCTCCTCCTTCTTACCTGACGGCGAGCGCCGCTCTGCGCTCGCCGTGACCTCCTGCGCCCTGGGCCAGGAGGTTTTTTGTTGCCCGCGCTCGAGTCCCGAGCACCAGACCACGCAAAGTCGACCGCACCCCCACCCGAAGCGAGGATCGAGATGCCCCCAATCGAGGCCCACGTCGAGACGATGCCCTTCGAGCGCTACCGCCGCTACGAGCCGGTGGAGCTTCCCGACCGGACGTGGCCGTCGAAGGTCATCGACCGCGCCCCGACGTGGTGCGCGGTCGACCTGCGCGACGGCAACCAGGCGCTCATCGACCCGATGGACCCCGCCCGCAAGCGACGGATGTTCGAGACGCTCGTGAAGATGGGCTTCAAGGAGATCGAGGTCGGCTTCCCGTCGGCCTCGCAGCCGGACTACGATTTCGTGCGCCAGCTCGTCGAGGAGGACCTCGTCCCGGACGACGTGACGATCCAGGTGCTCGTGCAGTGCCGGCGGGAGCTCGTCGAGCGGACGTTCGAGTGCCTGCGCGGCGCCCGGCGGGCGATCGTCCACTTCTACAACTCGACGTCGGTGCTCCAGCGCCGCGTCGTGTTCGGCCTCGACACGGCCGGGATCACGAAGATCGCGACCGACGCCGCCCGCTGGTGCCTCGATCTCGAGCGGACGCTCCCGGGCACCGAGGTCCGCTACGAATACAGCCCCGAGTCGTTCACGGGGACCGAGATCGACTACTCGGTCGAGATCTGCGCCGCGGTCATGGACGTGCTCGAGCCGACACCGGAGCGGCCGGTCGTGCTGAACCTGCCCGCGACCGTCGAGATGTCGACGCCCAACGTCTACGCGGACCTGATCGAGTACTTCCACCGCCACGTCCCCCGGCGTGACTCGGTCGTGCTCAGCCTGCACCCCCACAACGACCGGGGCTGCGCAGTCGCGGCCGCGGAGCTCGGCGTGATGGCCGGCGCGGACCGCGTCGAGGGCTGCCTGTTCGGCAACGGCGAGCGCACGGGCAACGTCGACCTCGTGACGCTCGCGCTCAACCTGTTCTCCCAGGGTGTCGACCCGCGCCTCGACTGCTCGGACATCGACGCGCTCCGCAGGGTGGCCGAGTACTGCAACCGCCTCCCGGTCCACCCCCGCCACCCGTACGCGGGCGACCTCGTCTACACGGCGTTCTCCGGCTCGCACCAGGACGCGATCAAGAAGGGCATGGCCGCGCTCGGCCGCTCCTACGACCGGTGGGAGGTGCCGTACCTGCCGATCGACCCGCACCACGTCGGGCGCAGCTACGAGGCCGTCATCCGCGTGAACTCCCAGTCCGGCAAGGGCGGCGTCGCGTACATCATGGAGTCCGAGCACCAGATGGTGCTCCCGCGCCGGTTGCAGATCGAGTTCTCGCAGGCGATCCAGCACGTCACGGAGGACACGGGCACCGAGATCTCGCCGTCGGAGATGTGGGCGGTGTTCTCCGCGCAGTACCTCGAGCCGCGGGGCGTCCGCCTCGTCTCGCACGAGTCGGCCACGAGCGGGGACCGGGACAAGGTCACCGCCGAGCTCGTCGTCGACGGCACGCCCGTGACGATCACCGGCGAGGGCAACGGCCCGATCGCGGCGTTCGTCACGGGAGTCCGCGACGGCCTCGGGATCGAGCTCGACGTGGTCGACTACAGCGAGCACGCGGTGACCGCGGGCGCGGGTGCCCGGGCGGTCGCGTACGTCGAGACGACGGACGGCTCGGGCCGCACGCGCTGGGGCGTCGGGATCGACCCGAGCATCCTCACCGCGAGCCTCAAGGCCGTCGTCTCGGCCGTGAACGGCCGCGACGAACCGCGGTAGCGGCTCGCTCAGGCCGAGGCGCGCAGGCTCGGCATGAACGCCGGCCTCGCAGCCTCGTACGCGTCGATCTCGGGCTCGTGGGCCAGCGTGATGCCGATGTCGTCGAGGCCGAGCAGGAGCCGCTCGCGCGCCGCGTCGTCGAGCGTGAACTCGACGCTGACGCCTGCGGCCGGCACCTCGATGGTCCGCCGCTCGACGTCGACCGTGAGCTCGAGCGTCGGGTCCGCCGCGACGAGCTCGAGAAGCCGCCGGCCGTCCTGTGGGCTCACCTGCGCGGGCACGAGGCCGGAGCGCGTCGAGTTGTTGCGGAAGATGTCCCCGAATCGCGGTGAGACGACGACCGCGAACCCGTAGTCGACGAGCGCCCAGACGGCGTGCTCGCGCGAGGAGCCGACGCCGAAGTTCGGGCCTGCGACGAGGATCGTCGCCCCGGCGTGCTCGGGCTTGTTGAGCACGAAGTCGCGGTCGTCGCGCCACTCGGAGAAGAGCCCGGCGCCGAAGCCCGTGCGCTCGATGCGCTTCAGCCAGTCGCTCGGGATGATCTGGTCGGTGTCGACGTCCGAGCGGTCGAGCGGCACCGCTCGGCCAGTGACGATCCGTACGGGCTCCATGTGCGCTCCTTCGCGCTCAGTGCAACGAGTCGGGCGTCGCGAAGTGGCCGGCGACCGCCGTCGCCGCGGCGACCGCGGGCGAGACGAGGTGCGTGCGCCCGCCACGGCCTTGGCGGCCTTCGAAGTTCCGGTTCGAGGTGGACGCGGACCGCTCGCCCGGGGCGAGCTTGTCCGGGTTCATCGCGAGGCACATCGAGCAGCCGGGCTCGCGCCACTCGAAGCCGGCGGCGAGGAAGACCTTGTCGAGCCCCTCGTCCTCGGCCTGGGCCTTCACCCGCCGCGATCCGGGCACGACGAGCGCCCGGATCCCGGGCGCCACGCTCCGGCCGTCGAGCACGGCGGCCGCCGCGCGCAGGTCCTCGATCCGCGAGTTCGTGCAGGACCCGATGAACACGGTGTCCACGCGCACCTCGCGCATCGGCGTGCCGGCGCTGAGGCCCATGTACTCGAGCGCGCGAGCGATCGCGTCGCGCTCCGCGGGGTCCGTGGCGCCGTCCGGGTCGGGGACCGAGCCGTCGACGGGCACGACCTGGCCCGGGTTGGTCCCCCAGGTCACGTGCGGCCGGATCGTCGCGGCGTCGATCGAGACCGTCGTGTCGAAGGTCGCGCCGTCGTCGGTCGCGAGCGAGCGCCACACCTCGACCGCCCGGTCGAAGTCCGCGCCCTTCGGCGCGTGGCGGCGCCCCTCGAGGTAGGCGAACGTCACGTCGTCCGGCGCGACGAGCCCGGCCTTCGCGCCGGCCTCGATCGACATGTTGCAGACGGTCATCCGGCCTTCCATCGACAGCGACCGGATCGCCGAGCCGCGGTACTCGACCACGTGGCCGATCCCGCCGCCGGTGCCGAGCCGCCCCACGATCGCGAGCACGACGTCCTTCGCGCTCACGCCGTCGGGGATCGCGCCCTCGACCGCGACCGCCATGGTCTTCGGCCGGGCCTGGGGGAGCGTCTGGGTCGCGAGCACGTGCTCGACCTCGGAGGTGCCGATGCCGAACGCGAGCGCGCCGAACGCCCCGTGGGTCGAGGTGTGGCTGTCGCCGCACACGACGGTCATCCCCGGCTGGGTGAGCCCCTGCTCGGGGCCGATCACGTGGACGATGCCCTGGTCGTCGTCGCCCATCGGGTAGCACGTGACGCCGAAGTCCTCGCAGTTGGTGGCGAGGGCCTCGAGCTGGCGGCGCGAGACGGGGTCGGCGACGGGCTTGTCGATGTCGGTCGTCGGCACGTTGTGGTCCGCGGTCGCGACCGTGAGGTCGGGACGGCGGACGCGCCGGCCGGCAAGCCTCAGGCCCTCGAAGGCCTGGGGCGAGGTGACCTCGTGGACGAGGTGGAGGTCGATGAAGAGCAGGTCGGGGTCCGTGCCGCCGTCGCCCGCGTGGACGACGTGGCGGTCCCAGACCTTCTCCGACAGTGTGCGCGCCATGGTGCTCCCCGGTGCTCGTTCGGTCAGCCGACGCTGACGATCTCGACGCGCAGCCGGCCGTTTGGCGCGTCGTACTCGACCACGTCGCCCTCGCTCCGCCCGACGAGGGCTTGCCCGAGCGGCGAGCCCGGCGAGATCACCGAGACGTCGTCGCGCCGCTCCTCGATCGAGCCGACGAGGTAGCGCTCGACGTCGTCGTCGCCCTCGTAGCGGATCGCGACGACCGTGCCGGTCGCGACGACGCCGTCCTCGCCGGGCGCGTCGCCGACGATCACCGCGCTCCCGAGCATCGCCTGCAGCTGGCGGACGCGCGCTTCCATCTTGCCCTGCGCGTCCTTCGCAGCGTGGTAGTCGCCGTTCTCCGAGAGGTCGCCGAGCGCGCGCGCGGCTTCGATCTGCCGCGCGATCTCGACGCGGCCGCGCGTGGTCAGGTCCTCGAGCTCCGCTACGAGCCGCGCATGGGTCACTGCCGTCAGGTGCGTCTCGCTCATCGCGACGAGGGTACCCGCTCGATGGCGGCGTGGGCGTCACGCGGGGCGGAGCCCTGCAGCCGCCTCAGCGCGGCTCGTCGACCTCCCGCGGTCGCCACTCCCGAGACCGCGCCTCGGGCGGCACCGGGACGCGCGCCTCAGCGCGGCTCGTCGACCTCCGGCGGTCGCCACTCGAGGGTCGCCGGCGGGCGCGCCACCTCGGGCGCGCCGCAGCAGGCCGGAGGGCCGAACGCGCCGGGCGCGCCGTAGTACTGCGGCGGGGAGCCGGCCGACCGGCCGCGACGCCCGCGACGCACGAGGAAGAACACCCCGATCCACAGCCATGGGATGAACAGCACCCCGCGCCCGGGCCCCGGCCCGACGATCGCGGCGAGGAACAGCGCGAGCGCTGCGTACCGGACCCAGGTCCAGGAGCCCGGGAGCGGCGAACGCCTCCGCGGCCGTGCGGGCGACGTCGCGGCCAGTCGGCTCGCGGGCAGCGGCGGGAGGTCGTAGACGAGGTCGTCCAGGTCGCCGAGCGTCTTCGCGGTGAGCGCCCGGCCGACCCGGTCCTCGAGCTCGTCGACGGTCAGCCGACCCTCGCCGGCGTGGCTGCGGACGAACTCGACCGCACGCTCCCGGTCCGCGTCCGAGGCGCGGATCCCCCGCCTCGACCGCTCGCGTGCGTCTTCGGACACCTCCACATGATCGCGCGTCGCGCCGTGGTCCGCCGGACGCGCCCGGGGGAGGGCGCGCATGACCGGGCGATGGCGCGCATGAGTTGACGTGGGCCTCCGGGGTCGCGAGAATCGTCGTGATGTCCGGTCCGAGCGAGCGCGTAATTACCTGAACGGCGCACCCGTCCGGAGTGCGTCGCGGCCGTCCACCAGGTGGGCGGCCTTTTTGTTGCTCCGGGGCGATCCGCTCCCGGGCGACGGTCGTGACCGGGGGTGCGGTGCTCGGCGACGAGGACGCGGTGAGGGGCCGGGAGACCTGCGGCGGCGCGAAGCCCGGCGAGGGAGAAGGGGTCGACGTGGGCAGCTACACGGTTGCGGTGATCGGGGGCGACGGCATCGGCCCGGAGGTCGTCGCGGAGGCGTTGAAGGTCGTCGACGCCGCCGGGGTCAAGCTCGACACGACCGAGTACGACCTCGGCGCGAGCCGGTACGTCCGCACCGGGGAGGTGCTCCCGGACGCGGTGCTCGACGAGCTGCGCCAGGTCGACGCGGTGCTGCTCGGAGCCGTCGGGCCCGCGATCGGGTCGACCGAGGTCCCCTCGGGCGTGCTCGAGCGCGGCCTCTTGCTCAAGATGCGCTTCGAGCTCGACCTCTACGTGAACCTCCGCCCCTTCCACGCGACGCCCGGCTCGATCGCCGAGGGCGCGGACTTCGCGGTCGTGCGCGAGAACACCGAGGGCCCGTACGCGGGCGAGGGCGGCCAGCTCCGGCGGGGCACGCCCCACGAGGTCGCGACCCAGGGTTCGGTGAACACGCGCCACGGCGTCGAGCGGTGCGTGCGCTTCGCGTTCGGCCTCGCCGAGGAGCGCGAGCGCCGCTCGGTGACGCTCGTGCACAAGACCAACGTCCTCACCTACGCGGGCGACCTGTGGCAGCGCACGTTCGACGCGGTCGCGACGGAGCACCCGTCGGTGTCGACGGCGTACAACCACGTCGACGCCGCCTGCATCTACTTCGCGACCGACGCGCGCCGCTACGACGTCGTCGTGACCGACAACCTGTTCGGGGACATCCTCACGGACCTCGCGGGAGCGGTCGCGGGCGGCATCGGCCTCGCCGCCTCCGCGAACTTGAACCCCGACCGCACCGGGCCGTCGCTGTTCGAGCCGGTGCACGGCGCGGCGCACGACATCGCGGGCACCGGCCGCGCGAACCCCCTCGCGGCGATTCGCTCCGCGGCGATGATGCTCGAGCACCTCGGCGAGACCGACGCGGCTCGGCGCATCACCGCGGCGGTGCTCGCGGTCGGCGACGAGATGGCTTCCAACGACGAGCAATGGACGACCGCGAGCGTCGGCGACGCCGTGGCGAGGAGGATCTAGCGATGCCGATCACGCCGACAGCGAAGATCTGGATGGACGGCGAGCTCGTCGACTGGCAGGACGCGACGGTGCACGTCCTCACCCACAGCCTCCACTACGGCACCGCGGTCTTCGAGGGCATCCGGGCGTACCCGACGGCGGCGGGGACGGCCGTGTTCCGGCTGCGCGAGCACGTCGCCCGCCTGCTCGCGTCCGCTCACCTGCTCGCGCTCGACGTGCCCTACGGCGAGGACGAGCTCGTCGCCGCGGTCCTCGACACCGTCGGGGCAAGCGGTCTCGACGCGTGCTACATACGGCCGCTCGTCTACCTCGGCTACGGAGAGATGGGGCTGAACCCGCTCCCGTGCGAGGTGCGGGTCGCGGTCGCGGTCTGGCAGTGGGGCGCGTACCTCGGCGAGGACGGCGTCCGGAACGGGATCAGGCTGAAGGTGAGCTCGTGGGCGCGCCTCGATCCGCGCACGCTCCCGACCGCGGCGAAGGCGACGGGCATGTACATGAACTCGTCGCTCGCGAAGGTCGAGGCGGTGCGCGCGGGCTACGACGAGGCGCTCATGTGCACGACCGACGGCTACGTGGCCGAGGGAACGGGTGAGAACCTGTTCCTCGTCCGCCGGGGCGAGATCCTCACGCCGCCGAGCTCGGCGGTCGGCGCGCTCGAGGGCATCACCGCGGACTCGGTCCGGACGATCGCGCAGGACCTCGGCTACGAGGTGCGCGAGGCGCTGCTGCGCCGTTCGGACCTCTACCTCGCGGACGAGGCGTTCCTCACCGGCACCGCGGCCGAGGTCGTGCCGATCTCCTCGGTGGACGACCGGCTCGTCGCCGGCGGCAGGCCCGGTCCCGTGACCACCGCGATCCAGGAGGTCTACTTCGGCGCCGTGCGCGGCGAGGTCGACCGGTACAAGGACTGGCTGGAACGTGTCGTCTGAGCACGGCGGCGCGCAGCACGGCGGCGCGCACGCGTCCGGGCACCGGCACGACCACGTGCCGATCGGCGCCGCCGAGCTTCCCGCGGCCGTCGACGTCTACGACACGACGCTTCGCGACGGCTCGCAGCAGGAGGGCATCTCGCTCACCGTCGAGGACAAGCTGCGCGTCGCCGAGCAGCTCGACCACCTGGGCGTCGCGTACATCGAGGGCGGCTGGCCCGGCGCGAACCCGAAGGACGAGGAGTTCTTCGCCCGGGCCCGTGACGAGCTGAAGCTGCGGACCGCGACGCTCGTCGCGTTCGGCTCGACGCGCCGGCCGGGCGTCGCGGCGGAGCACGACGACACGCTCGCCCACCTCGTCACCGCGGGGACCGAGGCCGTCTGCATCGTCGCGAAGTCCTCCGACCTGCATGTCACCGAGACGCTGCGGACGAACCTCGACGAGGCGGTCGCGATGGTCTCGGACTCCGTCGCGTTCCTCCGGTCGCACGGCCTTCGCGTGTTCCTCGACGCGGAGCACTTCTTCGACGGCTACCTTCGCGACCGCGACTTCGCGCTGCGGGTCCTCGCCGCCGCCGAGGTCGCCGGCGCCGAGGCGCTCGTCCTCTGCGACACCAACGGCGGCATGCTCCCGTTCCAGGTCGAGCAGGTCGTGTCCGGCGTGCGGGCGGCGACGTCCGCGGACCTCGGAGTGCACTTCCACAACGACAGCGGCTGCGCGGTCGCGAACACGATCACCGCGGTTCGCTACGGCGCGACACAGGTCCAGGGCTGCGTGAACGGCTACGGGGAGTGCGCGGGCAACGCGGACCTCTCCGCGGCGATCCCGAACCTCAGCTTGAAGATGGGCGTCGAGACGATCCCGCGCGAGCGGCTCGAGCTCGTCACGCCCGTCGCGCGCCACATCGCGGAGCTCGTGAACGTGAACCTCGACCCGCAGCGCCCGTATGTGGGGACCGCGGCGTTCGCGCACAAGGCCGGGCTCCACACGAGCGCGATCGCGCGGCGGTCCGACGCGTACGAGCACGTCCGGCCCGACTCGGTCGGCAACGGCGCGCGCTTTGTCGTGAGCGAGCTCGCGGGGCGCTCGACGCTCGCGCTGAAGGCCGCCGAGCTCGGGATCGAGCTCGACTCGGCCGCGCTCGCGGAGGTCCTCGACGCGCTGAAGCGGCTCGAGCACGCGGGCTACCACTTCGAGGTCGCCGACGGCTCGCTCGAGCTGCTCATGCGCGCGGCGGCGGGCGGCAGCGCCGCGGCGCTCGACGGCTTCTTCTCGGTCGAGTCCTTCCGCGTGAGCACCGACTGGCGCGAGCGCCCCGGGGGGTCCGCCGGTCGCGCGGGGGCGATCCGGCTCGTCCACCCGTGGGCGGGCGACGGCGAGCTCATGACCGAGGCGACCGTGAAGGTCCGCGTCGCGGGGCGGCGCGTCGTCGCGACCGCCGAAGGCAACGGGCCGGTGAACGCCCTCGACGCGGCGCTGCGCGAGGCGATCGGCCCCTACTTCGCCGAGCTCGCGTCGATGCACCTCACGGACTACCGCGTCCGCGTCCTCGACACCGCGAAGGGGACCGGCGCGGTGACGCGCGTCCTGCTCGACACCGCGGACCCCGACGGGAGCTGGTCGACGATCGGCGTCTCGGAGAACGTCATCGAGGCGTCGTGGCACGCACTCGTCGACTCGGTCGTGTTCGGGTTGCTGCGGTCGTCCGCGGTAACGGCAACCGCCCCGGAGGAGCGCTCATGACCCAGCCGAAGTTCGCACCGATCGCGGCCGAGGACGAGGTCCGGCCCGCGTACCGCCTCGCGCCGCCCGCGCCGTGGCGCCTCGGGCGTCCCGCGGACCTCGAGCCCGGCGGGAGCGTGACGATCCCCGGAGGCGGCGTGCCCGGGCCCGACCAGGGCTACGCGCTCCGCCTCGCCGAGCTCGTTGCGCCCCGCCTCGTGCTCGCCCCGGGCGAGCACACCGACGACGTGCTCGCGGCGGCCGTCGCGATCGGCCTCCGCCGCGCCGCGCTCTTCGGGCGCGCGCCCGTCGCGACCGACGTCGAGCTCGCGCTCGAGCTGTTCGGGTGCCTGTCGGAGGCGCCCGACGAGCTCGTCGCGCATCGACGCGCGGTCCTCGCCGGCGCGAGCCACGACTACGCGAAGCGGCGATCGGTCGTCGGGTCGGTGCCCGAGTCATCGCTGCGGTCGACCCCCGACGCGGTGCGAGCCGGGCGGGCCCGGTGGGCGGAGCTGCTCGGCACCTGACGCCGCGCCGCGCCGCGGCGCGTGTCCTAGGCTGGACCGCGAGGCGCAGCCGCCGGCGACCGGAGCCGGGCGCCGTGCGGGTTCCTAGCGAGGCGCCGGGGAGGCCGACATGGGGCTGATGGACAAGGTGAAGGCGCAGGCGACGCAGATCGCCGACAAGGCGCAGGAGGCCGGGCGGACCGGGCAGGCGAAGTTGGAGGCGGTCCAGGCCAAGCGGCGGGCCGACGCCCTGCTGGAGGAGCTCGGGCGGATCGTCTACCACGCGCAGACCGGGCGCCCGTCGCCGGCCGACGACGCCCGCACCAGCGAGATCG
>DAHUXW010000035.1 GCA_027306925.1 Acidimicrobiaceae bacterium | reverse complement strand
GTCGCCGCGCCGTCCGGCGCGGCGACGATCGCCCGGGCGCCGGGCGCGCCGGTCGCCGGGTTCGAGGACGTCGGGCGCGGCCGCTACGGCGTGCAGTTCCACCCGGAGGTCGCCCACACCGACCGCGGACAGGAGCTGCTCAAGCACTTCCTCCACAAGGTGTGCGACTGCCGCCCGACCTGGACCCACACCTCGGTCGTCGAGACCGCGGTCGCGGCGGTTCGCGCGAGTGTCGGCTCGGAGCGCGTGCTCTGCGCGCTCTCCGGAGGCGTCGACTCCGCGGTCGCCGCGGCGCTCGTGCGCAAGGCGGTCGGCGACCAGCTCACGTGCGTGTTCGTGGACACCGGGCTCATGCGCGCCGGCGAGGCGGAACAGGTCGAGGACACGTTCCGGCGCCAGTTCGGCGTCGACCTCGTCCACGTGAAGGCCGCCGACCGGTTCCTCTCGGCGCTCGCGGGCGTCGTCGACCCCGAGCAGAAGCGCAAGCGCATCGGCGAGCTGTTCATCAGGATCTTCGAGGACGTCGCGGGGGAGCTGTCCGACGTGCGCTTCCTCGCGCAGGGCACCTTGTACCCGGACGTCGTCGAGTCGGGCGAGGGCGACGCCGCGACGATCAAGTCCCACCACAACGTCGGCGGCCTTCCCGAGGAGATGGACCTCGAGCTCGTCGAGCCGCTCCGCCTGCTGTTCAAGGACGAGGTGCGCGCGGTCGGCGAGGAGCTCGGCCTGCCGGAGGAGATCGTCTGGCGCCAGCCGTTCCCCGGTCCTGGCCTCGCGGTGCGCGTCGTCGGCGAGGTCACCGAGGAGCGCGTCGCGATCGTGAGGAGCGCGGACGCGATCCTCCTCGAGGAGGTGCGGCACGCGGGTCTCGACCGCGAGCTGTGGCAGGCGTTCGCGGTGCTGCCGGCGATCCGCTCGGTCGGCGTCATGGGCGACGAGCGGACCTACGCCTACCCGATCGTCGTGCGGGCGGTCACGAGCGAGGACGCGATGACGGCCGACTGGGCACGCCTCCCCTACGAGCTGCTCGAGCGGGTCTCGGCGCGGATCATCAACGAGGTGCCGGGAGTGAACCGCGTCGCGTACGACGTGACGTCGAAGCCGCCCGGCACGATCGAGTGGGAGTGACGCCCGCGAGGTCGCGCGCCGATCTCCTCGAGGGCCTGAACCCGTCGCAGCGCGAGGCGGTCGAGCACGGCTCGGGACCGCTCGTCGTCGTCGCGGGCGCGGGCTCGGGCAAGACGCGGGTGCTCACGCGCCGCATCGCATGGCTCCTCGCCAACGGCGTGCCCGCGTCGCGCGTGCTCGCGATCACCTTCACGAACAAGGCCGCGGACGAGATGCGCCGGCGCGTCGTCGAGCTCGTCGGCGACGAGGCGCGCCACATGTGGATCTCGACGTTCCACTCCGCGTGCGTCAGGATCCTGCGACGCGACGCGTCGCGCGCCGGCTACCGGCCGGGCTTCTCGATCTACGACGACGGCGACAGCCGGCGCCTCGTCGAGCACGGGCTCGACGACCTCGGCGCCGACACGAAGCGCTTCCCGCCCCGCGCGGTGCTCGGCGCGATCAGCCAGGCGAAGTCCGACCTGCTCGACGCCGCGGCCTACGAGGCCCGCGCGTGCACGATCTACGAGCGCCGCATCGCGGAGGCCTTCGCCGAGTACGAGCGCCGGCTGCGCCGCGCGAACGCGCTCGACTTCGACGACCTCCTCGGCGTCGCGGTCCGCCTGCTCCGCGACGACCGCGAGGCGCTCGAGTACTACCAGGGGCGGTTCGCGCACCTGCTCGTGGACGAGTACCAGGACACGAACAAGGCGCAGAACGAGCTCGTCACGACCATCGGCGCGCTCCACCGCAACGTCTTCGTCGTGGGCGACTCCGACCAGAGCATCTACCGCTTCCGCGGCGCGGAGGTGCGCAACCTCCTCGACTTCGCACACGCGTTCCCCGAGGCCCGGACCATCGTGCTCGACCAGAACTACCGCTCGACCCAGCACATCCTCGACGCGGCGAACGCGGTGATCGGCAACAACGTGCTCCGCCAGGACAAGGCGCTGTGGAGCGCGCTCGGTCCCGGCGACAAGATCCGCCGCTACCGGGCGGGCGACGAGCGGGACGAGGCGACCTTCGTCGCGAACGAGATCGCGACGCTGCGCCGCGATCGCGGGGTCGCTCCGGGCGACGTCGCGGTCTTCTACCGGACCAACGCGCAGAGCCGCGCGCTCGAGGAGGCGCTCGCGACGCGGGGAATCGCGTACAAGGTCGTCGGTGGCACCCGCTTCTACGACCGCCGCGAGGTCCGCGACGCCCTCGCGTACCTGCGCCTCGTGGAGAACCCGGCGGACGAGGTGTCGCTGCGCCGCGTGCTCAACGTCCCGAAGCGAGGGATCGGCGCGACGACCGTGAGCCGCGTCGCGGCGCTCGCCGCGAGCGCCCAGGTCGGCTTCTCCGAGGCGCTCGCACGAAGCGAGGAGGCCGGGGTGTCCGGCAAGGCGCTCCAGGGGGTCCGCGCCTTCCTCGAGGTGCGCGAGGCGCTCGGCGCGCTCCTCGACCGGCCGCCGGTCGAGGTCGTCGCCGGCGTCCTCGACGCGACCGGCTACCGGCACGCGCTCGAGGTCGAGGCCGCGGCGCCGGGCGCGGGCGCGCACGAGGCCGAGGGCCGCCTCGACAACCTCGACGAGCTCGCCAACGTCGCGTCGCACTTCGAGGACCTCGAGACGTTCCTCGCGACGACCGCGCTCGTCGCCGCGACCGACGACCTCGGGGAGGCCGACGGGCGCGTGAGCCTGATGACCCTGCACGCCGCGAAGGGCCTCGAGTTCTCGGTCGTCTTCCTCACCGGCATGGAGGAGGGGCTGTTCCCGCACGAGCGGGCGCTCGCGGAGCCCGACGACCTCGAGGAGGAGCGGCGGCTCGCGTACGTCGGGATCACGCGGGCGCGCGACCTGCTCTACCTCACGACGACGTACGTGCGGACCGTGTTCGGCGTGACGCGCGAGAGCCTCGTGAGCCGCTTCGTGAAGGAGATCCCCGACGAGCTGCTCGACGACGTGTCGGGTGCGCTCTCGGCCGGGTTCGCGACGGCCCGCCTCGGCGGCCTCGCGGGCCCGGCGGGTGCGGGGGACGGGCCCGGCTCCGGTCCCGGGCGGGCGGGGGGCTCGGCGCCGGGACGGGTCGCACCCGTGCCCACGACCGGCGCCGAGTCGCTCGGCCTCGTCGCGGGCGAGCGCGTCGTGCACGCGCGCTGGGGAGAGGGGACCGTCGTCGAGACCGCCGGAGCGGGCGACAAGGCCGAGGCGCTCATCGCGTTCGACCGTCACGGGCGCAAGCGCTTCCTGCTCGCGCTCACGCCGGTCAAGCGCGCCTGAGCGTCCGCCGGGGGCCGCCCGGCTCTGGTCGCCGCCGAGGCGACCCGGCTACGCTCGACCCAGGCGCCGGTGAAGGTGCAGCTCCTGCCGGCGGCGACGTGCACGGGATGCGTGCGCGACACGGTGCACGGCGAGCGAGGTGCCGATCATGCTCAGCGTCACGTCGGACAGGATTCGCAACGTCGCCCTCGTCGGTCACTCGGGATCGGGCAAGACGACGCTCGCCGAGGCCCTGCTCCACCTCACGGGCGCGGTCGCGCGCGCCGGGCGGGTCGAGGACGGTACGGCGGTCTGCGACTACGAGCCGGAGGAGCTCCGGCACCGCGCCTCGCTGAAGATGGCGGTCGCACCCGTGCGCGTCGGCGACCACAAGGTGAACATCATCGACACGCCGGGCTTCGTGGACTTCCTCCCCGAGGCCGAGCTCGCGCTGTCGATCGCGGACCTCGCGATCGTCGTCGTGAGCGCGGTCGAGGGCGTCGAGGCCCAGACCGAGGACGTCTGGCGGCTCTGCGCGCTCGCGGACGTGCCCCGCATCGTGTTCGTGAACAAGCTCGACCGTGACCGGGCGTCGTTCGACCGGACGTTCGACGCGCTGCGCGAGGCGTTCGGGTCGCAGCTCGCGCCGCTCGAGCTCCCGATCGGCGCCGAGCGCGGCCTTCGCGGCGTCGTCGACCTGCTCACCGACGAGGCCGTGACCTACGACGGTGGGGCACGCGTCGCCGGTCCGGTCCCCGACGAGATGGCCGCGCTCGAGCACCGCGCGCACGACGACCTCGTCGAGGGCATCGTCGTCGCCGACGACGCGATGACCGAGCGGTACCTCGGGGGCGACGTGCCATCGACGATCGAGCTCGAGGGGCTCCTCGTCGCGGGCGTCGGCGACGAGCGCGTCTTCCCGGTCGTCTGCGGCTCGGCGCTCACGGGCGTCGGCCTCGAGCGCCTGCTCGAGCTCGCGTGCGAGGTCCCGCCGCGCCGGCGGATCGCGGCGCGCGCCGGCGACCGGGACGTCGAGATCGTCGGGGACCCGGCGGGCGAGCCGCTCGCGCAGGCGTTCAAGACCGTGCTCGACCCGTTCGTCGGCCGGATCACGATGCTGAAGGTGCTCTCGGGCACCTTGCGCCCCGACATCGCGCTCGTGGACACCGCGACGCGCGCCGAGGTGCGGCTCCACACGCTCGAGACCGTCCGCGGCAAGGAGCTCGTCCCCGTAGCGGAGGCGCTCGCGGGCGACATCGTGGCGGTGCCGAAGCTCTCCGGCGTGCGCGCGGGCGACACGCTCGCGCCGCGCTCCTCACCGGTCGTCGTCGCACCGCTCGCGCCGCCATCGCCGCTGCACGCGATCGCGGTCCGGCCCCGCACGAACGGTGACGAGGACCGGCTCATGGAGGGGCTCCACAAGCTCCAGCAGGAGGACCGCGCGCTCTTCGTGACGCGCGACGACGAGACGCACCAGACCGTCGTCGCGGGCATGGGCGAGATGCACCTGCAGGTCACGCTCGAGCGCCTCCGCCGCGTGTGCGCGGTCGAGGTCGACGTCGAGGACGTGAAGGTGCCCTATCGCGAGACCGTGACCGCGTCGGGCGCGGCGGAGGGCAAGCACAAGAAGCAGACGGGCGGCCACGGGCAGTACGCGGTGGTCCACCTCGCCGTCGACCCGCTCCCGCGCGGATCGGGATTCGCGTTCGTCGACAAGGTCGTCGGCGGGGCGATCCCGCGCCAGTTCATCCCCGCGGTCGAAAAGGGTGTCCGCCGCGCGATGGCGCACGGCGGCGCGCACGGCCTCCCGGTCGTCGACGTCCAGGTGACCTGCGACGACGGCAAGGCGCACGCGGTCGACTCGTCCGAAACCGCGTTCGAGATGGCGGCGCAGCTCGCGTTCGGCGCGGCGGTCGCCGACGCCGCGCCCGTGGTCCTCGAGCCCGTCTCGCGCGTCGAGATCGCGGTCCCGGCACGCTTCCAGGGGGACGTGCTCGGCGACCTGAACGCGCGCCGCGGGCGCGTGGTCGCAAACGAGCCCGGTGACGGCTCGAGCCAGCGGATCACCGCGCTCGTGCCGGCGAGCGAGCTCGCGCGCTACGGCGTCGAGCTGCGGGCCGCGACCGCGGGGCGGGGGAGCTTCGTCGCCACGTTCGACCACTACGCGGAGCTGCCCGCGCACCTCGCCGCGAAGCTCGCCCCGGCGCACGCCGCCCGCGCCTGACCGGCCGCCCGCCTGGCGGGCCGCCGGCCGGGTTGCGACCGGCCAGACGTGGCGCCCGCTGATTGGGCCGCCCACGTGCGGGCTGCCTAGTATCGGCGTCGCTCCCGACCGGCCGCCCGGGCCGCGCGACGACCGGCCCGCTGGGTCGCGCCGACCGCGTGGCGCCCGGCCGCGGGGCCAGGCGCCACGACAAGGAGGCCGCGCTCGGTGGATCTCTACGAGTACCAGGGCAAGCAGTACTTCGCCCGATACGACATCCCGGTCTCGCCCGGCGCGACCGCGGACACCGTCGAGGAGGCCGTCGTCGCCGCCGAGACCTACGGCTACCCGGTCGTGGTCAAGGCCCAGGTCCAGGTCGGGGGGCGCGGCAAGGCCGGCGGCGTGAAGCTCGCGTCCGACCGTGCCGAGGCCGAGCTCCACGCGCGCAACATCCTCGGCCTCGACATCAAAGGACACGTCGTGAAGCGGCTGTGGATCGAGCGGTCCTCGGACATCGCGAAGGAGTACTACGCGAGCTTCACGCTCGACCGCTCGGCGAAGTCGCACGTCTGCATCGTCTCCGCGAAGGGCGGCGTGGAGATCGAGCAGGTCGCGGACGAGGACCCGGACGCGATCGTCCGTCGCCACGTCGACCCGCTCGACGGCTTCGGCGTCGACGACGCCCGCGCGGTCGTCGACGAGGCGGGGATCGACGACGAGGCGAAGGCCGGTGTGGCGGAGATCCTCGTCAAGCTCTACCGCTGCTACGTCGAGGGGGACGCGGACCTCGTCGAGATCAACCCGCTCATCCTCACGCCGGACGGCAGGGTCCACGCGCTCGACGCGAAGGTCACGCTCGACGACTCGGCCGCGTTCCGCCACCCCGAGTGGGCCGACTGGGCGAACCTCGACGAGCTCGACCCGCGCGACCGGCTCGCGCGCGAGAAGGGGCTGCAGTACGTCGGGCTCGACGGCTACGTGGGCATCATCGCCAACGGCGCAGGCCTCGCGATGAGCACGTGCGACGTCGTCGAGCAGGTCGGCGGCGAGCCGGCCAACTTCCTCGACATCGGCGGCGGGGCGAGCGCGGACGTCATGGCGAGCGCGCTCGAGGTCATCAACACCGACGAGAAGGTGAAGGCGATCTTCGTGAACATCTTCGGAGGCATCACCCGTGGCGAGGAGGTCGCGAACGGCATCGTCCAGGCGCTCGACCGCGTCGACATCGCGGCGCCGATCGTGATCCGGCTCGACGGCACGAACGCCGAGCAGGGCCGGGCGATCCTCGAGGCCCACGGCTCGGACCGGCTGGAGTCGCTGCCGACGATGCTCGAGGCCGCGCGCCGGGCGACCGAGCTCGCCGGGGGGGTCGTGCGATGAGCATCTTCGTCGACCGCTCGACCAAAGTCGTGATCCAGGGCCTCAGCCCGACGAGCCAGGGGCTCTACCACGGGCTGCGCAACCGCGAGTACGGAACGGACGTCGTCGCGGGGACGAACCCGAAGCGCGGCGGCGAGGTGATCGAGGACATCCCCGTCTACTCGACCGTCGCCGAGGCGGTGGAGGAGACCGGGGCGAACGCGTCGTTCATCGCGGTGCCGCCCGCAGGCGCGCCGTCCGCGATCATCGAGGCCGCCGAGGCCGGCGTCCCGTTCATCGTGTGCATCACCGAGTTCGTCCCCGCGAAGGACGAGGCGCGCGTCTTCGCGTCGCTGCGTCGTGACTTCCCCGGAAGCCGCCTCCTCGGGCCGAACTGCCCGGGCATCATCAGCGCGGGGCAGTGCAACATCGGCATCACGTCGGGGGACATCGCGCTCGCCGGCGGCCCGGTCGGGCTCGTGAGCCGGTCGGGCACGGTCTTCTACCAGGCCCTGTACGAGCTCACGCAGAAGGGCGTCGGCCAGACGACGGGCGTCGGCATCGGCGGCGACCCGGTCCCCGGGACGAGCTTCGTCGACTGCCTCGCGGCGTTCGAGGCCGACCCGGAGACCAAGGCGGTCATCGTCATCGGCGAGATCGGCGGCGACGCCGAGGAGCAGGCCGCCGAGTTCATCGCGTCGGAGATGACCAAGCCGGTCGTCGCCTACATCGCGGGGGTCACCGCGCCGCCCGGGCGCAAGATGGGCCACGCGGGCGCGATCGTCTCGGGCTCGAAGGGGACCGCGGCCGCGAAGATCGAGGCGCTCTCGCGCGCGGGGGTAACGGTCGCGAAGAACCCGACCGAGGCGGCCGACGTGATGGCCGAGGTGGTGCGCGAGCTCCGGTGAGGGCAGCCGGGGCCCTCCGGGGCTCCTGGTAGCGTGCGTCCGTGCGGATCGGGGCGCTCGCGTCGGGTACCGGGACGATCCTCGAGTCGCTCGTCGACGCTGGCCTGCCGATCTCGGTCGTGGTCGTCGACCGGGCGTGCGGGGCGGAGAAGATCGCCGAGCGGGCAGGGATCGCGGTGGAGCGCGTCGTGCGCTCCAGGTTCGACGAAGGGTTCGACCGGGGCGCGTACACCGACCTCGTCGTCGCGGCGCTCGCGCGCCACGAGGTCGACGTCGTGGTCATGGCCGGGTACGGGACCGTGCTCGGCCCGTCGATCCACGAGCGCTGGGCAGGGCGGGTGCTGAACACCCACCCGGCGCTCCTGCCGTCGTTCAAGGGGTGGCACGCCGTCGCGGACGCGCTCGCGGCGGGTGTGAAGGTCACCGGCTGCACGGTCCACCTCGCGACGTTGGAGGTCGACGACGGTCCGATCCTGGCCCAGGAGGCCGTGCCCGTGCTGGACGGCGACACGGTCGAGACCCTGCACGAGCGCATCAAGCAGGTGGAGCGGCGGCTGTACCCGCGGACGGTCCGGGCGTTCGTCGACACGCTCGACGCGCGCGGCGGCCGCCCGGGCGACGAGGGGACGTGAGTTGCGAGCGCTGATCTCGGTGTACGACAAGACGGGGCTCACGGCGCTCGCCGCCGCGCTCGTGGACCTCGGGTGGGAGGTGGTCTCGTCGGGCGGGACGTCGCGAGCGCTCCTCGACGCGGGCATCGCGCACCGGGAGGTCGCGGACGTGACCGGCGCGCCTGAGATGCTCGGCGGGCGCGTGAAGACGCTCCACCCCGCGATCCACGGTGGGATCCTCGCGGACCGCTCGCGGCCCTCGCACCGCGACGACCTCGCGGCCCAGGGCATCGAGCCGATCGACCTCGTCGTCTGCAACCTCTACCCGTTCGGCGCGGAGCCCTCGATCGAGATGATCGACGTCGGCGGGCCCACGATGGTCCGCGCTGCCGCGAAGAACCACGACCACGTCGCGGTCGTCGTCGACCCGGCCGACTACGGCGAGGTGCTCGACGAGGTGCGCCGCGAGGGGGCGATCGGCGACGCGACGCGCCGGCGGCTCGCGCGCGCGGCGTTCGCGCACACCGCGGCCTACGACGCGGCGATCGTCGCGTGGCTCGACGCGGGCGGGCCGGACTCGGCGCCCGCCGAGCTGCTCCCGCCGAGCGTCCACCTCACGCTCGAGCGCTGCGCGTCGCTCCGCTACGGCGAGAACCCGCACCAGCACGCCGCGCGCTACCGGATCGCGGGCGCGGGGCGCGGGTGGCTCGACGACGCGGTGCAACACGGGGGCCGCGAGCTTTCGTACCTGAACGTCTTCGACGCCGACGCCGCGTGGCGACTGCTCCACGAGGTCGCCGGGATCGGCGGCGCGGCTGCGGCGGCGGTCATCGTGAAGCACGCGAACCCGTGCGGGGTCGCGCTCGGCGACAGCGCCGTCGAGGCCTACGGGCGGGCGTTCGCGTGCGACCCGCTCTCGGCGTTCGGGGGGATCGTCGCGCTCTCCGCGCACGTCGACCTCGCGCTCGCGCAGGTCGTCGTCGCGAACGCGCTCGCCGACGTGCTCGTCGCCCCGTCGATCTCCGACGAGGCCGTCGCGCTGTTCGCCGCTCGCCGCAAGAACATGCGGGCGCTGTCCGCGCCGCCGCCCGAGCCCTACCGGGTGGCATACCGACAGGTGGGCGGCGCGATGCTCGTCCAGGAGCCCGACACCTTCGTCGCCGCGCCCGAGTCGTGGCGGGTCGCCACGAAGCTCGCGCCCGCGCCCGACCAGTGGGCAGACGTGGAGCTCGCGTGGAAGGTGTGCGCCCGCACCTCGTCGAACGCGATCGTCCTCGCGCGCGACGGCCAGGTCTTCGGCGTCGGCTGCGGCCAACAGAACCGCGTCGACGCGGCGGCGCTCGCGGCGCGAAAGGCGGACGGGCGCGCGGCCGGAGGCGTCGGTGCGAGCGACGCCTTCTTCCCGTTCCGCGACGGCCTCGACGCGGTGGTGGACGCGGGCGTGTCGGTCGTCGTCCAGCCCGGTGGCTCGCTGCGCGACGACGAGGTCGCCGCGGCCGCGGACGAGCGGGGCGTCGCGATGGTCATGACGGGAGAGCGCCATTTCCGCCACTGAGGAGACCGGCGCGTCGGCGGTCCGACTCGACGGCGCCGCCCTCGCGGCGTCGATCCGCGCAGCGCTGACCGTGGAGGTCGCAGCGCTCCGGGCTGCAGGGACGGTGCCGGGGCTCGGCACGATCCTCGTCGGCGACGACGGGCCGAGCGCGCGCTACGTCGCGATGAAGCACGAGGACTGCGCGCAGGTCGGCATCGCGTCGTTCCACGAGCACCTGCCCGCGGACGCGTCGCAGGCGGACGTCGAGGCCGCGGTCCGCCGTTTCGACGAGGACCCCGCGATCGACGCGTTCCTCGTCCAGCTGCCGCTGCCCGCCGGGCTCGACGAGGAGCGCGTCCTTCTCGCGGTCGACCCGGACAAGGACGTCGACGGCCTGCACCCGGTGAACCTCGGGCGGCTCGTGATGGGCGCGCCGGGCCCGCTGCCGTGCACGCCCGCGGGGATCGTGGAGCTGCTCGCCGCCTACGCCGTGCCGGTCGAGGGACGCCACGTCGTCGTGATCGGGCGGGGGCTCACGATCGGGCGCCCGCTCGCGCTCCTCCTCGCGCTCCGGCGGCCGGGCTGTAACGCCGCGGTGACCGTCGTGCACACGGGGGTCGCGGATCTCGCGCGCTACGTGCGCGACGCGGACGTCGTGATCGCCGCCGCGGGCCGCGCAGGGCTCGTGACCGCGGACATGGTGAAGCCGGGCGCCGCGGTCGTCGGGGCCGGTGTCTCCTGGGAGGGTCGCAAGCTGCTGTCCGACGTCGCGGACGACGTCGCGTGCGTCGCCGGCTTCCTCACGCCGCGCATCGGGGGCGTCGGCCCGATGACGCGCGCGATGCTGCTGCGCAACGCCGTCGAGGCCGCGACGAGACGTGTGCGGGCCTAGCCGGCGGAGCCGCCGGGCCCGGGTCGGCTCGGGGCGGGCGCGATGACGCGCGTGCTCGACCTGCTCGCCGCGCGCACGTGCGTGTCGGTGGAGCTGTGGCCGCCGCGCTCGGACACGGCCGCGGCTCGGCTCGAGTCGACCCTCGACCGCCTCGCGCTCCTCGCGCCCGACTTCGCGTCGATCACCTACGGCGCGGCCGGGTCGACACGCGACCGCACGCACGACCTCGTCGTCTCGCTCCAGCGCGACCGCCACACGACCGCGATGGCGCACCTCGCCTGCGCCGCCCACACGCGCGCCGAGCTCGAGGCGATCCTCGCCCGCTACCGTGACGAGGGGATCGAGAACGTGCTCGCGCTGCGCGGCGACCCGCCGCTGGACGCGACCACGGCGCTCGAGGACGGCGAGCTGCGCCATGCGTCGGACCTCGTCGAGCTCGTTCGCGCCTCGGGGCCCTTCTGCGTCGCGGTCGCGGCGCATCCCGCGGGCCATCCGGACGCCCCGGACCTCGCGGCCGACCGCCGGTACCTCGCGCGCAAGCTCGTGTCCGCGGACCTCGCGATCACGCAGTTCTTCTTCGGTGTCGAGGAGTACCTGCGCCTCGTCGACGACCTGCACGCGCTCGGCGTCGACCGTCCGGTCGTCCCCGGCGTCATGCCGGTCACGAGCGTCCGGACGCTCGACCGGATGGCCGCGCTGTCGGGCGTTCCGGTCCCCGCCGCGCTCGCGCGACGCGTCGACGCGGCCCGCGACGACCCCGACGAGGTCTACCGGATCGGCGTCGAGGTCGCGACGAAGCTGTGCGGCGAGCTGCTCGACGCAGGCGTGCCGGGGCTCCACTTCTACACGATGAACCAGTTCGCCGCGACCCTCGACATCTGCAGCGCGCTCGGCCTCGCGAAGCGCGCCGCAGCTCGCCCGGCGCCCTGACGCCGGTCGCGCGACCCGTCCCCGGAGGCCGGCGCGTCGAGTCATCTGACGACATCGCAGGTCATATGATGAGTCTGAGGTCCCGCCGGCGCGCGGGCCACTGGAGGTCGGCCGTGAGCGTTGCAGGAGGGGTCTCCCGACCGGGGCGGCGCGCCGCGGCGGTGGCGACGTGAGGGTCGCCCGCACCGCGCTCGCGGACGGGCGGGAGCTCGTCTACTACGACCTCGACGGGGCGCCGGAGCGCACCGGGACGGACACGCGCGTGCTCGAGCCGCGACCCCCGGCCTCGCAGCTGCGCTATGACCCGTTCCTCGACGCGTGGGTCATCGTCGCCGCGTACCGCCAGGAGCGGACGTACTTCCCGGCACCGGACGACTGCCCGCTATGCCCGTCGCGCCCGGGGCACCCGAGCGAGATCCCGGCGGCGGACTACGGCGTCGTCGTGCTCGAGAACCGCTTCCCGGCCCTGTCCGGGCCCGGCCCGTCGCGCGCCGAGCCCGCGGGCCCGGTCACGCCGCTCGTGTCGCGGCCGGGCGCGGGCCGCTGTGAGGTCGTCTGCTTCTCCCCGGACCACGATGCGTCGCTCGTCGACCTCGGCGAGGAGCAGCTCGGACTCGTCCTCGCGGTGTGGACCGACCGCACCCGGCTCCTCGGCGAGCTCCCCGCGGTCGAGCAGGTGTTCTGCTTCGAGAACCGTGGCCCCGAGATCGGCGTGACGCTCCAGCATCCGCACGGCCAGATCTACGCGTACCCGTTCGTCACGCCGCGCACGACCCGCGTCCTCGCGTCCGTCGACGCGTACGCGCGCCGGACGGGGAGGAACCTGTTCGACGACGTGCTCGACGCCGAGCGCGCGGACCAGGCGCGCGTCGTCGCGGAGAACGGCACCTGGACCGCGTTCGTCCCGCACGCCGCCCGGTGGCCGTACGAGGTGCACGTCTACCCGCGCCGCCGCGTCCCCGACCTCGTCGCGCTGGACCCGGGCGAGCGCGACGGATTCGTCTCGATCTACCTCGACCTGCTCGCGCGCTTCGACCGGCTGTTCGGGGCGCGCACGCCGTACATCTCGGCGTGGCACCAGGCACCCACCAGCACGGGCCGGGCGAGCTTCGCGCTCCACCTCGAGCTGTTCACGACGAGGAGGTCGGCGGACAAGCTGAAGTACCTCGCGGCCTCCGAGGCCGGCATGGACGCGTTCGCGAACGACGTCCTGCCGGAGCACGCCGCCGAGCGCCTTCGCGAGCTCGGACCCGGACCGGGCGGCGGGGCCGGACCGGGCGGCGGACCCGGACCGGGCGGCGGACCCGGACCGGGCGGCGGGAAGGCGGGGCGATGAGGGTCCTCGTGACCGGTGGCGCCGGCTACATCGGGAGCGTGGTCGCGACGAGGCTGCTCGAGCTCGGCCACACGGTCACCGTGCTCGACGACCTCTCGACCGGTCACGCGGACGCGGTCCCGCCGGGCGCGACGTTCGTGGAGGGCCGCGTGCACGACGCCGCCGTGGCGCTCGCGGGCGAGCGGTTCGACGGCGCGGTGCACCTCGCCGCGTCGTCGCTCGTTGCCGAGTCGATCGCGAATCCCGAGAAGTACCGGCTCAACAACGTGGTCGGGACCCGGCTGCTCCTCGACACGCTGCTCGCCTCGGGCGTGCCGGCGATCGTGTTCTCCTCGACCGCCGCGGTGTACGGCGAGCCCGAGACCGTGCCGATCGACGAGGACGCGCCGACGCGGCCGGTGAACCCGTACGGCGAGTCGAAGCTCGCGGTCGACGAGATGCTCGCTGCCGAGGCGGCGACCGGCAGGATCGGCGCGGTGAGCCTGCGGTACTTCAACGTCGCGGGTGCGTACGCGGGCAGGGGCGAGCGCCACGACCCCGAGACCCACCTGGTCCCGATCGCGCTCCAGGCCGCGCTCGGCACGCGAGCCGGTCTCGTCGTCTACGGGGAGGACTACCCGACGCCCGACGGGACGTGCGTGCGCGACTACATCCACGTCGCGGACCTCGCCGAGGCGCACCTCGGCGCGCTCGCGTCGGCCCGTCCCGGCACCCACCGGGTCTTCAACCTCGGGAACGGGGCCGGCTTCTCCGTGCGCGAGGTCCTTGCGGCGGTCGAGCGCGTGACCGGCGTGACGCTCGAGGTCACCGTCGCGGGCCGGCGCGCCGGCGACCCCGCCGTGCTCGTCGCGTCGGCCGCCCGGGCACGTCGCGAGCTCGGTTGGACGCCGGCGCGGACGTCGCTCGAGCAGATGATCGCCGACGCGTGGGGCGTGCTCCGGTCGGGCAGCGACCCGAGGTGACCGCCGGCTCGACCGCACCGCGCACCTTCGCGGACGTCTACGGCCGGCCGCCGGACGGCACGTGGCGCGCTCCCGGCCGGGTCAACCTGATCGGCGAGTTCACGGACTACAACGAGGGCTTCGTGCTCCCGACGACGCTGCCGTTCGCCACGCGGGCGAGCGTCGCCCGGCGCGACGACGACCTCGTGCGCGTCGCGTCCGCCCAGTATCCGGACGGGACGAGCGCCGCGACGGAAGCGGTCCGCGTCTCCGCGCTCCGGCCCGGCACCGTCACGGGCTGGCCCGCGTACGCGCTCGGCGTCTTCTGGTCGCTGCACACCGCCGGCTGTGCGCTCGGCGGAGCGGACGTCTTGGTCGACAGCGAGGTACCGATCGGCGCCGGCCTCTCCTCGTCCGCCGCGCTCGAGTGCTCGGTCGGGCTAGCGGTTCGGGAGCTGTTCGGGCTCGACCTCTCGCTCGAGCAGCTCGCGCTTGCCGCGCAGCGCGCGGAGAACGAGTTCGTCGGCGTGCCCTGCGGGATCATGGACCAGATGGCGTCGCTGCTGTGCGTGCCGGGCCATGCGCTCCTGCTCGACGCGCGGAGCCTCGATCACCGCCAGGTGCCCTTCGACCTCGAACGGTCGGGGCTCGTGCTCATGGTGCTCGACACGCGCGTCCGCCACGCGCTCGGTGACTCCGCCTACGGGGACCGCAGGAGCGCGTGCGAGCGAGCCGCGGCCTTGCTCGGCGTGCGGGCGCTGCGCGACGTCCGCCCGGAGGACCTCGGCGCGGCGCTCACGCGCCTCGACGACCCCGTGCTCGCGCGTCGCGTCCGCCACGTCGTGACCGAGGGGGCGCGCGTCTTCGAGGTCGCTCGGCTCCTCGAAGCCTCGCGCCTCGAGGAGGTCGGCCCCGTGCTCACCGACGGGCACCGCTCCTTGCGTGACGACTACGAGGTGTCGTGCGCGGAGCTCGACACCGCGGTCGACGCGGCGCTGCGCGCCGGCGCGCTCGGCGCGCGCATGGTCGGCGGCGGGTTCGGCGGATCGGCGATCGCGCTCGTGCGGTCTGGCGCGACGGGCGCGGTCGGGGAGGCGGTCCGCGCGGCGTTCGCGGCCGCGGGCTTCAGTGCACCGCGGATCTTCGTCGCCGCGCCCGCCGCCGCCGTCGCGGCGAACGGCCACCCGCGCTGACCCCGGCCGCCCCCGCCGC
>DAHUXW010000095.1 GCA_027306925.1 Acidimicrobiaceae bacterium | reverse complement strand
CGCGGCCATCGCCGCGGCGGGGGCCCGATCCGTGCCGACCCCCCATCGGGCCGCGGATCGCGGCCGCCCCGGGCCCCCGTGCCCGGCCCGGGGCGGCTGGTCAGAACTGCTGCTGCTCGGTCGAGCCCGCGAGCGCGAGCGTCGAGCTCGCGCCGTTGGATAGCACGGTCATGATGTCGTCGAAGTAACCCGCCCCGACCTCGCGCTGGTGGCGCGTCGCGCTGTAGCCGTCGCTCTCGAGCGCGAGCTCCCGGCCCTGGAGCTCGACGTACGCGCTCATGCCGTCGCGCGCATAGCCCGACGCGAGCGCGAACATCGCCTCGTTCAGCGCGTGCCACCCCGCGAGCGTGACGAACTGGAAGCGGAAGCCCATCGCGCCCAGCTCCTTCTGGAAGCGCGCGATCGTCTCGTCGTCGAGGTTCCGGCGCCAGTTGAACGACGGGGAGCAGTTGTACGCGAGGATCTGGTCGGGGTGCGCGGCCTTGATCGACTCGGCGAACAGCCGCGCCTCGTCGAGGTCGGGCGTCGACGTCTCGCACCAGAGCATGTCCGCGTACGGCGCGTACGCGAGGCCGCGGGCGACCGCCGCCTCGATGCCGTTGCGCACTCGGTAGAGCCCTTCGGCACTCCGCTCGCCGGTGAGGAACGGGCGGTCGCGCTCGTCGACGTCGGTCGTGAGCAGCGTCGCCGCGAGCGCGTCGGTCCGGGCGACGACGAGCGCCGGCACACCGGCGACGTCAGCCGCGAGCCGTGCGGCGGCGAGGGTCTGGACGTGCTGGGACGTCGGCACGAGCACCTTGCCGCCCATGTGGCCGCACTTCTTCGCGGACGCGAGCTGGTCCTCGAAGTGGACGCCGGCGGCGCCCGCCTCGAGCATCGAGCGCATGAGCTCGTACGCGTTCAGGGCGCCGCCGAAGCCCGCCTCGGCGTCCGCGACGATCGGGGCCATCCAGTCGCGCCCGCCGCCACGGCCGGCGCGCTCGGCCCACTCGATCTGGTCCGCTCGCCGCAGCGCGTTGTTGAGGCGGCGGACGAGCGCGGGGGCGCTGTTCGCGGGGTAGAGGCTCTGGTCCGGGTACGTGTGCTCGGAGAGGTTCGCGTCGGCGGCGACCTGCCAACCCGAGAGGTAGATCGCCTTCAGCCCGGCCTTCACCATCTGGACGGCCTGGGCGCCGGTCATCGCCCCGAGCGCGGCGACGTACGGCTCCTCGTCGAGGAGCGCCCAGAGCCGCTCGGCGCCGTGTCGCGCGACGCTGAGCTCGACCTCGACCGAGCCGCGCAGGCGCACGACGTCCTCGGCCCGGTACGGGCGCTCGACCACCCGCCAGCGTGGGTCGTCGCGCCACGATCGCTCGAGCTGCTCGACCGCGATGTCGAAACTGTGCACGTCGTCCTCCTCGGTCCTTCGTCTCTCGGTCTCGGCCGCCGCGGGTGCGCCCGGTCGCCCTGTGCCTGTGCCTGTGCCTTTGCCTTTGCCTGTGCCTGTGCCTTTGCCTGTGCCCGTGGGTGTCGCCGCGCTAAGGCCGGCACGCACGCGTGCGCGTGCGAGCGCGCCCCGCCCCGGTCCGGGGCCCGGGCTCCGGTTCGGGCCCGAGTCCGAGCCCGAACAGCGCCTCCGTGAGCGCGTCCTCGGCCCCCGGCGCTTCGCTCGCACGACGCTCGAGCTGTTGCGTCCGACCGCCGAGCACCGACGAGAACGTCGTGAGCGCGACACCGGCGTCCGCGGCGCCGTTGGCGGCGCGCCCGCGACGCGCGGTGCCCGCGGCGAGCAGCTCCGCCCGCGCCGCGGCGAACGCCCCCTCGATCTCCGCGACGAGCTCGAGCGCGCCGTCGGTGAGCAAGCGCGCCTCGAGCGGGTGCCCGTCGTGCGTCACGCCGACCGTCAGTCGCGTCATCGTCTGGCTTTCCTCTCCCGTACCCGCGCCCGCGCTCCCGGTCGGAACGCGAGCGCCCGGCCGGTCCCGTGGGAGAACCGACCGGGCGGCTGTCGTGTGAGTATGCGGAAGTATCGATGAATTGTCATGCATCATCTGCGCTACTCTTGGCGCGTGGCGGAAGATTCGCAGAAATTGTCGAATCGTCGGGTCGACACGTTCGACGCGCTCGTGCTCGGCCAGCGCCTGCGCCGCGCGCGCCGTCGTGCCGGCCTCACGCTCGAGCAGCTCGGAGCCCTCGTCGGCCGGCCCGCGTCCTACCTGTCCCAGGTCGAGAACGGCCGACGCGAGCCGCGGCTCACGACGGTCGGGGATCTCGCCGCGGTGCTCGGGTGCCCGGTCGGCGAGCTGCTCGACAGCACGCCGCCGGACCGGCGCGCCGCGCTCGAGCACCGCGCGCTCCGGATGCAGGAGGATCCGCGCTACCGCGCGCTGCGTCTCCCGCAGCTCCGGCCGTCGGCGCGCACCGACGACGCGGTCCTCCAGCACCTCGTCGCGCTGTTCGAGCGGGTCGTCGAGCTCTCGGAGCGCATCGAGCAGGCACCGCTCGCCGGCCAGGGCGCCCGCGTGGCGAACGCGGCGATGCGCGACCAGATGCGGCTCGCCGACAACTACTTTCCCGAGATCGAGGCCGTCGCGAACGAGGCGGCGGCGGCGGTCGGCACCGACGCGACCGCGGTGTCCGAGCGCGCGCTTGGCGAGCTCGCGGCGCACTTCGGCTTCGCGATCGCGAGGGTCCGGGACCTCCCGCCGTCGACGCGCTCGATCAGTGACCTCCGCAACCGCGTGATCTACGTGTCGCAGCGCAACGACCTGCCGACGCGCGCCGCGCGCTCGGTCGTCGCCCAGACGCTCGGCCACTTCGCGCTCGGCCACAAGGACCCGCTCGACTTCGAGGAGTACGTGCGCCAGCGCGTCGAGGCAAATTACTTCGCTGGGGCGCTCCTCGCGCCCGAGCGGGTCGCGCTCCCGCTCCTCGCCCGCGCGAAGGCGGGAGGGGACCTGTCGGTCGAGGACGTGCGCGACGTCTTCTACATCTCCTACGAGATGGCGGCGCACCGCATGACGAACCTGCTCACGCGTCACTTCGGCGTCCCCGTCCACTTCCAGCGCTCCGACCCGGAGGGCGTGCTGTGGAAGGCGTACGAGAACGACGGCGTCCCGCTCCCGGCGGACGACGACGGGACGATCGAGGGCCAGCAGCTCTGCCGGAGGTGGAGCGCGCGCCGCGCCTTCGAGTCCGAGGACGCGTTCAGCCTCCACTACCAGTACACGGACACCCCGGCCGGCCGGTACTGGTGCGTGACGAACATCGAGACCGACGGGGCGGCGATCGACGCGGTGACGCTCGGCACGCCCGCGGGGCACGCGCGGTACTTCCGCGGCCACGAGACTTCGGTCGAGGCCGTCTCGACGTGCCCGGAGCCGTCGTGCTGCCGCCGGCCGCGCGCGGACGTCGCCCGCCGGTGGGGCGGCTTCGCGTGGCCGTCCGCACGGGATCGGAGCCACTTCGTCTCCGGGCTGCCGACGGACGCGGCCTCGTTCAACCCGTTCCCCGGGGTCGACCTCGTCGACGTCTACGGCTTCCTCGACCGGCATCGGCGGCTCTGAGCCGCATCGCCACTTCCGAGCACGCGTGGCGGATCTGACCGGCAGGGTGCCGCGGCGGTAGCCTCGCCCCGTGAGCGACACACGAAACGACACGACCAAGTCCCCGGTGCGCGTCACGGTCACCGGGGCCGCGGGCCAGATCTGCTACTCGCTGCTCTTCCGGATCGCATCGGGCGCGTTGCTCGGGGGCGACCAGCCGGTCGCGCTCCGCCTGCTCGAGATCGAGCCTGCGATGAAGGCGCTCGAGGGCGTCGTCATGGAGCTCGACGACTGCGCGTTCCCAATGCTGGCGAGCATCGACGCGACGTCCGACCTCGCGACCGCGTTCGACGGGACGTCGGTCGCGATGCTCGTCGGCTCCGTCCCGCGCAAGGCGGGCATGGAGCGCAAGGATCTCCTCGGGATAAACGGCGGTATCTTCAAGCCGCAGGGCCGGGCGGTCGCGGACCACGCCGCGTCCGACGTGCGCGTCCTCGTCGTGGGCAACCCTTGCAACACCAACTGCCTCATCGCCCGCTCGAACGCTCCCGAGGTCCCGGCGGACCGCTGGTTCGCGATGACGCGTCTCGACGAGAACCGGGCGAAGTCGCAGCTCGCCCACCGCGCCGGCGTGCCCGTCTCGTCGGTCACGAACCTCGCGATCTGGGGGAACCACTCCTCGACGCAGTTCCCCGACTTCGCGCACGCACGCATCTCGGGGGCGCCCGCCGTCGACGCGATCGCAGACCGCGCGTGGCTCGAGGGCGAGTTCATCACGACAGTGCAGAAGCGCGGCGCGGCGGTCATCGAGGCGCGCGGGCTCTCGTCGGCGGCTTCGGCCGCCGCCGCTGCCGTCGACTCGATCGTGAGCGTTCGGACGCCGACAGCCGGGGACGACTGGACCTCGCTCGCCGTTGTCTCGCGCGGCGAGTACGGCGTGCCGGAGGGGTTGCAGTTCGGCTTCCCGGTGCGCACGACCGCCGACGGGTGGGAGATCGTCGAAGGTCTCGAGCACGACGAGTTCGCCGCCGCGCGGATCCGCACGACGACTGACGAGCTCCTCGGCGAGCGGGCCGACGTCGCGGAGCTGCTCCCCGGCGCGTGAGGGCCGCGGCGTCGCCGCCGCCCGAGCTGCGCTTCGCAGCGGGCGCGGGTGCCGAGCTGCGGCGTTGCGCGTGGCCCTCCGTTGCGTCGATTTCTTCTAGGCGAGCGTCATCGGCGTATGGCGATTTCCCGATATCGTCCGTCAACGAGCTCCCCGTCCGTCAACGAGCTCCCCGTCCGCCGACCGGACCCCGCGCCGACCGGACCCCGCGCCGACCGGGTCCCGCGCGCATGGTGCGTGGCCCGGAGGCGCGCCGCGTCAGGCGCGCGGCGAGGCGAGCCGGGCGAGAGCGGGAGCGAGCGCGGCGAGGAGGTCCTGGGCACCGAGAAGCGCTCCCACGTCGCCTCGCACCTTCAGCCGGCCCGCGGCGAGCAAGTCGGCCGCCGGCGTGCCCGACACGATCGCGAGCGCAGTCTCGTAGCTCTCCACGATCGTGACCGCCGCGCCGTCGAGCCCGCGGTGGACCTCGCCCCGCCTCCCGCCGCCGACGACGATCGTGTACTCGAAGTCCCCGCCCGGCGCGCCCGTGACGATCTGGCCGAGCACGAGCGGCGCGGGCGAGTCGAGGGGACCGAGCCCGGTGAGGTGCGCGCCGAGCGCGTCGAGCCACTCGTCCGAGAACACGTCGGCCACGGGGCGCCGACTAGGAGGTCGCCCGCGGCGCGGGCTCGGTCGAGATCACCTCGCCGGTCGCGGCTGCGGGGGCGAGGGCGGCGGTGACGTACGCGGGCGTCGGTGACGGGCGTCGCCTGATCTTGCGCCCGAGCCACGCGATCGGGTCGTAGCGCGCGTCGACGACGCGCTCCTTCAGCGGGATGATCGCGTTGTCCGTGATGTGGATCCCCTCCGGGCACACCTCGGAGCAGCACTTCGTGATGTTGCAGAGTCCGACGCCGAGGTCGCGGGAGATGAGCTCGCGCCGGTCGAGCGTGTCGAGCGGGTGCATCTCGAGCTCGGCCAGCCGTGCGAAGAAGCGCGGCCCCGCGAATGCCGGCTTGTTCTCCTCGTGGTCCCGGATCACGTGGCACACGTTCTGGCAGAGGAAGCACTCGATGCACTTGCGGAACTCCTGGACGCGCTCGACGTCGACCTGCGCCATCCGGTAGGTGCCGTCGGCCTCGCGAGGCCCCGGGTGGAACGCCGGGATTCGGCGCGCGACGGCGAAGTGGAACGAGACGTCGGTCACGAGGTCCCGGATGACCGGGTTGCCCCGCATCGGCGAGATCGTGATCGGCTCGCTCAGCTCGAGGGTGCTCATCCGGGTCATGCACATGAGGCGCGGCTTCCCGTTGACCTCGGCGCTGCACGAGCCGCACTTGCCGGCCTTGCAGTTCCAGCGCACCGCGAGATCGGGTGCCTGCTCCGCCTGGATCCGGTGGACGACGTCGAGCACGACCTCGCCGCCGAGGTTCTCGATCGTGTAGTCGACGAAGCCGCCGCCCGAGGCGTCGCCGCGCCAGAGCCGCATCGTGACGTCCGCCGGGCTCGACGAGCCCGCCGGCGCGCCCGCGGGACGGTTCGCGGCCGTGACGGTCGCCTCGCTCGACATCAGTGCGCCTCCTCGAAGAGTGTCTTCAGCTCGTCCGGCATCTCGGGCAGTGGCTCGGCCGCGACGACGACGGCGCCGTCGTGCATGCGGGTCACCATGTTCACCTTCGCGAACTCGGGATCCGGTCCCGGGAAGTCGTCGCGCGTGTGCCCGCCGCGGCTCTCCTTGCGCTCGATGGCGCCGAGGGTCGTGCAGCGGGCGACGGCGAGCATCGACTCCAGATCGAGCGCGAGATGCCACCCCGGGTTGAACTGGCGGTGGCCTTCGACGCCGGACGCCGCGGCGCGCTCCTCGAGCGCGTCGAGTGCCTCGCGCGCCTCGAGCAGCTCCGACTCGGTCCGGATGATCCCGACCAGGCTCTGCATCGTCTCCTGCAGCGCGTGATGGACCGCGTACGGGTTCTCGCCGTCGCGGGCGAACGGCGCGAGGGCGTGCCCGACCACCGCGTCGACCTGGGTCCGGTCGATCTCGACGTCATCGGGGCGCCCGAGCGCGTGCTCCGCCGCGTACTGCCCGGCGCGCCGGCCGAACACGAGCAGGTCGGAGAGCGAGTTCCCGCCGAGCCGGTTCGCCCCGTGCATGCCGCCCGCGGCCTCGCCCGCGGCGAAGAGCCCCGGGACGGTCGTCGCCGCCGTGTCCGCGTCGACCCGGATGCCGCCCATGATGTAGTGGCACGTGGGCCCGATCTCCATCGCCTCGACCGTGATGTCGACGTCCGCGAGCTCCTTGAACTGGTGGTACATCGAGGGCAGGCGCCGCTTGATGTACTCCGGCGAGCGCCGCGAGGCGATGTCGAGGTAGATGCCGCCGTGCGGGCTGCCTCGGCCTGCCTTCACCTCGGAGTTGATCGAGCGCGCGACCTCGTCGCGGGGGAGGAGCTCAGGTGGCCGGCGGAAGTCCGTCTTGTTCTCGTACCACTGGTCGCCCTCCTCGATCGTGTCCGCGGTCTCCTTCGCGTAGAAGTCGGGGATGTAGTTGAACATGAAGCGTTCGCCGTCGCTGTTGCGCAGCACGCCACCGTCGCCGCGCACGCCCTCGGTCACGAGGATGCCCCGCGCGGACGGCGGCCAGACCATCCCGGTCGGGTGGAACTGGACGCACTCCATGTCGATCATGTCGGCGCCCGCCCAGAGCGCGAGCGCGTGCCCGTCGCCCGTGCCCTCCCAGGAGTTGGACGTGAACTTCCAGGTCTTGCCGACGCCGCCCGCCGCGATGACCACGGACTTCGCGCCGAACACGACGAAGGTCCCCGACTCGCGCCAGAAGCCGACCGCGCCGTTCACCGCACCGGTCGCGTCCGTGAGGAGCCGCACGATCTTGCACTCCATGAACACCTCGATGCCGAGGCTCACGGCGCGCTGCTGGCACGTGCGCAGGAGCTCGAGGCCCGTGCGGTCGCCGACGTGCGCGAGGCGCGCGTAGCGGTGGCCGCCGAAGTCCCGCTGGAGTATCCGCCCGTCGGCCGTGCGGTCGAAGACGGCGCCCCACTCCTCGAGCTCGAGGACGCGGTCGGGCGCCTCCTGCGCGTGGAGCTGGGCCATGCGCCAGTTGTTCAGCATCTTGCCGCCGCGCATCGTGTCGCGGAAATGGACCTCCCAGTTGTCCTCCGGCCAGACGTTGCCGAGCGCCGCGGCGACGCCGCCCTCGGCCATGACCGTGTGCGCCTTGCCGAGCAGCGACTTGCAGACGAGCGCGGTCCGCGCGCCCGTCGCGCTCGCCTCGATCGCGGCGCGCAGCCCGGCGCCGCCGGCGCCGATGATCAGGACGTCGAGGGTGTGCGATTCGTACTCGGCCATCAGAAGATCCTCGGGTCGTGCATCGTCCCGCTCGCAACGAGCCAGGTGTATAGGTCGGTCGCGATGATCGAGAACAGCGAGCACCAGGCGAAGAGCTGGTGGTGCGCGTTGAGCTTCGACGAGATGTTCTTCCAGAAGAAGTGGCGGACCGGCGCGTCCGAGAAGCGCTTCAGGTTGCCGCCGCACAGGTGCCGGCAGGCGTGGCACCCGAGCGTGTAGGCCCAGATGAACACCGCGTTCACGACGAACAACAGCGTGCCGACGGCCACGCCTACGCCGTTCGGGAAGCGGAAGGCGGCGATCGCGTCCCACGTGAGGATCCCGGCGAAGATCACCGCGACGTACCAGGTGTAGCGGTGGATGTTCTGGAGGATGAGCGGGAGCCTCGTCTCGCCCGTGTAGCGGTGGCGCGGGCTCGTCGGGTTCGTCGAGCCCGCGTCGGGGACCGCGCAGGCCGGAGGCGAGAGCCAGAACGACCGGTAGTAGGCCTTGCGGTAGTAGTAGCAGGTCGTCCGGAACGCGCCGGGGAAGACGAGGATGAGCCACGCGGGCGAGATCCGCCACCACCCGCCGAAGATCGGGCCCCAGACGTAGCCGGCGGACACGCAGCTGTGCGTGATGCACGGCGAGTAGAGCGGGGAGAGGTAGTCCCGGCCGACGTTGCCCGCGTAGAAGTTGCCGTTTCGCAGCGCAGCCCAGATCGAGTAGCCGATGAAGCCGAGCAGGCCGATCGCGGTGAGCGTCGGCTGCAGCCGCCAGCGGTCCTTGCGGAGCACGGTCGACAGAGGTGGACCACCTCTGGTCCCGCCGATCCGCACCGGCGTCGGGCGCGGCGGTCCCTGCGTCTGGTCCACGACGGTCACCGGCACTCCTCCATGTCGAAGCCCTCGGGCGGCCGCTCGCGGTCCGCTCGCGCGGGCTCGGCGTCGCACGCCGGCCCGACCGCCGATCATCCTCGCGCCAACGCCGGCCGCGAGGCGAAACGGACGCGCCGCGCCGTACCGTGCCGGACCGCGGGGCGCAGGTCGTGCCCGCGTGGCCCACCGTTAGGCTCGGCCCATGGTCCAACAGACTTCCGCGCTCCACGGCCCGGGCGACCGCCCGGCGTCGCTCGGCGAGCTCCGCGCGTCCGGCTGGCGTGCCGAGCCGGTCCGGGCGGAGATCCGCCGGAACGTGCTCGCCCGGGTCGCCGCCGGCAAGCCCCTCGTCGACGGGGTGCTCGGCTTCGCCGACACCGTGGTGCCGCAGCTCGAGAACGCGCTGATCGCGGGCCACGACGTGATCCTGCTCGGTGAGCGCGGCCAAGCGAAGTCGCGCGTCGTGCGGTCGCTCGTCGAGCTGCTGGACGAGTGGACCCCGGTCGTCGCCGGCTCGGAGATCAACGACGACCCGCTCCGGCCGGTCTCTCGCTTCGCGCGCGACCTCGTCGCGGAGCTCGGCGACGCGACGCCCGTCGCGTGGGTCCATCGGAGCGACCGCTACGGCGAGAAGCTCGCGACCCCGGACACCTCGATCGCGGACCTCATCGGTGAGGTCGACCCGATCAAGGTGGCCGAGGGCCGGTACCTCGCGGACGAGCTCACGATCCACTACGGGCTCGTGCCGCGGACGAACCGCGGCATCTTCGCGGTGAACGAGCTGCCCGACCTCGCGGAGCGGATCCAGGTCGGCCTGCTCAACGTGCTCGAGGAGCGCGACGTGCAGATCCGCGGGCACCGCGTTCGGCTCCCGGTCGACGTGCTGCTCGTCGCGACCGCGAACCCCGAGGACTACACGAACCGGGGCCGGATCATCACGCCGCTGAAGGACCGGTTCGGCGCCCAGATCCGTACGCACTACCCGCGTGACGTCGCGACAGAGATGGCGATCGTCGCGCAGGAGGCGGCTCCGCTCGTCGCCGACGGGGTCGAGGTCGCCTTCCCGTGGTTCATGGCCGAGGCCGTCGCGACCGTCAGCCAGGCCGCGCGCGCGAGCTCGCGCGTCGACCAGCGCTCGGGCGTGTCCGTGCGCACGAGCGTCGCGAACTACGAGACGCTCGCCGCTGCGGCGGTCCGCCGCGCCGTGCGCGCGGGCGAGCGGGTCGCCGCCCCGCGTGTGAGCGACCTCCCGGCGCTCGTGCCGTCGACGCTCGGCAAGATCGAGGTCGAGGCCCTCGACGAGGGTGACGACGAGGAGATCGTCGCCCAGCTCGTGGCATCGGCGCTCCTCCAGGTCTTCCGCGAGCGCTGCCCCCAGGCCTCGCTCGCGCACGTCGTCACCGCGTTCGCCGACGGCGCGACCGCCGAGGTCGGGCCCGAGGTACCCGCGTCGAGTTACGTGGAGATCGCGGGGTCGACTCCCGGGCTCGCGGAGGCCGTCGAGGCGCTCGTCGGGCCCCACGCCGGGCCCGAGCTCGTCGCGAGCGCGGTGGAGCTCGTGCTCGAGGGGCTCCACCTCTCGCGCCGGCTGAACAAGGACGTGCTCCCCGGGGGCGCCGCGTACCGGGCCCGCTGACGGGACCGGTCGTGCAGGGCGGGTCGCGTGGGAGAGGGGCGTTGTGGGGGGCCTCGTGGCGGTACTCGCGCTGGGACGGCTCCCAGGAGCCGGCCGGACCGTCGGCCGACGACGTGCTCGGCGCGGTCGCCGACGACCTGCTCTACCACGGCGACCTCGACGCGGCGCTCCGTCGCGCGCTCCAGCAGGGGTTCGCGACGCCTGCCGGCGACCACTTCGCCGGCCTGCGTGAGCTGCTCGAAAGGCTCCAGGCGCGGCGTGACGAGCTGCTCGGCAGCGGCGACCTGGGCCGGCTCCACGAGGAGGCGCAGCGCCGTCTCGAGGAGATCCTCGAGGGCGAGCGCGCGGCGCTCGACCGTTCCGTCGGCACCGCCGGCGACGACGGCGGGGACGCGGCCCGCTCGGCCGCCGAGGCCCACACGCGGCTCGACCTGCTGCCGCCGGGCCTCGCGGCGCGGATCCGTGAGCTCTCCGGCTACGACTGGACGTCGCAGGACGCGGCCGACGCGTTCGACTCGCTCGTCGGCGACCTCCGGCGCGACGTCGCCCAGCTCCACCTCGACGGCGCGGCCGCAGCGCTGGCCGCAGCAGGCCCCGAGGAGCGAGAGCACCTGCGAGCCGGTCTCGGCGCGCTGAACACGATGCTCGAGCAACGCGCGGCCGGCGAGCCGATCGACCCGGCGTTCGAGCAGTTCATGGGCGACTACGGCGACCTGTTCCCGGGCGGTGCCCGCGACCTCGACGAGCTTCTCGCCCAGCTCGCGGCGCGCATGGCCGCGGCGAGCGCCCTCCTCGCGTCGATGACTCCCGGGCAGCGCGCCGAGCTCGCCGCGCTCTCCGATGAGCTGCTCGCGGACGTCGACCTCGCGTGGCAGATCGACCGCCTCGGCGGGAACCTGCGCGACGCGCTCCCGTCGCTCGGGTGGGACCGCGCGGCACCCCTCGAGGGCGGGCGGGGGATCGGGATCGGGGCCGCCACCGACGTCTACGCGGAGCTCGCCCGTGTCGACGAGCTCGGCTCGATGCTCCGCTCCGTGACCCAGCCCGGCGAGCTCGCCGAGGTCGACCTCGGATCGGTCGCCGAGCTGCTCGGGCCCGACGCAGCTGCGGATCTCGAGACGCTCGCGGGCCTCACGCGCCTTCTCGAGGAGCGCGGGCTCGTCGCCCGGCGCGAGGGGCGGCTCGAGATGACGCCCCGCGGGCTGCGGACGCTCGGCGCGCGCGCGCTCGACGAGCTCTTCTCGCGCCTTCGGCGGGACCGGGTCGGCGAGCACCCGCTCGGCGTCGCGGGCACCGGGCACGACCGCGACCCCGAGACCAAGCCGTACGAGCACGGCGACCCGCTCCACCTCGACATCGAGCGGACGCTCCGCAACGCGCTCGTACGCGGCGCGTCCGAGGGCACGGGCGCACCGCGCGTGCCGATCCGGCTCGTCGCCGACGACTTCGAGATCGAGCGCAACGAGCACCTGAGCGCGGCGTCGACGGTCCTCGCCGTCGACCTCTCGCTCTCGATGCCGATGCGCGACAACTTCCTCGCGGCGAAGAAGGTCGCGATGGCGCTCCAGTCGCTCATCGCGACGCGCTACCCGCGCGACTACCTCGGCATCGTCGGCTTCTCGGCGACCGCCCGCGAGGTCCGCCCGGAGGAGCTCCCGCAGGTCTCGTGGGACTTCGCCTACGGGACGAATCTCCAGCACGCGCTCGCGCTCGGCCGCTCGATGCTCGCGTCGCGGCGCGGCGCGAAGCAGATCGTCGTGATCACCGACGGCGAGCCGACCGCTCACGTGATGGCGGGAGGCGAGGTCTTCTTCGACTATCCGCCCGCGCGCGAGACGATCGAGGCGACGCTCGGCGAGGTCGTGCGGTGCACACGCGCGCGGATCACGATCGACACGTTCGTGCTCGATGCGACCGGCGGCCTCCGTGCGTTCACGGAGCAGATGACCAGGTTGAACAAGGGACGAGCGTTCTTCACGACGCCCGACGAGCTCGGCGGGTACGTGCTCGTCGACTTCGTCGAGCGCCGCTCGGGGCGCACGCGGCACCTCCGGCCCGGTTCCTGACCGCACGGGCGACCGCCCGTGTCAAGGACCCCCCTTGCAACCAGCCGTGAGCTGGGCCATCATGATGACATCGGTGTAATTCCACCGTTGCCACTCGGCCCCGGGTGGTGGTCGGCGAGAGGAGGGTGCCGGTGAACGTCCAGGCGCTCGTAGGCCAAATCGACCAGGAGTGGCAGTCCCGCGCGAACTGCATGGGCGTCGATCCGGAGCTCTTCTTCCCCGAGCGCGGCTCGTCGACCCGCGAGGCGAAGGAAGTGTGCCGAGGCTGCGTCGTCCAGCAGGACTGCCTCGAGTTCGCCATCGCGAACGGGGAGAAGTTCGGGATCTGGGGTGGGATGAGCGAGCGCGAGCGCCGCCGGGTCCGCCGGTCGCGCGTGCTCCGCGAGCGCGGGGTCGAAGCCGCGTCCTGAGCGTCGCTCAGCCGCCGGCCGCGAGCCGGTGCTCGATGGTGCGCTTCTCGTCGAGGTCGAGCCGGGCCCAACGGTCCCGGGGCTCGCGTTCGAGAACGTCGCGCGGGACGAGGCCCACGAGCTCCGTCCGCTCGACGCGCGCGACGGCGGAGACCGCGTCGTAGATGGCCCCAGGTCCGACTTCCGCCGGCGCGACGAGGTTGCACGACACCTGCACGTGGTCTCCGACCGCGAGCCCGAGCGCCCGGATCGCCGGTCCCCGGAGCTGTGCGGCGATCCGGCGCGCGAGCGCGAGGTCGCGCCGCGCGAGCCACAGGTTGTACGCGACGAGCGGGCCACGGGCCCCGACGCACGCAGCTCCCGCGGTGCGGTGCGGTGTGCGGGGGCCGCGGTCGGGATCGAGCGAGACCCACGCCCTTCGGCGGACGTCGGGCAACGCGCGCTCCGGCCCGTAGATGAAGCACGGGAGGTCGAGCGCCTCCCCCGCCCAGCGCGCGAAGTCGTCCCGGGCGGCGATCGCGTCGTCGAGGCGGCACGCGTCGGCGCCGGGCCCGATCGGGGCGAAGGGCACGACGTCGAGCGCGCCGAGCCTCGGGTGCGCTCCGGCGTGGTTGCGCACGTCGACGAGCTCGACGGTCGCCGCCGCGAGCGCGCGCACGGCAGGCGTGAGATCCGTGCCGGCGAGCGTGACGACCGAGCGGTTGTGCCAGGGATCCACGTGGACGTCGAGCACCGCGCCCCGGGCGGCGCCGACGATCCGGTCGACGAGGTCGCGGTCGCGTCCCTCGCTCAGGTTCACGACGCACTCGAGCACGGTCCACCTCTCCGGGACCGCCCCGCGCGTCCCCACGGCCGCCGCACGCGGCGGCCGTGTCCTAGCGGGCCGAGTGAAGCGTGAGGTGCCGGCGCTGGCGTGCGAGCCTGCGCCGCTCGCGCTCCGAGGTGCCGCCCCAGACACCGTGGTCGATGTGGTTCGCCATCGCGTACTCGAGGCACTGGGCCTTGACCGGGCAGTCCGCGCAGATGCGGCGCGCGATCTCGACCCCGACGCCGTCACTCGGGAAGAAGGTCTCGGGAGGCAGCTCCCGGCATTTGCCCTCGGTCATCCACACGGTGTCCATCACACCACCATTCTGCCGCCCGGGAGCACGCCACCATGTCAACCCGCCCGGCGCCCTTCGGCAGCCCGGCGGCACGGCCGCACGCCGACCGACCAGCACGATCAGCCGTCTCGTCGGCGGGGAGCACGGTGGGCGCACGACCTCGCGCGACCCCTCCTGCCAGCGCTTTCCCGCCTTTGAGGCGACGCTACACCCGGATGCTGTGTCCGAGCTGTTAGCGGGCCATTAGCGCTCTGTGTGGTGGGCGCACGATGCGCTCGCATCGCGTGACACTCCGTCCCTCGTGCCCAGGTCCTCGTGCCCACCCCGGGGCCGGCCGCGCCCGCCGGTAGAATGCGGAGCCGCACCGACCCGTGCGGCCGACACCAAGGAGCACCCCATGACGATGTCACCCGTCGAGGCGAGCGCGCCGCCCGAGCCACCTCGCGGCCACGTGCGCGTCGTCTACCTCGGCCCCGTCGCGCCGCACTGGGAGGTCGACTCGCAGTTTGGGGACCGCGCGGTCGTCGAGGCGTTCCGAGAGCGCGCGCTCGCGCGTCTCGTGCTGCTGCCGCCGCACGACCCGCAGTTCCGCCGAAACCGCGAGCGCGTCGTGCGCGACGCCGAGCGCGAGAACCTGTTGCTCGAGTGGGACCTCGGGATCCCCGAGGAGGAGCCGGCGCCGCGCGTCGCGGACGAGGCTGCGCCAGCAGGAGCCGCCGCCGAGGAGTCCGGCGCCGGAGCCGGCGGGGGCAGCGCTCCTGCCGAGGCGCCGGGCGCGTAGCGCGGCGGGCACCGCCCGGCGCGCGGGTCGAGCGGCGCGACTCGGCCGGCTCAGGCCGGTTCGCCGGGCGCGTCGAGGTCGTCGAGCGGGGGCAGGTTCACGCGCTCGATCCACAGGCCGGGCGCGTCGAGCTCGGCGGGCGTCGGGAGGGCACCCTCGACGACCCAGAGCTTCGCGAGCTCCGCGTCGCCGCGCCGCTCGACGACGCCGCGGACGAAGGCCTCGCCTCGGTCGACCGCGTCCTGGTCGAGACGGAGCCCGAAGAGCGACTCGGCGACCCGCTCCTCGTCGCCGCGCTCGACGCGCCTGCGGCGCATCGCCTCGGCGATCGCGCCGCGCGCGCCGATCGCGCGCGCCGCGACCGTGTCGGTGGCCCAGACGGCGTAGCCCGCGACTGCCGAGGTGAGAGCGGACAGCTCGGCGCGGACCCGGCGGATCTCCGGCGTGTCCTCGATCTCGCCGAACGCGCCCGGGTCGCCGAGCAGCCTCGTGAGGTCCGCCAGGTCCCCGCCCGCGCCCGAGACGGCTTCGCCGAGGCGCTGCTCGAGCGCTTTCGGGTCCGGGCGGAAGCCGCGCGCCTGCTCGACGAGGAGCGCCTCGAGCCGTGCCCGCACGTGGCTGCGCGTGAGCACCGCGTGGGTCGCGACGTCGTGGACGCACAGCCAGAGGAACAGGTCGTCGGGCGGCAGGCTCCAGTCGTCCGCGAACTTCCTCGCGTTCTCGGGGACGACGAGCAGCTCGGCGTCCGTGTGGCGCGGCAGCGGCAGCTCGTACTGCCCGAGAGCTCGCTCGGCCAGGTGGCCGACGACGGAGCCGACCTGCATCGCGATCATCGCGGGAGCGACGGCGGTCGTCCACTGGCCGATGAACGCCGCCATCTCGTCCTCGCCCTCGTCGGGCGCCGGCGGGGGCGTGCCGCGCGCCGGCGGGGCAAGGGCCGCGGCGATCTGCTCGACGACCGGACGCCAGCCCTCGAGGCTGCGCCGCGCCCACTCGGCCCGCCCGGTCGCCACGATCGACAGCGGCCGGCCGGTCGGGGTCGTCGTCATGCCGGTGACGTCGGCGACGTGGAGCTCGGCGATGCCGAGCAGGCCCTCGAGGCGCATGCGGTCGACGGGGTCGACGTTCGGCTCGGGGGCGTCGCCCGAGGCGACGCGCTGGGCGAGTTGGACCGCGAGGTCCCATTGGATCGGCGAATCGGTCTTCAGCAGCCGGAGGAGGTCGCCGAGCATCCCCTGGAAGAAGCCGCCCATTCCGGCAGGCAGATCGGGGTCCATGACGCGAATCTAGGCGCGCCGTCTCACCGACGTGCCCGGAGCCGCCCCGCGGGAAGCGGGGGAGCGGGCACGGGCGGCGAGGCGTCCGCGCACACCGGATCGAACCCGCCGTGTTCCCAGCGCGACCGCGCGTCCTCGATCTCCTCCCCAGTACGGGCGACGAAGTTCCACCACATGAGCAGGTCCTCGCGGAACGGCGCGCCGCCGAGCAGCAGGGCGCGCCCCCCGGGCGGAGCGTCGAGCGCGACCTCGTCCGCGCCGGCGTCGAGGACCGCGAGCTCGCCGGGGCCGATCTCGACGCCGTCGAGCGAGACCGACTCGCCGAGCACGACGACCGCGTGCTCGTAGGACGGGTCGAGGGGCACGGGCGTGCGGTATCCGCCGGCCGTGCGCGGCCAGACGAGCTCGGCCGCGACGCACGGCGTGAGCCCCGCGGCGGGCGAGGCCACTCCGGCGAACGAGCCAAGGAGCACGCGGCAGTCGAGCCCGCCGACCGCAGCCGACGGCAGCGCCCGTACGTGCCGGTAGGCGGGCGGCGCGTGGCGCAGCTCGTCCGGGAGCGCGATCCAGAGCTGGACGCCGTGGAGCACCGCTCCGTGGCCGGGCGGGGAGTGCTCGCTGTGCGCGATCCCGGCACCGGCGGTCATTAGCGAGAGCTCGCCCGGGCGCACGACGGCGTCGTTCCCGAGGCTGTCGCGGTGGTTCACCTCGCCCTCGACGAGGTAGGTCACGGTCTCGAGCCCGACATGGGGGTGCGGCGCGACGTGCATGCCCGGGAGGTCCCCGATGCCGGTCGCCCGGAAGACGTCGGCGAAGCACCACGGACCGACGGTCCTTCGGAGCGACGACGGCAGCAGGCGCGTGACCAGCGTGCCGTCGCCGAGGTCGGCCGGCCGGCCCCGCACGACCGGCACCGGAACCCTCAGCCGAGCTGAGCGTCGTCGAGCACGGCGTGCACGACGACCGTCCGCCCGCCTCGCTCGACCGCGAGCTGCAGGCGGTCGCCGGGCGGGGCGAAGTAGAGCCGGCCCTGGAGCTGGGCCATCGAGGTCACGCGGTGGCCCGCGACCGACACGATGACGTCCCCCGGGCGCACGCCCGCGAGTGCCGCCGCGCTCGCGGCGGTGACGACCGTGACCCGCACCCCGCGCACCGGCGTGTTCGTCGTCGTGCCCTCGATGCCGAGCCAGCCGTGGTCCACGGTCCCGTTCGCGATGAGCTGGTTGACGACGCCGCTCGCGATCCAGGCCGGAGTCGCGAGAGCCTCGCCGCCGGCCTGTGCGGTCACGATGCCGAGCACGCCGCCGTGCGCGCCGACGAGCACGCTTCCCGGCGGCACGGCGCCCGCCGAGAGGTCGGTCGGCATCGCGTCCACGAGGATCGTGCTCGGGGTCGTCGTGGTCTGGCCGGAGGTGTCGACCGAGCCGACCGAGAAGCGCGAGCCCCCCGGAGTGCTCAGCGCGACCGCGAGCTCGCGCTGGCCCGAGCGTTGCGCGGACTCAAACGGCGCGACCGCGAGGTCGGAGACCCCGTTGATGTGCACGAGCGCGAGGCCGCTCGACGCGGCGCGCTGCGAGAGGTCGCTCGCGACGACCGTGCCGACGTAGTCCATCCCGTCCGGCAGCGTGACGACGACGCTCGTGGCCCCGACGACCTCCGCGGCCGGGGCGAGCAGCATCCCGTCCGATCGCACGCCGACGGCGAGCACCTGGTTCGAGCTCGTCCCGCGTGTCACCTCGAGAGCGACGACCGAGCGGCCGATCGTCGCGATCTGCGCGGCGAGCATCGCGCCGACGCTCTCGGCGGCGGGGAGCTGGGGGAGCGTGGTCTTGGACGCGAGAGCGGAGCCGGTGCCGACATCGGTGCCGCCGGCGGGCGGGTGGGCGGTGATCGCGGACGCGAGGTGGGTGCCGAGCGCGACGAGCCCGGTCGCGAGGATCGCACCCACGAGGCCTGCGGTCCACGCGCTCGCCTTCGTCGGCTGGCTGGCGAGCCAGCGGCGACGTACGGTGATCGGGTCGAGCGGCAGCGAGGCGCCGAGCTCGGACGGGTGCCGCCAGAGGCGGTCCTCGGCCGGGAGGGGCTGGGAGGCGGAGTCGTCCTCGGGAAGGTCGTCGAAGTCGCCGGCGAACGCAGCCACGGCGCACGACGCTACCGCTGCGGACGCCGTAGTGCCGGTCGGCCCCCGCCGGGCGGCGCGTACGATGGCGTCGTGGCCGGGCGCGGGAAGTGAGCAACGACCTCGCGCTCGATCTCGGTTCCGCGACGACCCGCGTCGCGGACGCGCGCGGTGCGCTGCTCCTCGAGGAGCCGACGGTCGTCGCCGTCGACGCGGACAGCCGCCGACTCCTCGCGTTCGGGCGCGGCGCGCCCGCGCTCGCGTCGGCGACCGCGGGGCGCGTGCGCCTCGAGCGGCCAGTGCGCCACGGCCAGCTCGTCGACATCGCGCTCGCCGAGGAGCTGCTCGTGGAGGTTCTGCGTGCGGCCGGTGTCTCGCGACTCGCGCACCCGCGTGTCCTCGCGTGCGTGCAGGCGTCCGCGACCCACGTGCAGCGCCGGGCGCTCGACCGGGCGTTGCGGCGCGCCGGGGCGCGCCAGGTCCGCTTCGTCGAGCATCCGGTCGCGTGCGCGCTCGGCGCGGGCCTCGCTATCGAGGAGCCGACCGGCTCGATGGTCGTCGACGTCGGCGCGGGCACGACGGAGATCGGGGTGCTCGCGCTCGGCGGGCTCGTGACCTCGGCGTCGCTCTCGGTCGGAGCCGACGACGTCGACGACGCGGTCCGCCTCATGCTCTCCCGCCGCTACGACCTCGTGGTCGACCCGGGGGTCGCGACCGAGGTCGTGCGACGAACCGGCGCGGACGGCGCGCCGCCGGCGGACGACGGGACGGACGCGCCGCACCTCGAGGTCACCGGGCGCCGGGGCGCGGACGGTGCGCCGTACGCGGTGGTCGTCTCGCCCGCGGACATCCGGCCGTCGATCGACGGGCTCGTCGCCCCCGTCGTCGCGGCCGCCGTCGACTGCATCTCGAGCGCCCCGCCCGACCTCGCGAACGACCTCCTCGGCGCGGGGCTCCACCTCTCGGGGGGAGGGTCGCTGCTCGCCGGAGTCGCGCAGAGGATCGCGAGCGCGACCGGTCTGCCCGTCCACGCGGCGCGAGAGCCGTCGCGCACAGCGGTCCTCGGAGCCGCGCGCTGCCTCGCGACCTTCGACGTGCTCGGAGCGTCGGTCACCGCGGCTCCTCGCCGCTGATCCCGAGCACGTCCTCGGCGGCCTGACGCACCTGCCAGTCGCGATCCGCGAGGCGATCGCGGAGCGACGCGTCCACCTCGTCGCCCGAGAAGGCCGCGAGCGCGACGACCGCGCGCCGCCGGATCGCGGGTGCGTCGTGTGTCGCCTCGAGGACCGCGGGAAGGCCGCGCACGTCGCCGATCGCGCCGAGGGCCGCGACGGCCGACTCGCGGCACAGGCGCTCACCGTGTGTGCGCGCGATCCTCGCCAGCGCGGGGACCGCGTCGGCGATCCCGAGCTCTCCCGCGGCGAACGCGGCGGCCTCGACGACGCGGGCGTCCGCGTCGTCGAGCAGCGGCACGACGGGGGCGCCCGCGACGGCGGGAGCGAGCTCGCACGCGTCGCGCCGGACAGTCGGGTCCGCGTCGCGCAGGAGCGTCGCTACGTCGGCTGTGGTCGCACGGCTCATCCGGACGAGCGCAGCGAGCGCGGCGACCCGCACGCGGCCGTGCGCGTCCGCGAGCGCCGCGCGGACCAGCGCCTCGTCGCCCGCGCGCCCGGCGATCGCAACCTCGCCGCGACGGCGTGTGGTGTCGGGGTCCGCGGCGGCCGGGCCTCCTGCCGACTCGACCGCGCGCCCGCGACCGGGGCCGGTCCCGCCGGTGTCGTGTCGTGTCGAACCGGGCATCGGCGACCTCCCCCGCATCGGGCTCGCGTCTCGCCCCGTGCGGTCCTCGTGGCAGGCTACGGGACGTGAGCACTGCTACACGCCGGGCGTGGCACCTCGGCCGGCGCGCGCCGCAGGTCGCGGACGACGCCGCGACGGCCGCGGACGGCGGCCCCGAGGTCGCGGCGCCCAGCCGTCCGCGGGTCCGCTGGCGCGTGGTCGGCGTCGGCGGGAGCGTCGCCGCGCTCCTCGTCCTCGCGGCGGGGATCGCCTCGGTCGTGAGCGTCCCCTACTACGCGATCACCCCGGGATCCGGCGTGCCCGTGTCCTCGCTCGTCACGGTCCCGAAGGGCCTCGCGCGCGCACACCTCGGCGCGGTCATGCTCACCGACGTCGAGCTCGTGCCGCTGCGCGCGCTCTCGTACCTCTACTACGAGCTCGACTCGAGCGCGCAGGTCGTGCCGAGCTCGGAGCTCTTCGGCACAGCGAGCAGTGCCCAGTACCAAGCGCAGGGTGTCGTCGACATGGCGGACGCACGCCAGGCTGCGACGGTCGTCGCGCTCCGCACGCTCGGTTACCCGACGCGCGCCGTGCCGTCGGGCGTCACCGTCTACCAGCCCGAACCCGACTCGGCCGCGTCCCACGGGCTCGCGGTCGGCGACGTCATCACCGCGGTCGACGGCGCGACGGTCCGGACGCTCGCCGGCCTCGTCGCCGCGCTCGGCGCGCACGCGCCCGGCGCGACCGTCGACGTCGCCGTGCGGACGTCCGCGGGCGGGGCGTCGCACCACGTGCGGTTGCGGCTCGGGGAGATCCGCGTCGCGTCCTCGGGATCGAGCACGCCGGAGGTGTGCGCCCCGGTCGGGACGGACACCGCGCTCCCGCCGCTCGAGGTCCACGGGGCCCCGGCCCCGTGCCTCGGCATCGTCGGCGCGCTCCAGGCCTACACGACGGTCGGACTGCCGTTCCCGGTCTCGATCTCGGCCGACGGCATACAGGGACCTTCGGCTGGCCTCGCCTTCACGCTCGGCCTCATCCAGAAGCTCGACCGCAACGACCTCACCGCAGGGTTGAAGATCGCAGCGACCGGGACGATCTCGGTGACCGGGCAGGTGGGTGACGTCGGCGGCGTCGCGCAGAAGACGATCGCCGTCCGCGAGGCCGGCGCCGCGCTGTTCTTCGTCCCACCGAGCGAGTACCAGGCTGCCTTGGCGCACGCGGGGCCGACGCTGAAGGTGCTCGCGGTCTCGTCGATCGGCCAGGCCATCTCGGATCTCGAGCAGCTGGGTGGTCGGCTCGTGCCGCCGTCGGCGCGCCACTGAGGACCTAGGCTCACCCGACGTGTCCGACCAGCCGCTCACGAGGATCGCCGCGTCGCTCGGGCCCGACGAGGTCGCCGGGCGCTCGTTCCCCGTGACGCGCCGCGGCTTCGACCAGGACGCGGTTCGGCGTTTCCTCGAGGAGGCCGCAGGCGCGATCCGCGACCTGCGGGAGCGAGAGGCGGACATCGGCGCCAGGCTCGTCGAGGCGGAGCGCCGCGCCGCGTCCCCCGTGCTCGACGAGGAGACGCTCACCGCCGCCGTCGGCGCGGAGACCGCGAAGGTGCTTCGGACCGCGCACGAGGCTGCGCGTGACGTGATCGCACGCGCCGAGGCGCGTGCCGCCGAGCTTGTCACCGAGGCCGGCGGAGTGCTCGCCGAGCGGACACGGGAGGCCGAGGCCGAGGCCCGTGCGCTGTCGGCCCGTGCGCGCGCCGAGGCGGCTGCCCTCCTCGAGTCGACGACGGCGGAGTGTAGGGCGATGGTCGACGAGGCGCGTGAGGCGCGGCGGCGCATCCTCGCCGACCTCGCCGAGCGCCGGCGCGGCCTGCACCTCCAGCTCGAGCAGCTCCGGGCGGGCAAGGACGCGCTCGTCGAGGTCGTCGACGCGACCGCGCGCTCGGTCGACGACGTGCGCGGTCGCCTGGCAGACGCCGAGGCGTACGCGCGCGTGGCCGCGGACCGGGTCGGCGACGGCGCGTACGGGCACGACGACGTGACACTCGACGGCCTGCTCGAGGAGGCACGGTCGCTCCCGACGGTCGAGAACGGCGAGGCAGCGGAGATCGACGTCGAGGTTGCCGACGCCGTCCCCCCCGACGGCGCGACACGCCGGTCCCGTTCTGCGGCACCGGCGAACGCGGTGGACGACCTGTTCGCGAAGCTGCGTGCCGCCCGCACGACCGCCCCCGCGTCCACGGGCGGCCCGGCGGACGAGGCAGCTGCGGTAGCCGCGGAGGCCCCGCCCGTTCTCGACGAGGACCGCGCCGGCCCGGACGCCGCCGGCCCGGACCGCGCCGGCCCGGACGGCGTCAGCGACGACGAAGCCCACGCGGCGCCGGTTTCCGACGCTGACGCTGACGTGCTCGCGCGCCGGGACGAGGTCGTCGCGCCCGTGCACGCAGAGCTGTCGCGCGTCGTGAAACGCGAGCTGCGCTCCGGCCAGAACGAGCTGCTCGACGCGCTCCGCAACCTTGTGCGCGGTGCGGCGACCGACGACTTGATCCCCGGCGACGACGCGGCCGGGCGTCTCGCCGCCTCTGCGACGCCGGCGCTTCTCGCCGCCTGGTGCGCGGGCGAACAGGCCGCCGGGGGCTCGCAGTCGTCGGAGGCCGGCGAGGTGGGCGGAGACGCTGCGGCGGTCGCAGCGCGCGAGCTCGCGGAGGCGGTGGTGTCGTCGATCCGGAGGAGGCTCGACGGCGCGCTCGCCCGCGCCGAGGACATCGCCGCGTCGACCGAGGTCGTGGGCGCCGCGTACCGCGAGTGGCGCGGTGAGCGCGTCGAGGACCTCGTCTCGGACTACCTCGCACGTGCGTACGCAGAGGGCGTGCTCGCCGGAGCCGGCGAGGACGCGCACGTCCGCTGGGTCGTGGACGACGGCGCGGACCACTGTCCCGACTGCGACGACAACGCGCTCGCCGGACCGCTGCGCTCGGGCGAGGCGTTCCCGACCGGCCAGGTGCACCCGCCCGTGCACGCCGGGTGCCGTTGCCTGCTCGTCGTCAGCCGGGACTGAGCCCGGCCGTGCGAATGCCCGACGAAATCCCGAGGCGCGTGCGAGGACGGCGCCGAGGCATCTGGCTGCTAATCGCGCTCGCGTGCCTTGTCGTGGTCCTCGTCGTCGTGCAGGGGCTCGCCGGCTTCTACACCAACTTCCTCTGGTTCCACTGGACTGGCCTCGGGACGGTGTGGCGCACGGTGATCGCGACGAAGGTCGTGCTCGCCGCGGTGTTCATCGCTGCGGCGTTCGCCCTCGCGTCGACGAGCTTCTGGCTCGTGGACAAGATCGCCCCACGCGCGATGTTCCTCGCGCCCGAGCCCTCGCCGGACCTCGTCCGCCGCTACCAGGCGGTCGTCGGGCCGCGCGTGCGGCTCGTCCGCAACGCGGTCGCCTTCCTCGTCGCGCTCGCGCTCGGGTCGGGCGCGAGCGCCCAGTGGCAGCACTGGATACTGTTCGAGCACGCGGTGCCTTTCGGCAGGCTGGACCCGCTCTTCCACCGCGACGCGAGCTTCTTCGTCTTCCGCCTGCCGTTCCTCGCGTTCCTCGTCGACTGGGTGCTCGTCGCGCTGCTCGTGACGGTCCTGCTCAGCGCCGTCGGGCACTTCCTGAACGGCGCGATCAGGCTCCAGGGGTCGCCGCGCATCGAGCCGCGAGCGCTCGCGCACCTCTCGCTGCTCCTCGGCCTCATGGCGCTCGTGCGCGCGTGGGCGTACTACTACGTCGACCGGTTCGCCCTCGACCTGTCGAGCAACGGTGTCGTGAACGGTGCGAGCTACACCGACGTCCACGTCCGCCTCCCGGCGATCACGCTCCTCTCGGTCGTCGCGCTCGTCGCCTTCATCCTGCTCACGATCAACGTCTACCAGCGCACGTGGGTACTCCCGCTCGTCGCGTTCGGGCTATGGGCCTTCCTCGCGCTCATCGTCGGCGTGCTCTACCCGGCTTTGGTCCAGGCACTGCGGGTCACGCCCTCGCAGAGCACGCTCGAGCTTCCGTACATCCAGCGAAACATCGCGGCGACGCAGTACGCGATGGGCATCTCGCACGCGACCGTGCGGCAACGGTCGTTCCCCGCGAACCAGGACCTCACCGCGACGGTCCTGAAGGGCTATAAGCAGACTCTCGACGACACGAACCTCTGGGACCCGAACCTCGTGTCGCCGACGTTCAACAAGTACCAGGACGTCCACTCCTACTACCAGCTCACGGCACCGCTCGCGCTGGACCGGTACCGGATCGGCGGGCAGATCGAGCCCGTCGTCCTCGGCGCGCGGGCGCTGAACATCTCGTCGCTCCCGACCCAGTCGTGGGTCAACACGCACCTGCAGTTCACCCACGGCTTCGGCGTCGTGGCCGCGCAGGCCAACACGGCGACCGCGAACGGCACGCCGGCGTTCGTCGCGGGGGACCTGCCGCCGACCGCGAAGTCGAGCGTGCTGCGCCTGTCCCAGGCGGGCGTGTACTACGCTCCGGGGCAGAACCAGTACGTCGTCGTGAACACCCGCCAGTCCGAGGTGGACTACCAGGCTTCGTCCGGCAACCGGTCGAGCAACGGGGCCGGGTCCGGCGGCGTCCCCGTCGGGTCGCTCGCGGCGCGCGTCGCGTACGCGATCCACCTTCGGGACTTCAACCTGCTCGTGTCGAGCGACATCACCTCGAAGTCCCGGATCATCCCGATCGCCAACGTGCGCACCGCGGTCCAGATGGCACTCCCGTTCCTGCGGATCGACGCCAATCCGTACGCGGTCGTCGCGAACGGCAAGCTCTACTGGATGCTCGACGGCTACACGACGACGAGCTATTACCCCTACGCCGAGCCGGCGTCGACGGGCGCACTCCCGCCGGGCAGCGGCCTCAAGGGGAGCTACGACTACGTACGCGACGCAGTCAAGATCGTCATGAACGCGTACTCGGGCAAGATCCAGGCGTACGCGATCGACCCGGGCGCGGATCCCCTCATCGAGTCGTACTCACGGGCGTTTCCCGGGCTCGTCCGGCCGATCTCTCAGATGAACAAGACGCTGCGGGCACATCTGCGCTACCCGCAGGACCTGCTCATGGTCCAGGCCGCCATGTACGGCAAGTACCACGTGGGAGCGGACCAGGCGTCGCTCTTCTACAGCGCGAGCGCCGCGTGGGACCTCTCCGAGACCTCCACGTCGATCGACGGCCAGCCGCGAAACCCGCTCCAGACGAATCCGGACGGGTCGACCGCGAGCTTCCGCCCGATCTACGAGCTCCTCCAGCTCCCCGGCGAGCAGGGCGAGACCTTCAACGCGCTCGAGCCACTCGTGCCGTACTCGCAATCGACTAACAAGGTCCAGACGCTCAAGGCCCTGCTCGTGGCGGACTCGAGCTACTCGAGCTACGGCCGGCTCGAATCCTTCGTCACCCCGGCGAGCGTCTCGATACCGGGGCCGAGCTACGCCAACAGCGAGATCAACTCCAACACGACGGTGTCGAAGCAGATCACGCTGCTCGGCCAAGGCGGGTCGGTCGTGTCGCTCGGCGCGGTGCAGATCCTGCCCATCGCGGACTCGCTGCTCTATGTCCGGCCGCTCTACCTGTCCTCGAGCCAGGTCGACCTGCCGACCCTCGCGGACGTGGTCATTCAGTACGGCGACCAGGTCGCCATGGCCCCGACCCTCGACCAGGCGCTCGCGAAGGTGTTCGGCGCGCAGGCGGGGAGCGGGTCCGGGTCGGGCACCGGCTCGGGCGGTGGGAGCAGCTCGGGCTCCGGTCAGAGCAGCTCCGCGACGATCCCCGCGCAGGTGCGCAAGTACGTGGCGTCCGCGACGAGCGCGTACGCGGCGGCGCAGGCCGCGCTCGCGAAGGGTGACCTCGGTACGTACCAGAGCGATGTCGAGGCCGCCGGTCGCGACCTCGCGGCGGTGCAGAAGCTCCTCGACACGACGCCTGCGAAGACCTCGAGCTCGGTGAAGTCGTCCAAGATCACGACCTCGACGACCGGGCGGGTGACGGGGCGCCCGCGGTCCTCGAGTCAGCCTGCGGTGCAGTCGCCGCAGGTCCCGCTTCCGGCCCGGTCCGGCACAGCCGCGGGCCAGACCAACGCCTGAGTGGTTCCAAGGCCGGCGCGGAGCGACCTTCGAGGCGAGGGCACCAGCCGGGGTCGCCGTGGCGGGGTCACGCGGGAGCTCGTTGCCGAGCTGAAGTTCCGCCGGTTCCCCGGTCGCGCGGGATGGTAGATTGGTGGTCAATCCGCCGCGGGGTGGAGCAGTCTGGTAGCTCGTCGGGCTCATAACCCGAAGGTCGCAAGTTCAAATCTTGCCCCCGCCACCATCGGTTGCCGATTTTGGCCGCCTCTTGCATATGCACAAGCCGCTGACCAGCATGTTTGGGTCGGCGGCTTGTGGTTTATGGGGCGAGTTTGTGGGGTCCTACTCAACTCCTGCATAGGGCAAAAAGGCGGCGCGCCAGGGCAGGCGCGGACCGACACGCTGCGGGTTCGCGCCGCCAGGTCGGCGGCGAAAGGGCGCTGCACAGGGCGTGCCTTGTGCAGCCCTATGCACATGCCCTACTCAAGGATCGTAGGAGAGGATGCGGGTTCGAGGCGGCGCGACGGCTACTGGTGCGCCGAGCCGGGTTTGACCACCATGAGGACGATGATGGCGAGCAGGGCTACCGCGGCGAGGTAGTTGAGGGCGATCGCGATGCGGTCGTCGAGCAGGAAGCGAAGCTCGGCGCTGGGCGGGAGGTCCTCGGTGGCGTGGTTGGTGGCGAGCTTGCGCGCCTGCTTGGGTCGCTGGCCGCCGATCGACCCGATGACGACGACCAGGGTCAATAGACCGATGGCCGCGTCCACCCAGGGCGTTCCGTAGCCCCAATGCCCGAGATCCACCAGCCACAGCCCGAAACCAGCCGCGAAGAGGGTTCCTGCCACGACCAGGACGGCACCGATCCGTGCGAGGCCGAGCAACAGGGCGATCTCCGCACAGTTGGTGCGCCGACGGGCCATTTCGAAGCCCACCCCGGCGACGACGGTTCCCGAGACGAGGGAGAACGCACCGAGCAGGTGGAGGCACAAGGCAAGGTCATAGAGCCAGGCGGGGGTCATGGGCGGACCATCACGCGGCCATGCACGTGATCGGCTTCGAGGCGGGCGTGCACCTCGACGGCGAAGAAGATGGGGAGGTTCCCGGTGATCCGGGCGTGGACCCCGCCACCGGCACCTCGTCGGCCGCTCCGAGCTGTTCCACGTAGGCAGCTTGCATGATCGGGGCGCGGCCAGCGTTCATCGCGCTTCGTCGCGATGGATGAGGAAGCCAGGAACTCCATGAGCTGCGCGGTGCCTACCATCGAGCGGCCATCCCGCCCGGTCACGGTGTCGGCTGGCTTGGTTCATGCGCCTCTCGCCGCCGGCGCAGCTCCTGTTCTCGGGCGCGCCTCGCGGTGACGTCCCGCATGATGGCGGAGACATACGCCACGGATCCGTCGTCGGCGGTCACGAGTGCGACGCTGAACTCGATCGAGATCATCCGCCCGTCGGCGTGATGGGCGGGAACGGCGAGGAGGTCGTCGTCGCCATAGCGGCTCGAGCCGCTGGCACTCGCCGATCGAAAGCCCTCGGTGTGACGTTGGCGCAGCCGCTCGGGGATGATGGGATCGAGCGTCGAGCCGAGCATCTCGTGGGCCTGGTAGCCGAAGATGCGCTCTGCGCCCTTGTTCCAGTACCGGACCTCTCCGGCGGCGTCGACGATCACGACCGCATCGGGCGCCTGGGCTATGGCCTGGGCGAGCACATCGGCAGGCAGCGCTGCCGCGTCAGCTCCCGGCATCGCGAGCCGGTGGTCGGCGTCCTGGGGAAGGCCCGTCGGAGGCGTCTTCCATCTCCTGCATCGTGTGCAAGGCGAGGGTGGAGTGAGCGAAGGCGCCTCCGGCGCGCATCTCGGCGGCCACCCAGACCGCCTCCATGACTTCTTCTGGGCTCGCGCCCTTGCGCCGGGCCAGCTGGGTGTGGCCTGCGATGCAGTACGGGCACTGCGTCACATGGGCGACGGCCACGGCGATGAGCTGCTTGGTCTTTTCGGGCAGGGCACCCTCGGCGAATACCGCGTGGCTGAAGCGCTCGAAGGCCTCGTGGATTTCGGGAGCGAGCTCCTTGCGTCGCTGCGCCAGCTCTCGCGTCGCCGGGTGGTACACGCTGTCGGTCATCGCAAAACCTCCTCTACGGTCACGAGTGGGCGGACTGGTTGTCGATAGGCGGCCATCGCGGTGACCTCATTCCCGGTGCGGCACCGTCGCTGCGACGCGCCCGACGCTGCTGCGGCGTCCGAAGCGAACTCCGGGCACTTCGTCATGCGTGGTCCTCGCTGGCCATCCGGGCGTCGGGCACCCCCAGCTCGGACAGTGCACGGCGCACCGCTGCCACCATGTCTGGCGGTCCGGCCACGAGATAGGTGACGTCCGCACGAGCCGAGCCGAACGAAGTGGCGGTCACCTCGGCGATCATGACGGCGTCGATCCGGCGGTGGTAGCGGGGGTAGGAGTCGTCGCTGTCTCGGGTGAACGTGTGGACGATGGACAGCCAGGGTTCTGAACGATCCAGTTTCTCGAGGGGTTGGCGGAACAGGACGGTGCTGCGGTCGCGACTCGAGCACAGTACCGTCATCGGCGTCGTCGCGCCCCTGGCGGCGGCATAGCGCACAATCGACATGAGGGGGGCAACCCCGCTGCCAGCGCCGAGGAGCAGCAACGGTCCGCCGTCTTCTTCGCTCCAGGTGAGGAACCCGAAGGGTCCTCGTACATGGAGCAGGTCACCCACCTGGACGTGGTGGGCGAGGAGCGGCGAGACGCGCCCGCCGGCGACCTCTCGGACGGCGATCTCGATCGCAGCACCCGGTGGGTACGGTGACGACGAAACCGAGTAGGCCTGCTCGACCACACCGGGAGGTGCCGCGGTGGCGAGGCGGAGAAGCAGGTACTGGCCTGCTCGCAACTCGGGGACATCCGGAAGCGCCAAGCGCAAGATGGTGGCGGAGGTCGACTCGGGCGTGACCGCACTGACCCGGGCTTCGTTCCACAGACGCCCCCGGTCAGGGGCGAGGAAGCGCCGGTGACTGGCCGGTGCAAACGGTGCGGCGAGACTCATCGTGGAGCGTCGATCACGAGGATCGTCGCTTGCGGCGCGTGGGCATCTGGAAGCTCGGCGATGGTGACGACGGCGCTGCCGTCCTTGAATCTCGCCACAGACATCGGCCAGCGTGGACCGTCGAGGCGTAAGACGGTGTAGCTCGTGGCTGTCACGACGTCGATGCGCCGCACCGCGCTATTCCCGTGATCGGCGACCCAGACGTCGCCTCGCGGTCCAGCCACGATCCCGGTGGGCCAGCGCAGCCCAACGTCTGCACCCGTGCCGTCGTGGTCGCCGCCAGGCGGCGAGCCGGCCAGGGTGGCGACGTCGCCGTCAGGTGCGATAGCCCGCACCGCATTGTTCCCCGTGTCGGCGACATAACAGGTTCCATCGACGCCGACATCGAGCGCGCCAGGTCGGCGGAAGCGGCCATGGGGCCCCCGACCGTCGCCGTAGTCGTAGATGGAGCCGGCCAGGGTCGTAACGTTCCCGTCGGGGGTGATGCGGCGGATGCGGTCGTTCCCGGTGTCGGCCACGTACACGGTGCCGTTGGCGTCGGCGGCTACATCCGACGGGTAGCGGAACTGCGCGTCTGCTCCCAGACCGTCGCGGTAGCCGTTCGCGCCCCCGGCCACCAACCGGATCAGGCCGTCCGGTGTGACGGCGCACACCTGTTGTCCGCTCGGGTCGGCGACGTACAAGGTGCCGTCGGGGCCGAAGGCGATGCCTGATGGCGCGAGGAGCCGCACCGTCTGCGCCGACGCAGGGTCGTCCCCACTCCGAGACGGCCCGATGACTGGGATCATTTGGCCGTCTTGTACTTGCCAGATCGTCCCGCCGAGCGGACCGGAGATCCACACGGTGCCGTCGGATGCGATGGCCACGCCGCCGGGCCTCCCCCTGAACGAGTGCTCTTGGTCCGCGCCTGGGGCCGAGTCGGAGGGTCGCGGAGCGGAGTCGGCGGTGGGTGGCGCGTCGGAGAGGACGGTCATCGCTCGGTTCCTTCGGCTTCAGGCACGTTCAAGCCGCCGGATCATGCGAGATGACCCGCTCGTCTCGAGCCTGCAGGTACAAACGGGCGACGAGTTCTTCGGCGCGGGCCGCGCAGCGGTCGCGCTCGTCGCCACACCCCGTGACGGCAGCGTTCAGCAGCGCTGTGACATCGGAGAGGAGGCGCGCCTGCCCTCGTGCGAGGTCGCGCGCCGTGCTTGGCGGGACCCTGAGCAAGAAGCGCCGCTCGCCTTGCAGGTGATCGGCGAGGGCCTCGCGCAGGTGTGCTGCTGCCCACTCGAGACACTCGGTGTCCCCATCGAGCGCTGCCGCGTGCACCTTGCGGGCCAAGGTCAGCAACGCCTCGTGGCGGAGGCGGCCATGGTGCGCCTGACCCAACCCATACTCCCTGCCCCGACCTACAACCTTTCTCATGACCACCTCCGCAGCCTTCTTCGAACCCTAAGGCTAGTATATCTGCTATCAACTAGAATAACAGAGGGAGTCACGGCGTGGTCGGATCCGACGTCACCAGCGAGCGTTCTCCGAGCGACACGCAGCGGGTCCGACGCCGCCAGCACTTCGGAGCTGGAACGTCTGAACCGATCGGAGCTGATCATCAAGCCGATCCCGATCCCGCGAAACCTGTGCGGGTGG
>DAHUXW010000017.1 GCA_027306925.1 Acidimicrobiaceae bacterium | reverse complement strand
CATCACCACCACCTCCCCACCGGCGGAGAGCACGCTCGACCCGCGGCGCTGGAAGGCGCTCGCGGTGATCGCGATCGCGCAGCTCATGGTCGTGCTCGACGCGACCGTCGTGAACATCGCGCTCCCCTCCGCGCAGCGCGCCCTGCACATCTCGACCGCGGACCGCCAGTGGGTGGTGACCGCGTACACGCTGGCGTTCGGAGGGCTTCTCCTCCTCGGAGGCCGCGTCGCCGACTTCATGGGCCGCAAGCGCATGTTCATCGTCGGCCTGATCGGCTTCGCGACGGCCTCCGCGCTCGGTGGCCTCTCGCAGAGCGCTGGCATGCTCTTCGGCGCGCGCGCGCTGCAGGGCGCGATGGGTGCGCTCATGGCGCCCGCCGCCCTCTCGCTCATCTCGGTGACCTTCACCGAGGCGAAGGAGCGCGCGACGGCGTTCGGCGTGTACGGCGCGATCGCGGGCGGCGGCGCGGCACTCGGCCTCATCCTCGGTGGCGTGCTCACGCAGTACGTCTCGTGGCGGTGGTGCCTGCTCGTGAACTCCCCCGTCGCAGTGTTCGCCGCCGTCGCGGGAACCCGCCTCGTGTCCGAGAGCCGAGCGCACGGCGACACCCACTACGACCTGCCGGGCGCGGCAACGGTCACTTCCGGGCTTGCCGCGCTCGTCTACGGCTTCACGATGGCCGACCAGCACGGATGGTCCGCGACCTCGACCGTGTCGTTCCTCGCTGCCGCGGTCGTGCTGCTCGCGGCCTTCATCACGATCGAGCTGCGCACGTCGCACCCGCTGCTCCCGATGCGCGTGCTCCTCGACCGGAACCGCGGCGGCTCATTCCTCGGGTCGTTCATGGCCGGGACCGGGCTGTTCGGGATGTTCCTGTTCCTCACCTACTACATGCAGGGCACCCTCGGGTACTCCGCGCTGAAGTCCGGCTTCGCGTTCCTCCCGTTCTCGGTCGGCATCGTCTTCGGCGCCGGGCTCGCGAGCAAGGTCCTCCCGCGCATCGGGCCCCGCCCGCTCATGGGAGGCGGCTTCCTCGCGAGCGCCCTCGGCGCCGCGTGGTTCACACGGCTCGGCATCCACTCGAGCTACGCGGTGCACGTGCTCCCAGCCGAGCTCGTCATGAGCGTCGGCATGGGCTTTGCATTCGTCGCGCTGTCGAGCACCGCCCTCATCGGCGTCGGCGACCACGACGCCGGTGTTGCGAGCGCGCTCGTGAACACGACCCAGCAGGTCGGCGGCTCGCTCGGAACCGCGCTGCTGAACACGATCGCAGCCTCCGCGACGAGCGGCTACATCGCGGCCCACGCGGCCTCCGCGACGCGGACCGCACAGGGGCTCGTCCACGGCTACACGATCGCCTTCGCCTACACGACCGGGTTCCTGATCCTCGCGTCGCTCGCGTCCTTCACGTTCGTGCGCGCCTCCCGCGAGCACGTGGCGAGCACGTCGAGCGACGTCGGCGTCGTCATGGCCTGACGCGGCCCACGAGCCGGCACCCACTCGCTCCGCTTCGACGCTCGCTGCGGCGCCATCTGCTCGCGCAGGTCGCGCCGCAGCGGCGCGACGTGCTCACTTCCAGCGAAAGTGGACGAACAGCCGGCCGAAGTTCCTCGAGTCCTTCTCGACGCGGTGGTAGAGGGACTTCACGTCAGGCTGGTCGAGGAAGCGCAGCACGCGCTTCTTCAACTGGCCCGAGCCCTTTCCGGGGATGATCTCGAGCGACGAGGCCTTGATCCGCACGGCCTCGTCGATCGCCGAGCGGAGCGCCCGGTCGATCTCGCCGCCCTTGTTGTAGACGTCATGGAGGTCGAGCGTCAGCTTCGACACGGGCGTGACGCGACCTACGGCGACGAGCTCGTCGGGCGGTGCCGGGAGAGCAGCGTGAGGCTCATCGTGCCGTGCTCGCACACTGCGGTCGGCGGGCGCACCGGGACGACGACCGCGCTCGATGCGGTCGCCTCCGTCACCCGGACGCTCGTCGCCGTCCGCTCGCACCGGCCCGTCGTCTGCTCGCCGGCGCCGGGGACGTCCGGCGAGAAGCGGGCCGATGCCCACGCGGACTGGCCGTGGCGGAGCACGACGAGCACCGCGGTCGCTCTGCCGATCCCCGCGAAGCGCACGTGGGTCGGGAGGCGCGCGTGCGCCGCGCCGAGCAGCTGCATGTGCGGCAACCCGCTCACCGAGCACGTCGTCGCCGAGCGGTTGGTGAGCTCGAGCGCGTAGACGACGTTGCCCGCGCCCTCGCTCCCGCGGACGATCGAGAAGTTGCCACCCAGCTGGGCGCCGCGGCACGGCGCGACCCGCGCGGCTGCGCGAACCGCGACACCGGCTGTCACGGCGCCGGCGGTGACGCGGGTCGCCGCGGCCGCGAGCGCGACCGGCGCGAGCGGCGCGACGACCGACGCGAGCAGCGCAGTGAGGAGGGCGGTGCGGTGGGCGTCGGGACGGCGCCGACTGTACATGGTGCCGAACCTAGCCGCGCGCGGCTGCGCCGCCGGCGCGACGACGCGCCCCGACATCTGGCGGGCCCGGGGTCGGCGCAATCGCCGGCGAAGCTGTGAGCGCGGCGCGGTGATGTGCCTTGCCGCGCGCTGCTGCTCGAGACAGCCGTGTGCGTCGACCCGGACAATTGCGACGACCTCCGTGCGGCCGTCGTCGAGGCCAGGCTCGACCTGGTCACCCGCGACGGCCTGCGCGCCGTGTCGTTGTCGCAGATCGCGCTGGAGGCGGGCACCGGCCAGGCGACCCTCCACAAGTGCTTCCCCGGCGTCGGTCCATCGTCGCGAGCTGGCACCGGGCGCAAGTTGATTCCCGCCTGCGGGAGCTCGGGGGGCTCGCTCGGCACGCTGTGACACCCGCGGGGAGTCCGCGGTGAGGAAACGGCCCGAGCGCCGCCGCCGGAGGGCCCTCCGGACGGCAGCGCCGCGCGCCGTGGTGCGCAACCTTCCCCGCCCCGCAGCCCCGTCGAGCTCCGGTCCGGGTCGGATCGACTAGCCGCTTGTGATCGAGCTGATGGTGCTCTGCGCAGCCGAGAGCGCGGACGAGACCGAGGACGTCCCGGAGAGCGCAGCCTGGAGCGCCGTCCAGATCGCCTGGGACACCTTCGCGTAGTTCGCGCCGAGACCGAGGGTTCTCGGGCGGGCGTTCAGCGTCTGGTTGACGAACACCGACCACTCAGGCCCGCTCGCCTTCAGGTACTGGCGTGCGATGGCTTGCTTGGCAGGCAGGTACCCGAAGCCCTTGACCATCTGAAGCATTGCCGTCGGCTGCTGCATGCCATCGATGAACTGCCACGCCATCCGCTGCTCCGCCGTGCTCCCGGACGCGCCTACGGCCCAGTCCTCGCCCCCGAGCGGAACGACCACCTTCTGCCCCGGAACCCGGACCGGGATCGGGACGATGCCGAACTGCTTGCCGTAGTACCAGCCCTGCTGGTTGAGCGCCGGGAAGTTCCACGGGCCGTTCACCATCATCGCCGCCTGGCCGTGGAGGAACTGCTCGGTGACGTCGGGTGTCTGACCCCAGTTCAACACGGCCTTCGAAGCCGAGCCGTCCGAGATCAGTTGCTGCCACAACGACACGGCCTGGGTTGCGGGCGTCGTGTCGATGTGGGTCAGGTTGCCCCCGTTGCTCCACAGGAACGGCTCGAACTGCCAGGTGGACTCCTCGTCACCGATCGCCGAGAACGCGATTCCATAGTGCTTCGAGGTGGTCAGCTCCTTCGCCGCGGTCACGAGCTGCGCCCACGTCGTCGGCGGCGCGACGTGCGCTGCCTTCAGCATGGCCGTGTTGTAGATCAGCGCAACCGAGTTCGCACCGACGGGGTAGCAGTAGTACTTGCCGTGGTAAAGGCACTCGTTCATGGCGCTCGAGTAGTAGCCGCTCGTCGTGAACCCCTTCTCGCCGCTCAACGGGAGAAGCTGGCCAGTCGCGGCGACTTCCGGCAGGTCCGGATTGTCGACCGCCAGCAGGTTGGGCATGTCGTGCGCGGATGCGTCCGTAAGCACCTTTGTGATTAGGCTCCCATAGGGCACCTCATCGCGCTTGATCGTAACGCCCGGGTGCGCGGCCTCGAACTTCTTCGTGTACGCGGACAGCGCCTGAAGCTGCCCCGGTGCGGAGAAGTAATCGAGCTCGGTCAGCGTCATCGAGGTCGCGTGCGGGACGGAGCTCGCCCCGGCCCCCCCAGCGAGCGCGACGCCCCCGACCGCCAGTGTCCCGGCGGCGAGCGCGCCAAGCCATCGAATGCCTCTTCTGTGACTACGCAATGTATGTCCCCCTTACCTTACGAGAATGTGCCTCTCGCCCGCACCTGGACGCTGCGGTCGTGACCCCCGCGGGCACCAGCCTCGGAGTATCGAACCGGACCCCGTCGAGCTGCTAGCGGAGCTGGAAGAGCGTGCGCCAGCTCACGTCAAAGGCCCCACCCCCTTCCGATCGCGGGGAGTCGACGCGCGCCGCGCCCGGCCGCGCTCACCCGACCACCGATCCGGCGGTGAGCCCGGCGGCGATGTACCGCTGGGCGACGACGAGCATCGTCGCGGCCGGCACGATCGCGACGACCGCGGAAGCCATGACGGCGCCCCAGTTCTGGCTGTAGTCGCCCAGATACGTGTAGATCGACAGCGTGATCGGCTCGATCGTGTTCCCGTTGAGGATCGTCAACGCGAAGATGAAGTCGCCCCATCCGTTCAAGAACGCGAACACCGCGACCGTGATCACGGCCGAGCGCGCGAGCGGCACGACGATCCTCGCGAAGGTCTGCCACTCGGACGCGCCGTCGACGCACGCCGCCTGCATCGTCTCGTTCGGCACGCTGAAGAAGAACGCGCGCAGAACGAGGATCGCGAACGGGATCGCGTAGGTCCCGTCGGCGAGGATGAGCCCCGGATAGCTGTTGACGAGGCCGATCCAGTGGAACACCGCGAACAGCGACGTCGCGAGCACGATGGACGGGACGATCTGCGCGACGAGGAGAACGCTCACGAGCACCGCAGTCGCGCGGAGCCGGTACTTCGCGAGCGCGTACGCCGCCGGAACCGAGACGACGAGCGCCAGTGCCGCGGTCCCGAGACCGACGATCGCGCTCGACGCGATGTGACTCGACTGCGCCTGGAGCACCGTCCGGTAGTTCACGAGCGTAGGCGCCTGCGGCAGCCAGTGGTAATTGCGGCTGAAAAGCTCGTTCGTCGTCTCGAACGAACCCACGAGCACCGCATAGAGCGGGAACAGGACGACCGCGAGGCATCCGAGCGCGGCGAGGGTGCACGCGAGCTTCAGCAGCGTCGAGCGCTCGACCCTGCTCACCTGTCGCTGCCCACGCTGCGCTGGAGCGAGTGGCGGCTCACGAAGAGGTACAGCGGCGCACAGACGAGCGCGAGCATCAGCAGCACGTTGTTGAGGGCCGCGCCTGCGCCGAAGGAGAACTGCTGGAACGACAAGTTGTACGACCAGGTGGTGATCAACTGCGTGCTGTTCGCCGGCCCGCCGTCGGTCAGTCCGATCACGAGGTCGAACACCTTGACCGTGAACACGAACCCCAACAGCAGCACGACCTCGATGACCGGGAGAATGATCGGCACGACGACGTACCGGAGCCGCTGCCACGGCCCTGCCCCGTCGAGGTGCGCGGCCTCCTTCAGCTGTACGGGAACGTCCTGGAGCGCGCTGTATAGCAGCACGACGAAGAACGGAACGCCGAGCCAGATGTTCGCTATCAAGATGGACAGGAACCCGAGGTGCGGGTTGTCCAGCCAGTCGATCGGATGGCTCGCGAGGCCGACGGCCATGAGCACCTGGTTCACGGCGCCGCCCTCGAGCTGGAACAAGAACTTGAAGATCACACCAGTCACGATGAGGGGCAGCAGCCACGGGACGATGATCAGCGCGCGCCCGAAGCTCCTTCCGGGAAAACGCAGGTTGAAAAGCAGCGCGATCGCGAACCCGATGACGAACTGACCGAGCAGCGACCCCGCGGTGAACGTCAGCGTGCGCAGGATCGCCGAGGTGCTCGTCGGGTCCGCGAAGACCTGCCGGTAGTTGCCGACTCCGGCGAACGGCGCGGTGAAGTTGCCGATCACCGCGGGAGAGCTCTTCTCGAAGCTCAGCACGATGTTGTAAAGGGTCGGCACCGCGAACGCGAACAGCACGTAGGCGATCGCCGGGACGAGGAACAGCCACCCGGCCAGCCGCTGGCGTCGCTCGATCCCCGCTCCCGAGCGCCGCGGGCGCACACGCGTGACGCGGTCGGGCGCGGCTCGCGGCTCGCGCGCCGCCGGGCTCACGTCCGGCACCTCGCCTGGCAAGCTCATCATCGGCGAACCTCCTCGCCCCGTACCCACGCGTGACGTCGGCGGTGGCCCCGCGCGTGTCATCCGTCAGCGAACGGCCGGACGGTCCCCCCCTCGCGGAGGTAGACGGGAATGCGCTCGAGGGGTGCGTCGGCCGTGGTCCAACCGACGCGGTCGACCTGCTCGCCCGTCCAGGCGTCCAGCCACGACGCGCCCTGGGGAATGTAGACGCGCCGCTCGCGCGCGCCGTAGGAGGTGACCGGCGCGACGAGCACGTCCGGACCGAGCAGGAACTCGTCGGCGACCTCCCACGCCGCCTGCTCCTTCGGGAACTCGAGGAAGAGCGCCCTGAGCGGTGGGAGACCCGTCGACGCGGCGACCTGCATCTGCATCATCACGTAGGACCGGAGACGTTCGCGCAACGCAAGCTGGGCGCGGATGATCTCGTAGGCGACCTCCCCGAAGCTCCACACCTCGTTCGGTCCGCCGCTCTTGGCCGCACCCGCCGGAACTCCCGACTCGCGGACGCCGTGCAATCGGAACAGCGGGCAGAAGACGCCGAATTGGAACCAGCGCACGACGAGCTCGCGGAAGTACGGCGAGCTCGGATCGCCGCCGTGGAAGCCCCCTATGTCGGTCGTCCACCACGGGATCCCCGAGATGGCCGTGTTGAGCCCGGCGGGAATCTGGGCGGCGAGCGCCTCGAAGGTCGACGCGATGTCGCCTGACCAGAGCGCCGCTCCGTAACGCTGGCTTCCCGCGAACGCCGAGCGGCACAGCAATAGGACCTCCTCCCCACTTCCCGTGAGCGCTTCCGCGAACCCCCTCGCGTGCTCGCGGGGGTACACGTTCTGCACGGCATCGCCCGTGCCGAGGTAGAAGAGGTTGCGGCCCGGGTCCTCAGGGCGCATCTCGGGCTCGCACGCGTCGAGCCAGAACGCCTTGACGCCGTAGCGCCCGTACCCCTCGCTCACTTGCTGCCAGAGGTACGCGCGCGCCTCGGGGCTGGTCGCGTCGTAGTAGCGGACGAACGTATGCCCCTCGTCGTCCCCCTTGTCCCAGAAGGACAGGTGGAGCGGCAAGCCGTGGGTGCTGTCGACCAGGAGCCCCCTGCGCTCCATCTCGTCGTAGTGCGCGCTCTTCGGGTTGACGGTCGGCCAGACCGACACCATGAGCTCGACGCCGAGCGAGCGAAGCTCGTCGACCATCGCTTGAGGATCGGGCCACTCGGACGGGTCGAACCGCCACTCGCCCTGTCGAGTCCAGTGGAAGTAGTCGACGACGACGACCGAGAGAGGAAGGCCGCGACGCTTGTACTCCCGCGCGACCTCGAGCAGCTCGTCCTGGGTGCGATAGCGGAGCTTGGACTGCCAGAACCCCGACGCCCACGCCGGCATCATCGGGGGCAGCCCCGTCGCCCGCACGTATGCGCTGACCACCTCGGCGGGCGACTCGCCCGTCGTGACCCAGTAGTCGATCTGGCCGGCGGCATCCGCGACCCATCGCGTCCGGTTCGTGCCGAGCTCGACGCGCCCGACTCCCGGCATGTTCCAGAGCATCCCGTAGCCCTTGCTCGAGAGCGCGAAGGGCACGCACACCTCGGTGTTGCGCTGGACGAGCTCGATCACCGCGCCCTTCTGGTCGAGCAGACCGTGCTGGTGCTGGCCGAGACCGTAGAAGCGCTCGAGCGCGTCGGCCTCGAATGTGACCTCGCAACGGAATCCGGCGCTACCGCCTGCTACGTAGCGACGTTGCGGCGGCGACGAGAAGTGCGGGACCGCTTCCTTCACGAGCGGCTCGCCGCTCGCCCGGCTGAAGCTCACGAAGAGCGGGAACGGCTCGCCCGCGGGACCATCGATGCGCGACAGCTGGGCGACGAGATCCCCGTTGCGAAGTCGGGCGCGGTCTGCGGAGATGTCCACCTCGACGCGCGTGGGCTCCGGGTCCACGAGCGCGCTGCCGACCGTTTCGACGACCGTGGACGCTAGCGTCGAGCGCACGCGAATCGAGCTCGGTCCCCACGCCTCGACCCGGACCGTCTCGTGACCCTGGCGGGCCGTGAAGCCGGTCTCGTGCTCTGTGAACAGGACCACGTCAGCACTCCCTCCCTGGCGCCTTCGACTGCTCGGACTCCTCGTGGTGGTCGGCGCCGCCCGGGGCACCATGTCCCGGCGCGGCTCGGGTGCCCGGGTCCGCGTGCAACCCGTGCGACCGGGTCGGCACCCAGACCCGCATCGTCGCGATCGCGCGGTGTGCCCGCGCGAAGTACGGCACGAAGGCGAGCTCCAGCGGCTCAACGGCCGGTTCGTCCGCGAGCTCCGAACCGTAGAGTGGCAGATCGCGGGAGGCGATCCGCGCGCCCCTCACGCGGATCGCGACCTTCACCTGCCCGTCGAGCCCGGCGGGGACGTCGGACGTGGCCGTGCACTGCGGATGCGCGTCAAGCTCGACGTCTTCGACATCGACTCCCGCGCCGAGGTCGTCCCCCTCGACGCAGTAGACGAGCGGGCCCCGCTGGATGGCGACCGCGCCGCGCACCGCGTCGACACGCGGGTGCGCACGCACGACGCGGATCGGCACGGGCGTGGCGACTGTGACGGTGTCGCCGTCGGACCACCGCCTCGTGACGGAGAGGTAGCCGTCCCCGGCCGGTGCGTCGACCGGGTGCCCGTTCAAAAGCACGGTCGTGCCGTGGGCGGTCGTCCACTCCGGGACCCGGAACGCGAGGGACCACGGGTCCGACGCGGTCGTCCGGCAGACCGAGACCGCTGTCTCACCACCCCATGGGTGGTCGGTGCGCACCTCTAGCTCGACCCGTCCGCCCGCGAGCGCCGTCGACACGGTGCCGGCGAACGGGAGCTGCACCTGCAGCCCCACCTCGTCGCGGGTCACGAGGTAGCCCTGCACGCTCGCGACCAGCCGTGCGAGGTTCGGCGGACAGCACGCGCAGCTGTACCAGTCGCGTCGGTGACTGGGGGCATCCTCGTCGTCGACCTCGTGGTTCGTACGGAGATGAAGCGTGTTCGAGTAGAAAAAGGCCGTGCCATGCCGCGAGACCGCGCCCGCGATCGTGTTCCACAGCACCTTCTCCATCGCGGCCGCGTACCGCGCGCGCCCGGTCGCGAGCAGCAGCCGCCAGTTCCAGTGGAAGCTCGCGATCGCGGCGCACGTCTCCGCGTAGGCACGGTCGCCCGGCAGCTCGTACGCGTCACCGATCGACTCGTCGCGGTGGCGCGAGCCGTGCGATCCGGTGAGGTACGTCTTCGTCCCGTACAGGTCCTCCCAGATGGCCTCGGACGCAGCGAGCAGCTCGTCGTCACGGGTCTCGGCGGCGACGTCGACGACACCGGCTTGGAGGTAGAGCTCGCGCACGGCGTGGCCCGTCGCCGTCCTGCGCAGCCGGACGGGCGCGTGGTGGAGGAAGTACGAGAGCGCAAACGGCCGGCCGTCGATGACGCTCGACGTGGGAAGACCCACGTCCGTCCTCCCGCGCATGTCGATCTGGCGTGCCGCGAGTCGCAGCGCGCGCTCGTCGCCGGTCGCCCGGAAATGCTCGACGAGCGCGGTCTCGATCAGGGGATGACCGCAGATCGCGACGAGCCCGCCGTCCCCTTCCGCAGACGAGAAGGTCGCGAGCACGTGATCGAGCAGCTTGTCGGCGACCTCCGAGAGCCCCGGAATGCTGCCGGTCCGCACCGCCGCCGTCGAGGCCTGGAGCAGGTGGCCGGCGCAGTAGAGCTCGTGCCCCCAGCGCAGGTCCGTCCATGCCAGCTCGGCGTGGCCACCTTGGAACCACGAGTTCAGGTAGCCGTCGACCCGCTGCGCGCGCGCGAGCGTGCGAACCGCGCGACGAGCGAAGTCGTCGAGCTCGTCCGGGATCGTGCGCACGCTCTCCCAGGCAATGGACTCGAGCACCTTGTAGACATCGGAGTCCGAGAACACCATGCCGACGTGCTCCGCCTCGCCTGCGCGGTCACGTGCGACGCGATCGAGGTTGCCCATCGCGCCCGAGCGCACGACCTGCTCGACGCAGTGGGGAATCGTGGCGACGCGGTTGCGGTGCTGCCAGTCCCCCAGCGCCCCGCCGCGCTCGAGCGCGACCTCGTCGAGCCCCAACGGGTGCACGCGAGCGATCGCACCGGCGGTCGGGTCGAGCGGACCCGCGACGCGCGGCGTGCGGACCACAGGCATGGGACGCGGCGCGCCGTCAATCGAGCCCACCTCCCGCACGTCCCCTCCCCCCACCCGACGACGAAGGCCCGCCCCGCTCGGGCACTGACCCATATCGATATCGTGTGAGGAAACGCTACCTCACGTCACAAGCGCTGCCAAGTACCGAGTTATCTGCCTTATCTGTCAATTCCGATCACCTAACAGACGATCTGCGCGGGAGCGCTTCCTCACCTGCAACCTCTCGCCGCGCCCGGTCGGTAGCCGGACGACGGCGCCGAGGTCGCCGAGCGCGCTCTATATGCTCTGGCCGTGGCTGCCGATCGACCCACCACGCTCAGCGACGTGGCACGGCTCGCGGGCGTCTCGCTCACGACCGCGTCCAAGGCGATCAACGGCCAGGACCGGGTCTCCGAGGCGACGCGGCGACGAGTGCTGCGCGCGGCGCGGCGACTCTCGTACGCTCCGAACCTCGTCGCGAAGAGCTTGGCGAGCGGGCGCGGAAGCATCATCGGTGTCCTGCTCCGCGACGAGCTGGTCCATCGGATCGCGATGCCGATCATCATCGGAGCGCAGGCCGAGCTCGAGCAGCGGAACTTCTCGGCGATCATTGCTGACGCGACCGGTGTCGTCAGCCGTCTCGGCGAGCTCGCCACGACGCTCCGTCGACGTGGAGCGGACGGGCTCCTCATCATCGGAGACAACCAGGGGAAGACGCCGTCGATCTCGGGCACGGCCGAGGTGCCGTGCGTCTACGTGCACGGCCTCACGACCGACAGCCGCGACATCGTCCACCTGTCGGACGACTACGCAGGCGCATCGATGGTCGTCGACCACGTCGTCGGTGTCGGCAGGTCACGGATCGCCCACATCACGGGCCCCGAGCAGGCTCCTGCCGTGCGACATCGCCTACGCGGCGTGACCGACGCGCTCGATCGGCACGGCCTCGAGCTCGCGAGCGCCGTCCGGTTCGGACCCTGGTCACAGCGGTCGGCCCGACTGGCGGCGCGCGAGCTCCTCGCCGACGTGCCCGACGTGGACGCGATCGTGTGCGGCTCGGACCAGATTGCGGCCGCCGTGCTCGAGGCGGCGTTCGCCGCAGGCCGCAAGGTGCCGGACGACGTCGCGATCACCGGCTACGACAACTGGACCGTGTTCGCCCAAGAGACGGACCCCGGTCTCACGACCGTCGACATGGAGCTCGCTCACCTCGGTGCCGCGGCCGTGCGCGACCTGCTCGCGCTGGCCGACCGCGGGCGGCCGGGCGGGGGCGTCCGCCTCCACGAGTCGACGCTCGTCGTGCGCGGCTCCACGGTTCCCAACCTGGCGTAGAAAGCGCCCCCGCGTCGCGCGTGGACCAACCCGGTGCGCGCATCGGTGCCGGGGCGCGCGCCGTCCGCCGACGAGGGGCCGTGTCGGGTCCGCGAGCTGCGGCGGGCCGGCGCCTGCTGACTACGAGCAGCCGCTCGTCGCCCCGCAGCTCGGGCACGCGTAGCACGAGCCCGCCCGCTGCATCACGTTGCCGCACGCGTAGCAGAACGGCGCATCGCGGCTCTCGATCTCGGCCCGCGACGCCTGGCGCGGACCGGCCATGGAGTCGCCGCCCTCGCCGTAGCGCTCGTGCTCGCTGCGCACCGCGTGGCCGAGGTCGACGACCTCCTCGAGGCCGGGGAGCGTCGGCTGCGTGCGCTCACCCGTCGACAGCACGCCGAGCTCGATCCGCTCGTCGGCCGTCAGGTAGTCGAGCGCGAGACGGCGGAAGATGTAGTCGACGAGGCTCGACGCGAGCCGCAGCTCGGGGTCGTCGGTGATCCCCGCCGGGTCGAACCGCATGTTCGTGTACTTGCGGACGAAGGTCGACAGCGGGACCCCGTGCTGGAGGCCGAGGCTCACCGCGATCGCAAACGCGTCCATGACCCCCGAGAGAGTCGATCCCTGCTTCGAGACCTTCATGAAGACCTCGCCCGGGCGGCCGTCCTCGTACTCCCCGACCGTGACGTAGCCCTCGCAGTCGGCGACACGGAACGCGAACGTGTTCGAGCGGCGGCGACGCGGCAGGCGGGTCCGAGAGGTCGCCGGGGGGGCCATCACGTGGTCCGCGAGCGTCTCCTCGAGCTCGGCGATGCGCGCGTGGAGCTCGCCGACGTGCGCGACGTCCGCGGCGGCGAGCGGCGCGGCCTGCTCGCCCTTCTTCGTGGTCGAGAGGGGCTGGCCCACCTTGCAGTTGTCGCGGTAGATCGCGACGGCCTTCAGGCCCATCCGCCAGGCGTCGACGTGGAGCTGCTCGACCTCCTCGACGGTCGCGTCCTCGGGCATGTTCACGGTCTTCGAGATCGCGCCGCTGATGAAGGGCTGAGCGGCCGCCATCATCCGCACGTGTCCGCTGTAGTGGATCACGTTGTCGCCCATCGAGCAGGCGAACACCGCGAGGTGCTCGGCCTCGAGGAACGGCGCGCCGAGGATCGACTTGTTCTCGTCGATGTACGAGACGATCTCCGTGATCTGCTCGGGGCCGTAGCCGAGCCGGCGGAGCGCGCGCGGGACGGTCTGGTTCACGATCGACATCGTGCCCCCGCCGACGAGCTTCTTGGTCTTCACGAGGCCGAGGTCGGGCTCGATCCCCGTCGTGTCGCAGTCCATGAGGAACGAGATCGTCCCGGTCGGCGCGAGCACGGTCGCCTGCGAGTTCCGCACGCCGTAGCGCTCGGCGAGCTCGACGGCCGCGTCCCACGTCTCCTGGGCAGCCGACAGCAGCTCGGTCGGGACGAGCTCCTCGTCGATGCGCGCGACCTCCTCGCGGTGCATCCTAAGGACGTCGACCATCGGCCCGGCGTTCTCGTGGAAGCCGGCGAACGGACCCATGCGCGCGGCGATCCGCGCCGACGTCGCGTACGCGTGGCCGGTCATGAGCGCGGTCACCGCCGAGGTCACCGAGCGTGCCTCGTCCGAGTCGTACGGCATGCCGAGGGCCATGAGCATCGCGCCGAGGTTCGCGTAGCCGAGGCCGAGCTGGCGGAAGCGACGCGTGGTCTCGGCGATCTTCTCGGTCGGGTAGTCGGCGTTGCCGACGAGGATCTCCTGCGCGGTGAGCACGACCTCGATCGCGCTCGTGAAGCCGGCGACGTCGAAGGTCCCGTCCTCCGCGAGGAACTGCAGGAGGTTCAAGCTCGCGAGGTTGCACGCCGAATTGTCCAGGTGCACGTACTCCGAGCAGGGGTTGCTCGCGGTGATCCGCCCCGTGTTCGGCGCCGTGTGCCAGCGGTTGATCGTCGTGTCGAACTGGAGGCCGGGGTCCGCGCACTCCCACGCAGCCTCGGCGATCTCGCGGAACAGCTCGCGCGCCCGCACGGTCTCGATCGTCGAGCCGTCCGTGCGTGCGACGAGGTCCCACTCGTCGTCGTCCACGACCGCCTGCATGAACTCGTCGGTCACGCGCACCGAGTTGTTCGCGTTCTGGTACTGGATCGAGTGGCTGTCGGCGCCGTCGAGGTCCATGTCGAATCCGGCGGCCGCGAGCGCACGCGCCTTGCGCTCCTCGCGACTCTTGCACCACACGAACTCCCGGACGTCGGGGTGGTCGGCGTCGAGGATGACCATCTTCGCCGCGCGCCGCGTCTTGCCGCCCGACTTGATCGTCCCGGCCGACGCATCCGCCCCGCGCATGAAGCTCACCGGGCCCGACGCGGTCCCGCCGCCGGCGAGGAGCTCGCGCGAGCCACGGATCTTCGACAGGTTCACGCCGGAGCCGGATCCTCCCTTGAAGATCGTCCCCTCCTCGACGTACCAGTTCAAGATCGCGGACATCGAGTCCTCGACCGCGAGGATGAAGCACGCGGAGGCCTGCTGCGGCACGCCGTAGACGCCGATGTTGAACCAGACCGGCGAGTTGAACGCGGCCTTCTGGGTCGCGACGAGGTACTTGAGCTCGTCGCTGAACGCGGACGCCTCGGCCTCGTCGGCGAAGTAGCCGTCCTTCACGCCCCAGGTCGTGATCGTGTCGACGACGCGATCGATCACCTGGCGCAGCGAGGTCTCGCGCTCGGCGGTCCCGAGCGTCCCGCGGAAGTACTTCTGGGCGAGGATGTTCGTAGCGTTCATGCTCCAGGTCGCCGGGACCTCGACATCGAGCTGCTCGAACGCGACTGCGCCCGTGCGGTAGTCGCTGATGCGCGACGCACGGTGCTCCCACTCGACGGCGTCGTAGGGGTGCCGGCCGGCGCTCGTGAAGTGCCGCCGGATGCCGATGTCGACGCGCTCGCTTGCAACCGCCATGTCCGCCTCCCGGGCCGCTCGATCGCTCCGTGTCGCGTGCGCCGACCCCCCGGGCGCCTCGACGTGCGGTCCTCCTCGCACGCCTGCGCCCGACCACAACATCTTGTGTTGTGGGGGTGTGCCGCCACCAGATGCAGAGCAATTACACCACCGTAGTTACGCGCATGTCAATGGGTTTCGCGAGGATCCGCGACCGCGCCCGGCGCGACGTGCGACCACCGTGCGACGAAGCGCTCGTACGGTCCGGCCGTCGGCCGTCGGACGCTCAGAGCTTGGTCAGCGAGCGCCGCAGCGTACGCATCGCCTGCGCGATCCGCTGCTCGTTCTCGATGAGCGCGAAGCGCACGAAGCCGTCGCCGCCGGGGCCGAAGCCCACGCCGGGCGACGTCGCGACCTTCGCGTCCGAGACGAGGAACTTCGCGAACTCGAGCGAGCCGAGCTCCCGGTACTGCTCGGGGATCGGCGCCCAGACGAACATCGTCCCCTTCGGTCGCGGCACGTCCCAGCCGATGCGGGCGAGCCCGTCGCACAGGGCGTTCCGGCGGTGCAGGTACACCTCGTTCACGACCTTCGGGTACTCCGGTGCCTCGTTCATCGCGACGATCGAGGCGATCTGGATCGGCTGGAACGTCCCGTAGTCGAGGTAGCTCTTCAGCTTCGTGAGCGCGGCGACGACCTCGTCGTTGCCGACGAGGAACGCGACGCGCCAGCCGGCCATCGAGAACGACTTCGTGAGGGTGTAGAGCTCGACCGCCACCTCGGACGCCCCCGGCACCTGGAGGATCGAGGGTGGGCTGTATCCGTCGAACGCAGTGTCGGAGTACGCGAAGTCGTGGACGAGCAGCACGCCGTGCTCGCGGGCGAAGTCGACGAGCCGCTGCATCGTCGCGAGGTCGATGCACGCGGTCGTCGGGTTGTGCGGGAACGAGAAGATCACGACCTTCGGCTTCGGCCACGCCGACTCCCACGCCTCGACGAGGTTCGCGAAGAAGGCCTCGCCCGCGTCCGCCTCGTCCGTGCCGAGGCCCTCGAGCCGCACCATCCGCACGTCCGCGCCGGCGAACAGCGGTGCGTAGATGTGGATCGGGTACGAGGGCGAAGGCACGAGCGCGGTGTCGCCAGGTCCGACGAGCACCCACATGAGGTGCGAGAGGCCCTCCTTCGCGCCGATCGTCGTGACGACCTGCCGGTCCGGGTCGATCGTGACGCCGAAGCGGCGGAGGTAGAGGTCCGCGACGGCCTGGCGGAGCTTCGGGATGCCTCGCGACGCCGAGTAGCGGTGGTTGCGCGGGTTGCGGGCGGCCTCGACGAGCTTGTCGACCGCGACGTCGGGCGACGGGATGTCGGGGTTGCCGAAGCCGAGGTCGATGACGTCGTGCCCGGCGCGCCGTGCCCGCAGCTTCAGCGCGTCGATCTCTGCGAAGACGTACGGCGGCAAGCCGTTGACGCGGCGGAAGTCCACCCTGACAGGCTAGCCAAGCGCACACCCCGCGGTGGATGCGGCCGCGACGATCGGCCCGCACGACCCGGGCCAGCCGACGACCGCCCACGAGGCTCCGGCTCGCCCGAGGGCCGCGAGGAGCGCGGCGGCGTCGCCCGAGTCGCCGGGGAGGGGCCCCGCCCAGGTGACCTCGCCCGAGCGCGCGGCCGCCGCGACGGTCCCGGGCGTCGCGCCCCACAGGTTCAGCGCGGCGCCGGTCGAGCGCGCGACCGCGTCGGTCGCCGCCGAGCCCCCTCCGACCCAGGTCGGCACCCCAGCCTGGCGGAGGCTCGCGACGACCGCGCCGAGGCGCTCGCGCCGCCGCCGGGGCGCCTCGAAGGCGACGCCGTACGCGCGGTTCTCGGCCGCGCTCTTCGAGTCCCCCGTGCCGACCGCGACGACCGCGCGCCCCGCGCTCACGACCTGCAGCGTGAGCAGCTCGCGGACGAGCACGTCGTCGGGAACGAGCCCGACCCTCGCGACGAGCGTCCCGAGCGCGACGCGGGTCGTGCGCGACGCGACCGCGCCGAGGAGCGGGTACGGGGAGATCGCGGGGCGGCCCGGCTGGCCCATCGGCCAGAGGTGGTCGTAGGCGAACACGCCGTGGAGCCCGGCGCGCTCGGCCTCGCACGCGGCGCCGAGCGCACGGTCCGCCGAGCGCTCGAACGTCGGCAGCACGACGCCGACGCGCATCGTCACCTCGTCGACTCGACCCGGTGCTTCAGGTCGCGGATCGCCGCGTGGAGGATGTGGCCTTCGGCACGGCGCTTCACGAAGTTCGGGATGGGGACCTTCAGCTCGACCGCGAGCTCGTAGGTGACGTCGGTCGTGCCGTCGGCGCCGGACAAGAACACGTACCGGCCGTCCAGCCGGTTCGTGAGGTCGCCCTCCTTCTGGACCCAGGCGACCTCGCCGGGAGCGCGCGCGTAGTCGTACGCGAGGACGTAGCTCGTGCTCCGGCCGAACGCGCCGGCGCGAAAGCTCACGAGCGCGGCGCGGCCCTCGTCGTCACGACTGAGGACGTGGACCTCCTTCAAGTCGGCGACCCACTCGGGGTACCGCTCGACGTCGGTCACCACCGCGAAGCACTGCTCGGGCGACCCGGCGATGACCATGTGCTCGGCGGTGCGCTCCACGACCTTGCTCCCTTCGGCGACGCGCCGCCGCGGTCCACCCGCGAGCCTGCCACCGCGCCGTCTGGTCTGTGTATCACCTGGGGCGGGCCGCTGCCTGCGTCCGTCAGCCCCCCGCGTCGGCGAGCGCGCGCCCGAGGCGGCGCGCGATCAGGTCGTAGTCGAACGTCGACACCGCCCGGGCGCGCGCCGCCGCGCCGAGACGCGCGCGCAGCGCGTCGTCGTCGAGCAGCCGGGCAAGCGCGTCGGCCGCCACGACGACGTCCGCGGGACGGTCGAGCACGAGCCCGGTGACCTCGTGCTCGACGGCCTCCTCGGCGCCGCCGCTCCGCCCGGCGACCTGGGCGACCCCGGCCGCGGCCGCTTCGAGGAAGACGATGCCGAAGCCCTCCTGCTCGAGCCCGAGCCAGCGGTTGCGGCAGAGCATCGCCCACACGTCCGCCGCAGCGTCGAGCGCGGGGAGGTCCTCGTCCGCGACCCGTCCAAGGAACCACACGGGCGCGTCGAGGCGCGCTGCGAGCCGCTCGAGTCGCGCCCGATCGCGCCCCGATCCGCCGATCGCGACGCACAGGTCCGGACGGTCGGGCGCGAGCCGCGCGGCGGCCTCGACGAGCACGTCCATGCCCTTTCGCGGCACGAGCCTGCTCACGCTCACGACGAGGCGGCCCGTCTCGGGCAGGCCGATCCGCCGCCGCGCCGCGGCGCGCTCGTCGGCCGCGAGCGGTCGGAAGCGCTCGACGTCGACACCGGGCGGCACGACGACACTCGGCGGGAGCCGCCCGCCCGCAGCCCGGGAAGCCTCGGCGAGCGGATAGCTGCCCGCGGCGACGACGAGGCTCGAGCGGGTCACGACCCGGGCGAGGAGCGCGCGTGCCCCGGGGAGCCGGCCCGGCACCGTCACCTCGGCCCCGTGGAGCACCACCGCATAGGGCAACCCGAGATCGGGCCCGATCAGCCCGACGGGAAGCGCCGGGTCGAGCACCACGAGCGACGCGCCGACCTCTCGGGCGAACGCGCTCACGCGCGCACGCAGCGACGGTGTCGGGAGCAGCATCCGCGCGTCGACTCGCTCGATCCGGCACGGCGCGCGCTCGTCGAACGACGCGGCGTCCGCGTGGCCGATCGTGAGGACTGCGTACTGCTCGGGAGGGAGCCGCCGCCACAGCTCCCAGAGGTAGGACTGGATGCCTCCCACCTTCGGAGGGAAGTCGTTGGTGACGAGGAGGTGCGTCACGTCGCAGCCGAACCGGCCGCGCCCCGGTCCACGGCGAGACCGGGAGCGAGCGTCGCGTCAGCTGACGCGGCGCTCGTGGCGGAGCGACGGGACGAGGCCGGCCCCTTCGAGCAGACGCATCGCTCGCGCCTCGTCCGCGTCGATGACGACCGCGTCGTGCGGCTCCCGGTCGAGCAGGAACGAGACCACGCAGTCGTCGCACGTGGCCGTCGACTCGAGTGCGCACTCCTCGCAGCTGATCGTGAGTGTTGCTGGCGCCATCTCGTCACCTCCGGGTCGCCGGACGGGACGCTCCCGTCGGCCGGCTCGTACGTGGTGATGATGGCGCGCGGGTGTGTCAGTGCCGTAGCGCGGGCGCGGCTCAGGCGCCGACGGCGGCCGCGCCGGACCGGGGCCCGGCGAGCGAACCCTCCACCGCGGCCGGCTCGCCGTCGCCGCGCTCGTCGACGGTCTCGATCGCCGTCGTGCTCCCGCACCAGCGGCACGTCACGGACTCGACGACGTGGGACAGCACCTCCTCGTCCTCGACCGTGAGACCTCCGCCGAGGTCGAAGTGGTGGAAGGCCCGGGACCGCGTCGTCGACAGCACGTCGAAGCGCGTGCGGTTCCCACAACCCGTGCAGCGGTAGCGAGGAGTCACGCCGCGAGCGTACCGTCCGCCGGGGCCGCGAGGGCCGCTCGGACAGCCGGGACCCGGGCGCTCACGCGACCGCGTGCCGGCGCAGGTCCTCGAGGCGCACCCACTCGAGCGACGAGGCGTGTGTCGCCTCGAGGACCACCTCCGGCGCCGCTCCGGCGTCGAGCGCCTCCTGCCAGCGCGGCGCGCACAGGCACCATCGGTCGCCGGCTCGAAGGCCCGGGAAGCCGTGCTCCGGAAGCGGCGTCGAGAGGTCGTTGCCGCGCGAGCTCGAGAACTCGAGGAACTCCGCGGTCGCGATCACGCAGACCGTGTGGACGCCGACGTCCTCCGCGCCGGTGTTGCAGCAGCCGTCGCGGTAAAAGCCCGTGAGCGGGTCCGTGCTGCACACCACGAGCTCCCCGCCGAGGACGTTCTTCGCCATGGCGTCATTCCACCACACTGCCGGGGCGCGCGAGCTCGGCGCGCAGGGCGGACGCGAGCGCGCGGAACGCCCTCCCGCGGGCGGAGATCGCGTGCTTCGCCTCGGGCTCGAGCTCGGCGAAGGTGCGCCCACCGCCGCCGACCGGCTCGAATACCGGGTCGTAGCCGAAGCCCCCGGTGCCGCGTGCGGCGCCGGTGATCCGGCCCTCGACGACGCCCTCGCGCGCGATCTCGCGCCCGTCGGCGAGCAGTGCGAGCGCGACGGTCCGAAAGCGCGCGGCGCGCTCTCCCGGCTCCCGTGCGCCCGCCGCGTCGAGCGCCCGGAGCAGCTTCGCGACGTTGTCCGCGTAGGTCGCGTCGGGGCCCGCGTAGCGCGCGGAGTGCACGCCCGGCGCCCCTCCGAGCACGTCGACCTCGAGACCCGAGTCGTCCGCGATCGCCCCGATCCCCGTCGCGGTCCGAAGCGCCACCGCCTTCAGGTGCGCATTGCCCTCGAGGGTCGCCGCGCTCTCCTCGACGTCCGGCACGTCCCCGGGGCGCGCGACGAGCTCGAACTCGGTCCCGAGCGCCACCTCGAGGATCTGCGCGATCTCCTCGACCTTGTGCGGGTTGGCCGACGCGACCACGAGACGCGTCACGCCCGCTCCGCTCAACGCGGGGCGCGGGCGTCCGGCGGCACCGCGAGCATCTCGCGCTGGAGCTCGACGATCCGCGACACGCCCGACGCGGCGAGGTCGAGCAGCTCGCCGAGGTCGCCGCGCGAGAACGGCACGCCCTCCGCGGTCCCCTGCACCTCGACGAAGCTGCCGTTGCCGGTCATCACGACGTTCATGTCGACGTCCGCGCGCGAGTCCTCGGAGTATTCGAGGTCGAGAAGGCATGCACCGCCGACGACCCCGACGGACACCGCGGCGAGCTCGTCACCGAGCGGGTGGCGGGCGATCGTGCCCGCACCGACGAGGCGCGAGCACGCGTCGTGGAGCGCGACGTACGCGCCCGAGATCGCGGCGGTGCGCGTCCCGCCGTCCGCCTGCAGCACGTCGCAGTCGAGGACCACCTGCCGCTCACCGAGCGCGCGCATGTCGCACACCGCGCGAAGCGAGCGGCCGATGAGCCGCTGGATCTCGTGGGTGCGGCCCGACTGGCGGCCCTTCGCCGCCTCGCGCGTCACCCGCTCGGCGGACGAGCCGGGGAGAAGCGAGTACTCCGCGGTGACCCAGCCCTTGCCCGAGCCGCGCATCCAGCGCGGCACGTCCTCGTCGACCGACGCGGTGCAGAGCACCTTCGTGCGCCCGAACGAGACGAGGACCGACCCGGGCGCGAACTCCGTAAAGTCACGCTCGAGCTGCATCGGGCGCAGCTCGTCGGCGGTCCTTCCGTCCCGGCGGGTCGTCGGGGTGCTCAGCATGGCGGGGCTCCTTCTGCTCGGGCGGCCCCCGAAGCTACCGGCTCTCCGCCGCAGGCGGCGGCGCGGCGCGAAAGTGCACGGCCTCGGCGCGCTCCAGCTCGGGGCCGAGCAGCCGGCGGCCCATCTCGACGAACCAGCCGACGTCGCCCGACGAGAGGAAGCGGTGCTCGGGGGCCGGCCGCGGCGCCGCGCCGAGCCCGGTCGACTCGAGGATCAGGCGAGTGTCGAACGCCGTCTCGTCGGCGGAGGAGACGAGCACGACATCGCGTCCCATGACGTCCGCGATCGTGCGTGCGAGGAACGGGTAGTGCGTGCAGCCGAGCAGCAGGGTGTCGACACCCTCGCGCCGCAGCGGTGACAGGAGGCGCTCGGCGAGGACGTGCACCTGGTCCGAGGAGGTCTCGCCCCGCTCGACGAACTCGACGAACCCCGGGCAGGCCGCGCACGTGACCTCCGCGACGACCCTGAGCCGGCGAGCGGCGTTCGCGTACGCGCCGGACGCGACGGTCCCCGTCGTCCCGATCACGCCGACGCGGCCGTTTCGCGTCGCGCGAGCCGCCGCGCGAAGTCCCGGCTCGATGACGCCGACGACCGGCACGCCGGTCGTCGCACGCAGCTCGTCGAGCGCCACCGACGCCGCGGTGTTGCACGCGACGACGACCATCTTCACGTCGTCCACGTCGACGAGGCGGGCGACGATCTCGCGCGCGAAGGCGCGCACCTCCTCGGCCGACCGCGGGCCGTATGGGTAGCGGGCCGTGTCGCCGACGTAGACGAGCTGCTCCGAGGGGAGCAGGTCGATGAGCGCACGGGCGACGGTCAGCCCGCCGAACCCGCTGTCGAACACGCCGATCGGACGGTCGTCCCCCACGAAACAGGTCCTTCTGGCTCGAGAATCGCGAGCTAGAAGTAGATCACCTTCTTCGCGCGCTCGGTCACCTCGTCGATGTCACCGGTCCACGCGCCGGTCGAGAGGTACTTCCAGCCGCCGTCCGGCGAGAGGATCACGACGACCCCCGCCTCGATCTGGCGCGCGCACCGGACCGCGCCGGCGAGGGCCGCGCCTGTCGAGATGCCCGCGAACACGCCGACGTCCGCGAGCCGGCGGGTCCACTCGATCGAGTCGCGGGGACCCACGACGGTCTTGCGGTCGAGGAGCTTCTCGCCCCCGAGCTCGCCGAATATCGGCGGGATGTAGCCGTCGTCGAGGTTGCGGAGCCCGTCGACCATCTCCCCGCTCGGCGGCTCGACGGCCCAGACCTCGATGTCGGGATCGCGCTCCTTCAGGTACCGGCCGACGCCGAGCAACGTGCCGCTCGTGCCGAGGCCCGCGACGAAGTGGGTGATCTCGGGGACGTCCCGGTAGATCTCGGGTCCCGTGCCCTCGTAGTGGGCGCGGGGGTTCGCCGGGTTCCCGTACTGGTAGAGGAACACCCACTCGGGGTGCTCGGACGCAAGGCGCTGCGCCATCCGGACCGCGCCGTTGGACCCCTCCGAGCCCGGCGACTCGACGACCTCCGCACCCCACACCGCGAGCAGCTGTCGGCGCTCGACCGAGACGTTGGCCGGAAGCACGACCTTCAGGTGGTAGCCCTTCACTCGCGCGACGAGCGCGAGGCCGATGCCGGTGTTGCCGGACGACGGCTCGATCAGCGTCGCTCCCGGCCGGAGCACACCGGCCCGCTCGGCGTCCTCGACCAGCGAGCGGGCGACCCGGTCCTTCACGGAGCCGCCGGGGTTGACCCCCTCGAGCTTCACGAGGATCCGGACGTCCGGATTCGGGCTGAGGGCCGAGACGTCCACGACCGGCGTGTTGCCGATGAGCTCGAGCACGTTGCGTGCGACCGCCATCTGACCGCCCCCCTCGCTCGGTTACGACGCTCCGCCGGCGACCGCGGGGAGGATCGAGACGACGTCGCCCTCGCCCACCTTCGTGTCGAGCTTGTCGAGATACCGCACGTCGTCGTCGTTTAGGTACACGTTCACGAACCGGTGCAGCGAGCCGTCCGCGGTGAGCACCTGGCCGGCGAGCGCAGGGTGCGCACGCTCGAGGTCCTGCAGCACCTCGCCGACGGTCGCGCCGTCGAGCGTGACCGACGCGGCGCCGCCGGCGGACGGCCTGAGCAGCGTGGGCAAGCGGACTTCGACGGTCAAGGTTCCTCCGGGCGTCGACGGGCTCGTCGGTCGAATACACGACCTCCCGAGTCATATTATCGCCGGCCCGCGCCGCCCACGCGCCCCGCGCGCGACAAACCCGCGCTCGGCGCGACGATTCGATTCCCCACGGCGGCGCCCGCAACCTCCGCCCGGCGCACACGGCCGAGGACCGACGGCTCGCGGCCCGGCGGCGTCGCCGCGCCGCGAGGGCGACTCCCGCGGTCAGCCGAGGACGGCGACGGGCTCCTCGGTGACGCGGCCCCCGACGATCCGGTAGGAGCGCACCGACGCGAGCTCGTCGCGCAACGAGACGAGGACGTAGTGCCAGGAAGGATCGGGGGCCTGCGCGACGTCGGTCGGCGACGGGTAGGGATCGGTGTGCGTGTGCGAGTGGAACACACCGAGGATGGTGTGGCCGGCGGCCTCGGCGTCGCGGTCCGCGCGCAGGTGGTCGCGGGGGTCGACCGTGTACAGACGCGCCGACGCGGCCGCGTTGCGCGTCGGGTAGCAGGTCACAGCACGCCCCGTGGCCGCGTCGCCCGCGAGCAGGCCGCACCCCTCGTCGGGGAACGCCCGCAGGCAGTGGGCGACCATCTCGGCCTGCACGCGGGCGCTCATCGCGAGGCCGGCCGGACCCGAGGCGCCCGGTCCCGGATCGGTCATCGCCATGGCACGCTACCGTAGGCCGTCGTGTCAGCAAAGGCCTCCCGCACGGCGAGCTCCCGGTCGAAGGCCGCTGGCGGCAGTCGCGCCGCCACCGGGCGCCGCGACGAGGGACCGGTCATCCGCCGCGTCTCCCAGAACCGGCGCGCCCGGCACGACTACGACATCCTCGAGACCTTCGAGTGCGGCATCGCGCTGCGCGGAGCGGAGGTGAAGTCCCTGCGTGCGGGCCAGATGACGCTGCAGGACGCGTACGCGCGCGTGGACCGCGGCGAGGTGTGGCTCCTCGGCGCGCACGTCGCTGCGTACGAGTACGCGAGTGGATTCGGGCGGGTCGACCCCGACCGCCCGCGCAAGCTGCTCCTCCACCGCCGGCAGATCGACGAGCTTCACGGCCGCGTCGCGCAGCAGTCCCTCACGCTCGTGCCGCTGTCGGTCTACTTCAAGGACGGCGTCGCGAAGGTCGAGCTCGCGCTCGCCCGGGGGCGCAAGACCTACGACAAGCGTCACGCCCTCGCCGAGCGCGACGCGAGCCGAGAGGTCGCGCGAGCCGTGAAGGAGTACCACCGCTGAGCGTGCCGAGCCCACCGGGCGTGCGCCCCCGGACACGAGGCCCCGCACGGTCCGCGAGCCGGCACGCCCTGGCCGCACGCGACGCTCGGATCCGCGGGCTCGGAGTGCCTGACCAGCCTTCCACCGTCGGACGCAGACGACGCGCAGGTGGAAGGAACGACGGAAGCTCTCGCGCAGCGGTGCTCGCGGAGGGGCCGGTCGGCGCCGGTCAGGTCAGCAGGGCTCGAGGTGACGCACCGCCCGTTCGCGATCGGGCGCGCGCCCTGCGTCCCGCCGCACACGATCAGCTGGTACCACGCCAGCTGGTACCACGCAGGCGAGCACGCCGCGAACACGCTCGGGGGGAACACGCCGGCGACCCAGGCCGCGGCCGCGGCGTGGGCACGCCGCGATCACCCTCGGGGGGAACACGCTCTCCGAGCAGGCCGTGAGGGGCAACCAGGCCGTGCCGCTCTCGAGCTACGTCACCAAGCGCCACTGCGCCGTGCACTTCGAGCTCGAACCGGTCCCGCGCGCCGGCGTCGCCTCGCCGGCGCGCTCCAGCTCGACCATGGCCTACGGCTGAGCGTCGGTCGCCGGGATCGCCTTCGACCTCGTGACGGGCGTGCGGATGTCGCTCGCGTGGGGTCATCGCATCACCTGCTCGGCGATGGCCGCGTACTGCCTGCTCGCCGGCGGCCTTCGACCGGCAAGGTCGTCGACTCGATCCTGCCGATGGACCTTGCCCGCCCGCTACGTGCGAGCGGTGCCACCGGCCTGGCCGCCGCCGCCGGCGGCCGCGCCCCCGGGCGGCCGCGCGCCCGGGG
>DAHUXW010000112.1 GCA_027306925.1 Acidimicrobiaceae bacterium | reverse complement strand
CCGGCTCGCGATGGCGCCGAGGGCGCCCGGACGGTCCGCGAGCCAGACCCGCATGACGAAGCTGGCCATGCTCGCAGCCTAGGCAGGGTGTGTGAACGGCGGGTTGCCTCCGCGCGACGGCCGCGTGTCGTGCCGCGACCGCGACGGTCGCGGTACCCTGCCGATGTGCCCACGCTCGTGCTGCTGCGCCACGGACAGAGCGCGTGGAACGCGGAGAACCGCTTCACGGGCTGGGTCGACGTGGACCTCGCCCCCGACGGCGAGGCCGAGGCCCGCTCGGCGGGCGAGCTCGTCGCCGCCGCGCACGGGCTCACGGTGGACGTCGTCCACACGTCCGTGCTCACCCGCGCCGTGAGGACCGCGGACATCGCGCTCACGGTCGCGGGCCGCGCGTACATCCCCGTGCGCCGCCACTGGCGCCTGAACGAGCGCCACTACGGGGCGCTCCAGGGGCTCGACAAGAAGGAGACTGCGGCGATCCACGGCGCCGAGCAGGTGAAGGCGTGGCGGCGCAGCTACTCGACGCGCCCTCCCGAGGTCGCGCGCGACAGCGAGCACCACCCCGCCAACGATCCGCGCTACCGGCTCGTCCCGCCGAGCGCGCTGCCCGCGGCCGAGTGCCTCGCGGACGTCGTCCGCCGCCTCGTCCCCTACTACGAGGACGCGATCGCGCCCGAGCTGCTCTCGGGGCTCACCGTGCTCGTCGTCGCGCACGGCAACAGCCTGCGGGCACTCGAGAAGGAGATCGAGCACATCTCCGACGACGACATCGTCGACCTCGAGATCCCGACCGGCGCGCCGCGCGTGTACGAGCTCGACGACGATCTCGCCGTGCGCGACGCGTACTACCTCGGCGACCCGGACGAGGTGCGCGCCGCCGCCGAGGCCGTCGCCCGCCAGGCGGGCTGAGCGCGACCAGTAGCACTCCGGCTGCACACGCCGGTGGCGCGCCGGTGGCGCACGGCCGCGGCGACGAGTCGCTCGAGCTGCCCGTTCACACGCCGTTCACGGTAGCGAAACACGCCATTCTCATCGACGCCACAGCGTAGAAACGCTGCCTGCCTACCCTCCGTCTGTCGACCGATGCCGCCTGGTGTGGCCTGACAGAAGGAGACTGGATGTACTTCCCCTACCCGAGCTGGCTCAATCCAGGGGACAACGCGTGGCAGCTGACGGCCGCGACGCTCGTCGGCCTGATGAGCGTCATCGGGATCGCCGCCCTCTACGGCGGCCTCGTGAAGAAGAAGTGGGCGGTCAACACGCTGCTCATGACCTTCGGGGGCTTCGCCGCGGTCCTCGTGGTCTGGATCTTCTGGGCCTACGACATGGGCTTCGGCGTGCCATACCACGCGGGCGGCGGGTCCGGGATCACGAGCAGCATCCTCAACGGCTTCCTCGGTCACCCCGGCTCGATCACCGGGCCCGGCCAGGAGACCCACCAGGCGATCATCCCGAACTTCGTCGGCGCGGGACCGCCCTTCCACTTCCCGACGGCGACCCTCGCGTACTTCCAGTTCGTCTTCGCGGCGATCACCCCGCTGCTCTTCCTCGGCAGCGTGCTCGGGCGCATGAACTTCAAGGCGTGGATCATCTTCGTCCCCGCCTGGACGACGTGCGCGTACACGGTGAACGCGATGCTCGTCTGGGGCGGCGGCTACTGGGCGCAGAAGGGAGCCCTCGACTACTCGGGTGGCTACGTCATCCACCTCGCCGCGGGCATCTCGGGCTTCGTCGCCGCATGGGTCGTCGGGCCGCGCATCACCCGTGACCGGAACTCGTTCCCGCCGACGAACCTGCTGCTCGTCGCGGTCGGCGCGGGCATGCTGTGGATGGGCTGGAACGGCTTCAACGGCGGCGACCCGTACTACGCGGGAACCGACGCGGCCGCCGCGGTCATGAACACGAACATCTGCACGGCGACCGCGCTGCTCACCTGGGTCGCGTGCGACACGTTCATCAGCCCGACGAAGAAGCCGACGTTCCTCGGCTCGATCAACGGGATGATCGTGGGGCTCGTCGCGATCACCCCGGCCGCGGGCTTCGTGAACGGGAACGCCGCGGCGATCATGGGCGTGATCGCGTCGTTCCTCGTCTTCCTCGCCTGGACGTACCTGCCCAAGATCCGGCCCTTCTCGAAGGTCGACGACGCGCTCGGTGTCGTCTACACCCACGGGATGGCCGGCCTGCTCGGCGGGATCATGACCGGGTTCCTCGCGGACCCGTACATGGTCGAGTACACCTCGGGCAAGGTGAACGCGCTCTCCGCGTGGAGCGGGGCGAACGGTGTCGCCGGCCTCATGTACGGCAACTCGGACCGCGTGCTCATCCAGTTCCTCACCGCGTTGACGATCATCGTCTGGGACGCGGTCGTGACGTTCGTGCTGCTGATGATCATCAAGCACGTGCTACGTATCAACCTCCGCTTCACGGACGCGGAGCTCGACGTGGGCGACGCAGCGGTCCACGACGAGGAGGTCGAGCCGCCGCAGCTCGCGTCGCGATCGGGAATCATGGAAACGCTCGCGCCCGAGGGAGGCATCTAGGTGAAGGTCGTCGTCGCAGTCATCAAGCCGTTCAAGCTCGACGAGGTGAAGGACGCACTCAAGAGCATCGGGGTCCAGGGCCTGACTCTCAGCGAGGTACAGGGCTTCGGCCGCCAGGGCGGCCACACCGAGACCTACCGTGGCGCCGAGTACACGATCGACCTCGTGCCGAAGATCCGGCTCGAGATCCTCGTGGACGACGCCCAGGTGAACGACGTCGTCGAGTCGGTCACGACGACCGGCCGCACCGGCAAGATCGGTGACGGCAAGGTCTGGGTCGTGCCGGTCGAGGAGGTCGTCCGGATCCGCACCGGAGAGCGCGGCATCGACGCGCTCTAGGCACCGCCCACGTCGACGGCCCCCGGCGGCCCGGAGCAGCGCTCCGCGCCCCGCCGGGGGCCGCGTCGCGTCCCGGACCCGCCCGGGACCACTACTGCCGGAAGTTCTCGAAGTAGCGGCTCGGGGTCGGCCCTCGCTGGTGCTGGTACTTCGAGCCGAGCGCCGACGCGCCGTACGGGGTGTCCGCCGGCGTCGTCATCGCGAGGAAGCTGATCTGGCCGATCTTCATGCCCGGGTAGACCGTGATCGGCAGGTTCGCGACGTTCGACAGCTCGAGCGTGAGGTATCCGTCGAAGCCCGGGTCGACGAAGCCGGCCGTCGAGTGGATGAGCAGCCCGAGGCGGCCGAGGCTCGACTTGCCCTCGAGCCGGCCGACGAGGTCGTCCGGGAGCGCGACGCGCTCGAGGGTCGCCCCGAGGACGAACTCGCCCGGGTGCAGGATCAGCGCGTCGTCCTCTCGGACCTCGACGAGCTCCGAGAGGTCCTCCTGGTCGTCCTTCACGTCGATGACCCGCTGACTGTGGTTCCTGAAGACTCGGAAGTAGCGGTCGACGTGGAGGTCGACGGACGACGGCTGCACGCAGGACGCGTCGTAGGGATCGATGACGATGCGACCGGCGGCGAGCGCCTCGCGGATGGATCGGTCGGAGAGGATCATGTCGAGAACGCACGATACAGTGGCGGGGCTGGTCGAGCCGTGATCGCGTTCCCCCGGTGCGCGCCGCGGTCGCCGCCCGGCACGCGGGTGTAGTTCAGAGGCAGAACATCAGCTTCCCAAGCTGAGAACGCGAGTTCGATTCTCGTCACCCGCTCTCTCAAAGTTCTTCTGTTGTGCCTGGTCAGAGCGATTTCTGGATGTGACCGTGACTGACCAGTGGTGTTCCTGACGACCTGCGATTACGCGCCCAATCGCGCCCGGATCGCGCCCAAATCGCGCCCAAGGAATCGGCAGGGCGAAGGTCGGGCCGCGAGGGTCCTTCTGGAGCGATCGCGGTACCGACTGGTCAACGCCGAGTGAAGCCTTCCGGGCTGGTAATTACAGCTAGTCCTGTCAGGGTTGGTAACCAACACACCGAACGTGCACGAGCTAGCAATTGTTCGTGATCGTTCTCGACACCAATCAGCTCCAACCACATCTCTCACTCACCTCACCGACCGTGGCCATCCTGCGGGCGATCGCTCAGCAGTCTGGGGAACGCCTGGCTGTACCGCAGATCGTCGCCGACGAGTTCATCGCGCACTTTCAACACCATGTCGAGGAGCTGCTCTCGGGCATCCGCCGCAACGTCAACAAGCTTCGCGACCTCGATCGGACGAGCAATCTCACGCTGATGCCGGACTTCCGCAGCACGTAGGCAGAGAGATACCCGGAAAGGGCGCGTGAGCAGGGCGTTCGCCGAGAGTGCCGGCTGAGCGCGTGTTACTACGCGCTCAGCCGGCCTTGCCGTCCGCGGCTGGGGTGAAGTCGTAGAAGCGGGGTGGTTCGGGGATCTCGAGCGCGGCGAGGATCGAACGCCCCGAGGAGGTGAGCTCGCTCCGTTGGGAGACGTTCCCCTCGCTCGTCGCCATGGTGACGAG